>DUFB01000025.1 GCA_011192005.1 Dehalococcoidia bacterium
AAGGGCAGGTTACTTACGTGTTACTCACCCGTCTGCCACTAACCGCCGAAACGGTTCGTTCGACTTGCATGCATAAAGCACACCGCCAGCGTTTATCCTGAGCCGGGATCAAACTCTCCAAAAAAATATGGGTTTACTTGTTTGAACCTTCCTTCCGCTATCCAGTTGTTAAGGTACAAAAGCGCTCTTTCTGAGAGCGCACTAAAATAATATCACAAATAAAATTCTATTGTCAATATTACCCGCGCCCCGTTAAGCTCCAACGCCTGAATTATTCACTCCGACCACGCCGGCCAGTAATCTTCCGCTTCGTTATTCGTCAGGCGTTCCTGCTTCGAACCATCGGGTTTCATGCTGTATATCTCCATATTCCCGTCACGGTCCGAACTAAACACTATTTTGTTATTACTGGCTGACCAGTCAACCTTCATATCCCTGTACTCGTTTTTGGTAAGCCTCTTCTGGTCGCGCCCGTCGGCATTCATCACATATACTTCGTAATTACCATCCTGTTCTGAACAGAATGCTATTTTTGTCCCGTCGGGCGACCATGCCGGGGATAAATCGAAGCCGGCGTTCCATGTCAGGCGTGTCTGGTTCGAACCATCGGCATCCATTACGTATATCTCGAAATTACCATCAACATCAGTATGGTAGGCTATCTTGTTCCCGTCCGGCGACCACGTCGGCAGGTAATCGTTAGCGTTGTTACTGGTAAGCTTCGTCAGGTTAGTCCCGTCCGCATTTATCACGTATATATCAGGGTCGCCGTCCCGGTTAGAAACGAAGACTATTTTGCTACCGTCGGGTGACCAGTCCGGGTCTCCTTCTGCAAAATCGCTATCGATAAACAGGCGTTTGTCGCTGCCATCGGCATTCATTATGTAGATATCGTGATCATCCTGGATACCGGAGGTATAAATTATCTTGGTTCCGTCGGGCGACCAGTTGGGGTACCAGTCATACACGTTATTACTGGTAAGCCTCCTCTGGTTCGAGCCGTCGGCATCCATCACGTATATCTCGAAATTACCATCCCTGAGAGAATAAAACGCTATACTGCCGCTGTCGTTAACCCCCCCGCCGCACCCGGAAACCAGTCCGGCTAAAAATATTGCTGTAATTGCGACTGCTAATACTCCTGTCCTCTTGTATCTTCTCATATTACTCCATCTTTTTGGGTGCTGTTTTCCTCGTCTCCATCTTGGGTGGCATTTTCTCCAGCGCCTCGGTAAGGCCCAGGACATTTATCAGCCGGGACTGGTCAGACATGATGAGCTTGGTATTGTCCTCTAGTGAAGCCTGGGTCACTTCAAGCTGCTTCAGTAATTGGGCGTTACCGATGAAGAACCTGTCCGCCGCCGTGGAGACCGTCTCGATGGCTTTGGCTTCACCTTCAGCTCGCAGTATGGCGGCCTGCCGGTCACCCTCCGCTACCAGGATGTTGTTCTGTTTGTCTCCCTCGGCTTCCAGTATCTGCTTTTGCCGGTAAGCTTCCGCCTCAAGGATGACAGCGCGTTTCTCCCTTTCCGCCTTCATCTGTTTGCTCATTGCCTCGGTGATATCGCGCGGCGGCTCGATTTCCTTCACCTCCACCCGGGTTACCTTCACACCCCACTTGTCGGTGGCTTCGTCGAGCGTTTCCCGGAGTGAGGCGTTGATTCTCTCCCGGGAGGTCAGTGTCTCGTCCAGACTCATCTCGCCGATAAGGTTTCTCAGGTTGGTCTGGGCCAGCTTGCTGACTGCAATATAGAAGTTAACCACTTCGTACTGGACGGCTTTGGCGTCGGTGACGTAGTAATAAACTACGGCGTCGACGGTTACCGTCACGTTGTCATTGGTAATTACCGGCTGCGGTTCTACGTCCAGCACTGTTTCTCTCATGTCTATACGGGCTATCAGGGAGTCCATGAAGGGAATGATGAACCGCAGGCCGGGTTCCAGGGTCTCCTTATATTTCCCGAACCTTTCGACAATTCCCTTTTCTGCCTGGTGGATTATCGTGACCGATTTCGCCAGTGTGATTACCAGGACCACGAACAGGATGACAATTGCTACTATAGCGCCTACACTCATTTTATGTATTTCCTCCTTCTACCCTTTTTACATTTAGAGTAACGCCACTTATCTCGGTGACGGTTATCTCCTCACCCTTTTTGATATCCTCGTCAGCTTTAGCGCGCCATTCCTCCATGCCTACTTTCACCACGCCGTATTTCTTCTGGCTGATGTCCTGGGTGACAAATCCCCGCTTCCCGATGATGGTATCGATATTAGTTTTTTCCGTCTTAACGGCCACGCGCTGGTGAATGTATCTCCGTCCGACGAATACATATATGACGCATATGATACCGCTGGTTATCGCTGTCCAGACCCAGGAGCCAAGTGCGATTGTTATCAGTCCGCCCAGGATGAAAGCCGAACCGATGAATACCATATCCAGTCCTGTCTCGATACCGAGCAGGAGTTCCATCAGAACTAGCACCAGGCCGAAGGCGATGAATATCAGCCACAGCCAGGAGTCAATAAAAGTAACGTCCATCAAATCCTCCCTTCCTTGTTATGTTGTGGGTAATTGTAGATAAAATATTTTATATTGTCAATTATTTTATGTTCAAACCGTTTAATTAATTTCAAATGCATATACAGTGTACTCATCATTTATAAATTGTTTATTCATTTCACCGGACTTTTTACGTACTTTTTACATGTAAGGAGTTAAAATTACCCGGTAAATTGGGGGTAAAGCGAAATGCTGGGAATGACGACCACCACAGACTCCGTCACCACCGGTGTTAGGGAAATTGCTGAGGCGCTGGGTGGCGGTATCAAGGAAGGCTCGCTCATCATGGTTGAAGGCGAAGCTAAAACCGGTAAGAGCGTGATCTGCCAGTATATTACCTACGGCGTCCTTCACTCTCAGGATACATCGGTGGCATACTTCACCAAGAAATATACTGCTGAAGGACTCGTCGCACAGATGCAGTCCATTTCTCTCGATATCAGGAAAGAAGTGATGACGGACAGGTTGAGGGTATATCCACTCTATGAAGGCAACGTTATCACCAACAGCAAACAGTTCCTCCAGCAACTCATTAATAATATCGTGGCTATACCCAGGCGCTTCAAACTGGTCATCGTCGATTCCGTGACACCGCTGATAACCCGCGTAGACATCGTAGCCAAGGTAGATTTTGTTCAGGTATGCAAGGAGATGTGCCGCAATGACCGGTCGGTGGTGCTGGTCATAGACAGGCATATCTACGAGGGAAGGTCTCTCAGCCGTGTTTACGGTATGAGTGATTATTATCTGGAGCTTAAAACTCACGATTCCATACTCGAACCAGGTCAGGTTGATACTCGCGTAATAAAGATGCTCAATGTCACCAAGCTTGCCGGTGCCGAACGGCACTCCCAGGGTGATGTTAAGTTTGAGATTAAACCCGGGGTCGGCATACAAATCCTCCCCTTTGTCAAGGTCAGAATCTAACCGCCACTGCCTCTACCGGCGCTGATTTCCCTTAAAATCCCCGTCCATATGTGGTAATATTACGCATATACGGTCAGGGTACGCTGAAATGGCAGGAGAAGACATATCACCCGAATCGCTTACCGGCAGGCTCGATACAAGGTTTATCGGCCAGAAGGTTATTTATTTCCCTAAACTCCCTTCGACGATGGATGTTGCCCGTCGTGAGGCTCGCCAGGGAGCCGCCGAAGGTACGGTCATAATCGCCGGCGAACAGACCTCGGGGCGGGGTCGTATCGGGCGTGTATGGCTGTCGCCGCCCGGTAATATCACTTTCTCGGTTATTCTCTATCCTGACGTATCAAACCTGCCTTACCTGATGATGATTGCCTCGCTGGCGGTCGTGCGCAGCATCGAAAATGTTACCCGACTGAAGGCTGGTATAAAATGGCCTAATGATATCCTCATTGACGGTAAAAAAGTGTGCGGTATCTTGATTGAAAACGAGATAAGCGGTGAAAAGACCACCCGCGCCATTATCGGCATCGGCATAAACATTAATATCGGTGGTATGGATGTTAAGGGCAGCTTAGTTCCTGTTACCAGCCTGGAAAAGGAAATCAGACATACCGTTATCAAGACGGACTTAATCAATAACCTCCTGGTAGAAATGGAAAAACTATATCTGAGATTAGCTGATGGAGAGTCTATTTACCGGGAATGGCGGGAGAGACTGGTTACCCTGGGAAAAGAGGTTGTGGTGATCGCCGGTGATGAGACATTGAAAGGTCTCGCCGAATCCACTGACTCCACCGGCGCTCTAATATTAAAACTTGATGATGGTAGTACCACCCGCATTGTCGCCGGGGATGTATCCTTGCGGTAGAAGTAGGGGTGGGTATCTTTAACCCACCCCTTTACACCTATGAAAAATACCCTTACTTCTTCTTGACAACTGGTGCCCATATCTGGCATTTCATGTCGTCACCGGTACCCTCCGGCAGATAGACCTCCAGGTCTGGTGTCCCCGGGTGTTCATAACCGGTAGCCATATACCACTCTCCGAAAATTTGCTTGGTGACATCCTGGAGGTTAGCGAGGGTGCAGTCGAATACCGCCCAGGTGGTCGCCGGTATCTCCATTCTTTCAAACTTACCAGGCGAGGCTCCTTCTGGTAACTCAACTGCTATTCCGTAGGAAAATTCTCCGGTATCGGCTGCCCTATAGCAAACTCCCAACATCACACCACCCGTTATAACACCGGTCATACTGTTTGAAAGTGCCGTCATTTTTCCATATTCAGGCGATGCCATGAATTCCTGCCACCATTTCGGTATGTCTTTGAGATTTTGTCCGCCATCGGTGGTAAACTTCCTTGACGTAAGGGCCACCGTGAATGCTGGCTTTTTGATAATCCTGTAGTTCATATCATTACCTCCTATCAGCTGGATATGAAAGGAGATGCGCGGGAAAGCCGTTAGCGTTACCCCCAGCTCGCGCGCCGCCGTCGGAGTAACACCATGCAGGTTCCGGAAAGCCCGGGTGAAAGCGTTGGGCGAATCGTAGCCGTACTTCATGGCGATATCGATGATTCTGCCGGTTCCTGATGACACTTCTGTCGCTGCCAGGGTAAGCCTGCGACGCCGGGTGTATTCCACCGGGGTCAGCCCGTTTATTGCGAAGAACATCCGCTGGAAATGAAAAGTTGAGCAGCAGGCTATCCCGGCGGCTTTATTCAGGTCTACCTCTCCTGCTAAATTCTTCTCGATATAGTCTATCGCCGCGTTCATTCTCTCGGACCATTCCATCTTTCCGCGTCTCCTTCAGCGATAGTATATCAGTGTAGTCAGGCCTTGTCGCACCTTTTCCTGCTCTTTTATGGTTGGTTAATGCAGCACGTACATTATGCATGAGGATATAACCTGAATCAAATAGAGACCGAAAGAAAGAAGAGAGTATTGCTACTCCCTCCGGTTTTGGTTCTTTTACTGCCTTATCACTTCTTGACCACCGGCTCCCAGAACTGGCAGCGGTAGTCTTGGCTATTCGTGTCTCCCGGCAGGTAGACCTCAAGCTCCGGCTTGGTGTCATGTTCGTAGCCGGTGGACGGGAACCATTCGGTGAAAACCTTGTCCTCAAGGTCATGTATCGCCTTCGGTAACGGGCCGATTGACTCGAATACCGCCCACGTAGCCGCCGGAATGGTAATAACCTCGTAACCCGCCGATAGTGGACCGTCCGGCTTTTCAATTCCAACGGCGTAGGAAAAGCTCTTTATGTCGCTATCGATAGTCGTTATCGCCAGATATCTGGCTCCGGTTACTAGTCCCGGCTTCCCCCCGCTCATCTTATCTAGGGATTCTCCGCGCTTTTCTCTGAAAAAAGCTTCCCAGTAATCCCACCAGAACTTCTCCCAGTCCTCGGGAATGATTACCCATTTGTGAACGATTTCCGCAGATATACTTTGGGGTTTCGCGATGACCTCGAATGCCGGTTTTTCCACGATCCTATAGTCCATGTTGGTACCTCCTTTTAACTCGATATGGAAGGAGATACGCGGATAGGTAGTGAGATTTACCCCCGGCTCGCGCGCCGCCGTCGGTGTTACCCCGTGCACGTTACGGAAGGCCCGGGTGAAAGAGTCCGGCGAATCGTAGCCGTACTTCATGGCGATATCGATGACCTTTTCCCTGCTGGAACTCAGCTCGGTTGCGGCTAGAGTTAGCCGGCGCCGGCGTACGTATTCCGCTGGTGTTACGCCGATAATAGCGAAAAACATACGCTGGAAATGAAATTTTGAGCAGCAGGTCCGGTTCGCTGCTTCGGTGAAGTCGATATCGCCTGCCAGGTTCTCCTCGATATAGTCTACCGCTGCGTTCATCCTCTCGGACCATTCCATGTTTCCGTTTCTCCTCCAGCGATACTATACCAGTAATGCCCGGCGCTTTCCCGACTTTTTCTGCCAACTTGTGCAGGCTGGATATCGATAGTGTATTTTACATAAAGAATATGATTTATCGACAGGAATGGGAGAAAAGGGGAGGGGGAATGCCCCCTCCCTCTCTATCAACAGGTGTTATGTATGGCTCTATTTCTTGGCTTCGCCTTTCCCACCGAAAGCCTTCAGGAACTCGATGGGGATGGGGAAGAGGATGGTACTGTTCTTCTCGCTGGCTATCTCCGTCAGCGTTGACAGGAAACGCAATTGTATCGCGGAAGGTTCGCGCCCGATGACGGCAGCGGCTTGCGCCAGTTTTTCCGAAGCCTGGAGCTCACCCTCGGCGTGGATGATTTTAGCGCGGCGTTCACGCTCGGCTTCTGCCTGCGCGGCCATTGACCTCTTCATTTCCTCGGCAAGCTCTACTTCCTTGATTTCAACCGTGCTTACCTTCACGCCCCACGGGTCGGTATGCTCATCGATGATTTTCTGTAGCATCTGGTTGAGTTTCTCACGCTGGGTCAACAGTTCGTCGAGCTCGGATTGCCCCAGCACGTTCCTCAACGTTGTCTGTGATATCTGAGATGTCGCCCTGATATGGTCGAGTACCTTTACCACCGAAGCTTCGGGGTCGACGACCCGGAAATAGACGACGGCGTTGACGCGAACGGTAACATTATCTTTGGTGATAACTTCCTGCGAGGGCACGTCCATCGTCACGACACGCAAGTCCACCTTCACCATCCGGTCGATGAACGGGATGATGAGGAAAAGGCCCGGGCCTCGGGCACCGACCAGTCGTCCTAGACGGAAAATCACGCCTCGTTCGTATTCGGTGACGATTTTTATCGCCATCGGGGCGATAATCAACACGATAATCACAACAACTATAGCGACTACAATTCCGGTGTTCATTTTTACCTCCTTTATTTATTTTTCTTGGTTACTATTAATCTCAGGCCTTCAACCTTGGATACAATCACCTCCTCTTCGGGCTCTGCGCTGCCGTTTTCGATTACTGCTGTCCATCGTTCCCCGTCTACCAACACTATTCCTTTCGGTTCTAATGCTACCTCAACTGACGCTGTTCTCCCTACCAGGTCCTCTCTGCCCGCCGCTATTCTATTCCGGTGGGCCCTGATTCCCCAGTAAATAGCAATGAAAAGAAAGGCGGCGATGAAAACGACGATTATGATAATCAGCCACGTGGATACGCTCAAGAAAACCTCCTTTAAACCTGGTATTTACTGTTTAGACTGTGGTTTCCTGCTTACGTGTAATACCAGACCATCGACACTGTCGATGATTACTTCTTCGCCTGTTTTAATATCCTTCTCTTCGGAGACGGCTCTCCAGCGTTCTCCTTTAAAGAAAACGGTGCCTTCAGGTTTCAGGGATACCTTCACCAGAGCGGTCTTCCCCACCAGTTCCTCTCTGCCGGTACGCGCCTGCCTCCGGTGGGCGGTTACTGCCCGGTGGATGATGAAGGCCAGAACCCCGGCCAGGATAATGGTTACCGTGGCAATCAGCCAAGGGTCAATCCGGAAAACGGGAGACGCACCCTGAAACAGGATTAAAGACCCGATTACCAATGATACCACACCTCCGGCCGTAAAGATACCGAAGGTGGTCGTCAGCACTTCGCCGATGAATAACCCTACCGCCAGGACGATCAGCAGTATCCCCGCGTAGTTCACCGGCAGCATCCCTAGTGAATAGAAGGCCAGCAGCAGGCAGATGCCGCCGACTACTCCCGGGAAAATCAGGCCGGGATTGAATATCTCCGCCATGATACCCAGCGTGGCGATGCTCAGGAGAATGTAGGCGATATTGGGATCGGCGATGGCGTAGAGGAAACTCTCGATGGCTGTCATCGGGAAATCGGCGATGGTTGCGTTGCTGGTTTCTATAGTAACAACCTCGCCGTCGAGCATGGTTACCTGCCAGCCGTCCAGCTGGGTAATCAGCGTGTCCAGGTCGGATGCAATCATATCGATAACATTCAGTTCCAGAGCCTCGCGTTCCGTCGCCGAGACGCTTTCCCTTACCGCTCTCTCCGCCCATTCCACATTGCGGCCGTGGCCCTCGGCAATAGACCTTATATAGGCGGCTGCATCGTTGAGTACCTTCTCCTCCATCGTTTCGGACATCGCCGACTCGCCGTCCTCGCCGACGGCTACGGGATGGGCTGCCCCGATGGCGGTGTTGGGTGCCATCACTGCCACATGAGCGGCCATGGTAATGAACACTCCCGCTGACGCTGCTCTGGCTCCCGAAGGTGATACGAAGACCACTACCGGTACCTCGGAGTTGACCATATGCTGGATGATGTCCCGCATGGCTGTGTCGAGACCACCCGGCGTATCGAGCTGGATGATAACGGCTTCCGCGCCTCTTTCTTCGGCGTCTTCGATACCGCGTTCGACGTAGTCGATAAGCACGGGGTTGATGGTGCCTTTTATCGTCAGCACCGTTATGCTCTTACCCTGCGCCTGCGCTCCCGTGGCGATGGACAATGCCAGCAGTACAAGCACGAAGAGCAATAATATTCTTCTGATTTTAATCATGGCAAAATCCTGCAAAATTCATCTTACTATAATTGTATAACAGTTTCAATTTAATTGTAACTGCGGATATATAACTGTCTGTTAAAAGTACGTTATGTGTTGTGGTGAATGGGGACGCTTCACAATAATCTTTCCTTTGCCTGGATTCATATTGTCACTTGCTTTAGGTTAGGGTCTTTGTTATGTGTAGTATCACAGTAGTGATTTTGATATTATTCACGGTAGAAGTCTGTCTGATTGACTGACTGGAATTATGATTCTTAAACGCTGCTCCGAGAATTCCCCGGTTATTTTTTAGCTGTTATTACTATTTCGTCAAATAGCCGGTGTACTTTTTCTCCGTTAACAGTTTTTGGTGGAATAATGTAATCCAACAAACGGAATAATTTCGCTGATTTTGGTGTCTTGGTCTCGGCAGATTGATACAGAACCTGCTTTTCATCCCGCGAACCGACAACAGAACGGTATAATTTAGATGAAATGATAGATGCCAGTATGCCGAAATAGACTCGTTGCTTTATACTAATGATAGTAAATCCGGCTTCCTCTAAATGGCTTTTCAGCCCTTTTATTTCCCAGGCTAGGCGGTGGTCAGCATCGAAAATAAGCAGTTGGTATTGCTCACCGAATATACCGTGTATTGTGCTTAGATTCGGGACTATGGCGTAGAAAATCCCTTCCCGTTTTAGCTGATTGTAGACGTTCTTTAAAAAGTCACCTGAATTATCAATGTGTTCCAGAACGTGAATAGCGGATACAAGGTCATATTGACCGCTTGCTGGCAGGTTACTTATATATGTGCCAGGCCCATGGCTTGATGCGTATTCGAGGCAAACCGGTGATGGATCATACCCGGTAGCGTTATAACCCGAAGAGGCCAGAGCAGACACAAGAGATCCCCCACCACACCCGATATCGAGTGTGTAGGAACCTTTGGGAATCATTCGTCGTATATCAGCCAGATTCTTCCTTACTCTTGCTCTGGCGGTTAGATTGGTAGCATTCTCACGAGCCCAATCCGGCGTGTATTTCACCGGGTAAGGTTCGTCCTTGAACCTACGCATACCCTCCGGACTGGGCTTCCAATTATCTATTCTACTCATTCTCTTCTAGGTTTTTTGATTATAGTACCAATAGATCGAATAAAACAAGCTTGATTTAGGCAGAGTAAAAACTGATCTATTACCCATTTTGTTAACAGCATATCTCTAATAACTTTTAATGGGATTTATTATCAGTCATTTTTCTTGAATTCGACTAGACTCGTGTGTGTAATTAGTGTAAATTATTATAGTATTTACGTAATTATAAAAAGGTAGCTTTATGAAGCCGCAGCGATGTAAAGGCATGCGAGACCTCCTTCCCGCCGAAATGGCGGTGTTCCGTCTCATCATGGGAATATGCCGCCAGTGCTTTCTCAAATGGGGCTATCAGGAGGTCAGGACGCCGGTAATTGAATATCTCCACCTGTTTACCTCGGCAGGGACACTCACTCCCGCCATGCTGGGAAAGGTGTACTCTTTCCTTGATTGGGACGGCTGGAGCGGTGAGAGGGTGGTATTGCGGCCTGACGGTACCATTCCGGTAGCGCGTCTTTATACCGAGAACATGGAGAAACAGGGACTTGCCAGGCTGTTTTATTCTGCCAACACTTTCATGTTTGAGGAGGAAGGAGGGCGGCCGCGAGAAAGGTGGCAGTCTGGTGCCGAGCTTATCGGGTCTGAATCCGGGGCGGCGGATTTAGAGTTGATAGCACTGTCTCTGGAGATACTGGAAAAGCTCGGGGTAGAGGACGTTGAGCTCAGGCTTTCCCACGCCGGGATAATTAAAATATTAGTGGATAAGTTGGGACTTAATGCCGGTGAAGTAAGTGAGTCGCTGGCTGAAATCGACCGCGATAGTCCCCTGTACGAGGAGATTTTAAAGCCTTTACTGGATTTAGAGGGTAAATCCTCTGGTTTCCTGAAAAAACGCAGGGCTTTACTCCTGGAGAGCATGCCCGATATCGCTATCTGCCTCGATGATTTCCTGCAGGCTCTGGAGCTGCTCGATTCGCTGGGATTCCCCTATCGGGTTGATATCGTCTCCGGGGCGGGTTTTGAGTACTACACGGGCATGATATTCCAGCTTTATCAAAACGGTGAGAAAATAGGTGGTGGCGGCCGCTATGACGCTTTGATAACGTCCATGGGCGGTGGTAACATACCCGCTTGTGGTTTTGCCCTTTACTGCGACCGCTTGCTGAAGCTGGTGAAACCGGATTTACTCAGGTCCCCGGAGTCGCCGGCTATACTCGTGCGTCCCCGGCAGGGTAGTAAGGAATCAATCAAAGCTGCCTATGGACTTGCCGCCAGCCTGCGCGGGGTCGGATATATCGTCGAGATAGACCTCGGCGGACGCAGGAAGAAAAAATACCGGTGGGTGATAAAAATCAGGGGCAAGGAAGCGCTGGAGGTTCGCGATAATACCAGGTCTATTAAGTATGAATTCGCCAGTTCTGCCGACTTTCTCAAGCTTCTGGAGGCGGATAGTGATGATTAAGCTTGCCCTGCCTAAAGGGCGTCTCCTAAGAAAAACGGCGTCACTGCTCCAGAAAGCTGACTGGCGTCTCGACGAATATCACTCCGATATGGGGTTCTACCGCCCCTGCTCTGAGAAATATACGGACGTGCGTATCAGGGTCTTTCACGAGAAGGATATCCCCATCCAGATAGCCACGGGTAACTATGAACTCGGTATCTGCTGCCTGGATTGGATTGAGGAGCTGATGGCTAAGCATCCCCGCAGCGGACTGGTTAAGGTAAAAGACCTCATGTACGGTGACGGGTGCCTTTATATAGCATCGGCTTTGCCGATGTCAGGTAATGCCCATCGTTACTCTCCGGTGCGTATTGTCGGTGAATATCCCAACCTGGCGGAGGCCTATGCCCTAAGAAACCGTTTCAGCCGCTTCAGCATATTTCCCCTCTGGGGTGCTGCGGAAGTCTATCCTCCGGAGAATGCCGATATGGTCCTGCTTTCGGCTCGGAGCGAGGATGAACTGGCTCAGGCTGGCATGGTCCCGCTGAGTTGCGAGCTTGAGTTTAGCGCCTACCTTATCGCCAACCGGGACAGCCTCGAATCGAAAAAGCTGGATAAGGTTATCAACTCACTTATTGAGGTCCTGCCGGAGGCGCGTGACATAAAGCTGGCCGTAAAAGCCGGACCGGATAAGGTTCCGCTGCGTGCTTCTAGTTCTGCCGGTTCTCGTAAAGATCTGGTGCGCTTGGCTTTGCCCGACGGGCACCAGCAGCCTCCGACTGTAGAATTTCTGAATAAAGCCGGTATTCGCCTTGATGATTACCCCTCGGCCATGAACAATCGTCGACCGGAGATAAACATCGACGGTGTACTGGTGAAAGTAATCCGTCCCCAGGACATGCCCCTCCAGGTGGCTAACGGTAACTTCGATCTTGCCATTACCGGTCGTGACTGGCTCACGGAGCACCTCTGCCAGTTTCCTTCCAGTCCGGTCCGGGAGCTTCTCGACCTTCAGTTCAGTCGGGTCAGGCTGGTGGCAGTGGTCAGCCGCGAGCTTGCTGTTGAGGATACTGGTGGACTCAGCCGCTATCTCTCCGGCAACGGGAGTTCCCTACGCGTGGCGTCGGAATACGTCAATCTGGCCGACAGATATGCCCGTGAGAACCACCTCGGGCACTACCGTATCATACCCACCTGGGGCGCCACCGAAGCCTTCCTGCCCGATGATGCTGACCTGCTCATTGAAAACACCGAGACGGGTAGGACTATCGCCCGGCATAATTTGAAAATTATCGATACGCTTTTCGTGTCTACCGCCTGCCTTATCGGCAATAAAGCGGTCACGTACAGGTCGGCTAAGGGCAAGCGGATTAAATCATTGGTTGAAAGAATGCGCCAGGTGGTCGGGGATAATTAGATGAGAATCGTTGAAGGATATCAACCGGTCAAGGAGTTGCTTTCAAGGCAGGTATCGCGGCAGGGCTTCGGCGGTGACGATAAAGAGCGCGTCGTCAGGGATATAATCGCTGCGGTACGTGAAAGGGGCGATAACGTCCTGATTGAGTTCACAGAAAAGTTCGACGGCGTTAAGCTGACTTCTCTTGAGGTGGATAAGAAAGAGATAAAGCGTGCTGCCCGCGAGGTGGATGCCGAGCTTCTTACCGCCCTTAAGCTGGCATCTGAACGCATCTCTGATTTTCACAAGGTCCAGAAGGACGCCCTCGTTCGCGATAGCACCCGGC
>DUFB01000026.1 GCA_011192005.1 Dehalococcoidia bacterium
CCAGGCTGGCCGAAGTAGAGCCGTCGGGTACGATGCCGCACGCCCTGATTATCATCATCGGGGATACGGTCAAAGCTACCCTTCTGTTCGATAAGCACATGTCGCCGGATATACCGCGCGTATCGCTGGTGGACACGTTCAAGGATGAGGCAGAGGAGAGCCTGCGGGTAGCCGAGGCGCTGAAGGAGAAACTACAGAGCGTAAGACTCGATACGCCATCGGAGAGGGGCGGGGTAACGGTGGAGCTGGTCAAAGAAGTACGCGCCCGACTGGACCAGGCCGGGCATAATAACGTGGGCATCTTTGTCAGCGGGGGCGTCACTCCCGAGAGAATCACCAATTTTCTGGAAAGGAAAGCACCGGTAGACGGATTCGGGGTTGGCAGCTATATAAGTGGAGCCAGACCCATTGATTTCACCGCCGACCTGCACGAGGTGGAGGGTAAACCGATTGCCAAGCGGGGGCGTATACCGGGCATTACGCGCAATCCACGGCTGAAACGGGTATTATAACTGAAGGAGGAAGTTCATGCCGACATTTGGAGAACTGGTGGACATACTGGAAACATGGTTTTCCTATCCATACCTCAACGGAGACTATATCTTCTACGGAATAGTGATAGCCTTCGTAATCGGTGCTATCTGGCTTCTGAGTCACTGGCCGCCGCTGAAAAAACACCCCTGGCTCTGGGCGGTGGCGGTGGCAAGCGCTTTCGTGACACTGCTGGCGTTTGTATTTATCGAGGTTCCGGTGCGGTCCGCCGTCCAGATATATATACTGGAGAAAATATGGGACGCGTGGACTCTCAGCGACTGGCTGCTTCTATCGACAATACCTTTCGTACTGATAATCGGGCTGGTGCAGGAGGGTGCCAAGATGGTACCGATGGTCTTCTGGTGGGCGAGAAGCGGTCGGAATATAAGTCCCAGGATTGGGCTGGCCATCGGCGCGATGGCCGGAGCCGGCTTTGGCGTTTTTCAGGCTATCTGGCTAAATAACCAGGCGATATTGCCCACCGTGGGCTTGCCTTGGGACGCGGCATCGTTAGGATTTGAAGGAGGCTTTGCCGCATACTGGGAGATCTTCTTTATGGTCGGCTTTCATGTTGCCGCTTCGGCAATAGCAGGATACGGTCTGGCTAAGGGTAAAGGTCTTGGTTTATACCTTCTGGCGGCTTTACTGCATGCGATTGTTTCGTACGGGACCATTCTGCAGATAGAATTAGATTTATCAATTCTCCAGATTGAAATGTATATCGCCGGGATAGCCGTGCTGGTAACCGCGGGGATACTGATGTATCGCTGGCGGAAGACCGATGATGATACGATGGAGCCGATGGAACCGGTTGAAATTGAAGAACCAGTAGAACCGGCAGAGTCGGATGTCTAGATACGCCTGAAATCAAGTCGTAGAACGCTCCCGGTTGCGGTCGTAACCCTGACGCCGTCATCGATGCGATAACCGACCACCCAGATGAGGCGGGTCGGTGAAACAACGATGGGTATGCGCGCCCGCCACGACTGTGGGATTTTCTCGTCAATCATGAACCGGTTGAGTTTCTTCGTCTTGCTCATCCCCAGCGGCCGGAAACGGTCACCGGGGCGCCGGGAGCGTACGGAAAGTACGTTACCGGTTTCAGCGAAGTCGAAGCAGGCGGTAAATTCGTCCGGTGTTCCGGTTTTTAAGGGCGATTTGATGACCTCAGCACGGATTTCCCACCCAGGAATAGACGTGCTACCGGGCACGTTAAGGCGGGTTTCGCCCCTGAGTACGGGATAGGGTGAAAGAACGGCGGAATCCGGGGCCAGAACGTATCTGTCATATTCCACGGTGAAAATAAGACCGCAGGGCAGCACGGTTTTTTTACCGGAGGGTTTATCAAGAACGTTCATCATTTCCTCGATATGGGCGGCTTCGACGTCCTTGGTGCTGCCCAGCAGCGACTCGATAGAGGCCAGGAGGAGATGACGTTGCACCGAGGGCGGTAACACCCGGAAGGACTTTCTATCGAGGGCAATGGCGTTTTTCAGTTTGCAGGAGACTCTTTTCCGGACTTTCTCAACCTCACTATCAATAAAGTCCAGGTCGGTAGCGGCGAGGCGCGCCGTTCGCCGCAGAGCTTCGGCTATACCGGGATTATATTCCCGGAGTTGCGGGAGGAGCTCGTGCCTGATTCTGTTTCTCAGTGGCACGAGGGAGTCGTTCGAGGCGTCGGTGCGCGGTTCGAGCCCGTTTTGCACGCAATAAGCTGCCGTTTCCTCGCGACTGATATCGAGGAGGGGTCTGATAACAGTAATATCGGCTTTTCCGGAAGACCACCGGCTGACGGGCAGGAGTCCCCGGAGACCTCGCGTGCCGCTACCGCGTATCAGGTGCATGAGGATGGTTTCCAGATGATCGTCAAGGGTGTGTCCCACCGCTACCATACGGGTATCGGCGGAACGGGCGACGTCGGTCAGGAATGAATAACGTACCTCGCGGGCGGCCTCCTCCGGTGTGAGGCGATACTGTCGACGGTAGGCATCCACGTCCCTCGATTCGACAACAGCCGGAATGCTGAGTCGAGAAGCCAGATCGGCGACGTAACGGGCGTCGTCATCTGAAGCAGCGCCGCGGAGTTGATGGTTGAGGTGGGCGATAAGCAGCTCTATGCCGAGCTCCTGGCGCAATCTGACCAAGATATCAAGCATACAGACGGAGTCGGGTCCGCCGGATACAGCCATGACCAGTTTCTGTCCTGTGGTGATGAGCCGGCTTTCTTTGATGAAGAGCCGGACACGCTGTTCTGTAGTGAGTTCAGTATGTTTCTTAGGCATCGTTACTGGTATTATACACCACTAACGTTGATTATTGGTTGTTTATCTCAACCTCTGTGTCTTCCTCGCCTATCGAAGAGGCGAGAAAGTATTGGGCAATTAATTGGACTTGAGGATGAGGGCCGTGCGGTGAATGGAATCGGGGTAGCTCTGGAAGCCGAGGGCGACAGCGACCTGCTCCGGGCGGCCCGAGCCGCCGCTATCGCAGCGGAGCTTCATGCCGATAACGGCATAGCCTTGACGCCAGTCGATGAGCCAGAGGTCATCAATCAGTTTCCTGAGGTCGTAATGGCGGGGCCCGGTATCGCGCTGGTGCTGCCAGGGGAGGCTTTCCAGCTGCAACAGCGATTTTACATCGGTTTCCACTTCCTCGCGGCTTTTATCCGTTTTAACCTCAACCGAGTATTCGGCAAAGGTGATTTGGGACTGCAATGATGGCAGGGTAAGGGCGATATTATAGGTCTGAAGGATTTCAATACCCTCCGGTAGCTGCCGGCCGACGGCGGCAGTGAAGGAGTGCGGTGAGGACCATTTAGCGAGAATGATATCCATCAACTCGGCTTCGCTGGTTACTCCCAGAGCCAGCGGGGCCGCCAGCGACAGGCGGGGGTGTGGATTAAATCCTTCCGAGTAAGCCAGCCCGATTCCGGCGCGGTTCAGCGCTCTCTGCCAGAGTCGCATCAAGTCGAGATGGGACAGGTATTTAAGTTCTTCACCGCGGCGAAATCTGATGCGCAGGCGTTGCATAAAGCACCTCGTGCCAGTATCTGGAAGAAGCGTTTCTTCAGGCTTTAGTGTCTTCGGCGGTATTATCACCGGCTTCTTTTTTCTTTTCTTTAGCGTCCGATGTAGCCGCTCTGGCCTGCCGTTCCCGGGTCACCAGCACTTTTTCTATTTTGAGTCCCCGCATCTCGGTGACGACCATTTTCAGGCCTTTGTACCGGAGCTGTTCGTTGGTCTCGGGGATGTGGCCCAGGAGATGCAGTATAAGACCGGCGACGGTCTCGTAGTCTTCACCTTCCGGCAGGTTTAGTTCCATTTCTTCGTTGACTTCATCGATGCGCATGCTGCCGTCTATCTGGAAGGTGTACTCGTTGATAATCTCGTAGTCCTTTTCCACACCGGCCAGTTCGTCGCCGACTTCGCCGACGATTTCCTCGACGAGCCGGCTGAGGCTGACGATACCGGCGGTACCGCCGTACTCATCGATGACCACGCACATGCGGTAATTATTATCACGCATCTCGGCAAATAGCTCGTCAGTATGTTTGGACTCGGGGGTGAAATAGGCCGGACGAACCAGCTCGTCAATCGGGCTATCCTCGGTGACGATGCCCTTAGCCAGAGACATCATAACGTCCTTGACCGAGATTATGCCGACGACATTGTCCATACTCTCTTTGTAGACCGGGAACCGGGACATGGGATTCTCGGCATAAAGAGCCAGCAGGTCGGACAGCTTGGAGCCGTCCATAATCGCGACGACCTCGGGGCGGGGCACCATAACCTCATGGACGGGACGGTCACCGAACTCAAAAACCTTGTGGAGCAGCCTGGCTTCATCGGCTTCCACGGTGCCTTCTTTGTGGCCGACGGAAATCATGGTGCGGATTTCATCGGCACTGGCCAGGGACTTATATTCCGGGGCGCCGCCAAGAGCCTTCGCCAGGCTGTTGGCTATCCAGCTCAGGGTACTTACGAAGGGTGTCAGCAGCCAGGAGATAAAGCCCAGAGGACGCACGAAAAATGTGGCCGTGCTTTCGGCATGCCGGGCGGCGAATGTTTTCGGCGTTGTCTCGGCGAAAATCAGGATAACCACGGTGATAATGATGGTAGCGTAGATGATACCCGCCTCGCCCCAGATAGTAACAGCCAGGGCCGTACCAAGGGCGGCGGCCGCAGTATTGGCCAGGTTAATGCCGAGGAGGACCACCGCCAGGAGTTTCTCCGGTTTTTCTATCATCCTGGAGACTCTTTTCGCGTTCTTGGCACCGGTGCTGACCATATGCTCCAGCTTTACCCTCTGTAGAGAAAGGAAAGCCGTCTCCGAACTGCAGAAGAAGGCCGTAATTCCCACGCAGAGTACGAGTAAAACGATATATGCTGTTTCGGTACCGGTCATATTTACCTGCTTTACTTCCTCAGTTGTCCTGAATTTGCGCGCCGTTCGTTGGTGAGAAGTATCTTCTCGATTTTCTGCCCTTTCATTTCAGTAATAACCATTTTCAGACCGTGGTAACGCAGCTGTTCGTTACGCCGGGGAATGTGCCCGAGGAGACTGAGGATAAAACCGGCGACGGTCTCGTAGTCCTCACCTTCGGGCAGTTTTAAATCCATTTCTTCGTTAGCCTGGCTGACCCGCATCCCGCCGTCAATCTGGTAAGTATTTTCGTTAATAATCTCGTAGTCCTTTTCGATACCAGCCATTTCATCGCCGACCTGACCGACAATTTCCTCGACGAGTCGGCTGAGACTGACGATACCGGCGGTGCCACCGTATTCATCAATAACCACCGCCATGCGGTAGTTATGGTCACGCATATCAAAAAAGAGCTTGTTGATAAGATTGGTCTCGGGAGTGAAATAGGCCGGACGAACCAGGTCGTCAATCGTGCTTTCCTCGGTGATGGTACCCCTGGCGCGCGCCATGAGCACGTCCTTGACCGCGAGTGTCCCCACGACGTTGTCCATGTTTTCCTGGTATACGAGATAACGCGAGATAGGGGCTTCCATATAGAGCTTGAGGAAATCGGCGACGGTAGAGCCCTGCTGGAGGGCATGAACTTCCAGGCGGGGTACCATGATCTCGTGGACGGGGCGGTCGCCGAAATCGAACACTTTATGGAGCATCCTGGCTTCGGCTTCTTCGACCGTTCCCTCTTTATGTCCCACCGATATCATGGTGCGGATTTCCTCGTCGCTGATGATAGAAAGGGGCACAAGCTTTCCGCCGACAATCCGGGTAGAGGCGGTAGCCAGCCAGCTGAGAGCGATAACGAACGGGGTGAACAGCCAGGAGACTATCTGGATGGGCCGGTGCAGTAGCAGGGACAATCTTTCGGCATGCCTGGCGGCGAGGGTCTTGGGGGTGGCCTCGCAGAAAATCAGCAGTATAACGGTGAGTACGACGGTGGCGATGATGATACCATTTTGCTCGCCCCAGTAATGGACAGCGATCGCGGTAGCCAGGGCGGCAGCGGCGGCGTTGACCAGGGTATTGCCGAAGAGAACGATGGAGAGGAATTTCTCCGGTTTTTCAACGAGCCTGGCAACCTTTTTGGCGTTTTTTACATCGCTGCTGACCAGATATTCCAGCCTGAAGCGTTGCAGGGAGATAAAAGCCGTTTCCGAACCCGAGAAGAAGGCGGACAGCACCAGGCAGATTACCAGGAGGGCAATATATAATTCTAAATTTGGCATTTAGTTAGCTTGATAAGCTATTCCAACGGAATAATGATAACATCGGATGGGGGGTGTGTCAAAGGGTTTTATCGGTATTTTTGCAAATTAAAATATGGCTTGATAAACTTAAACATATTTTGAAGAAGGTGAGTCTATGGAAACAAGAATAAACACACACGGGCCGGATTTACCGGATACCAGGGTCTTTTTCAGTGATGAGAGCGGTTTTGCCGTCGCTTCCGTAATCGTCACGGGGAAGACCGACGCTGTCCTCATCGACGCGCAGTGGAGCCTGTCTAACGGGCACCGGGTCGCCGCCGAGATACTGGAAACGGGTAAAACCCTGAAAACGATATACGTAACCCACGCCCACCCCGACCATTACTTCGGCCTGGGACCGGTTGTTGAGGCGTTCCCCGAGGCGCGGGTCACGGCGCTGCCCTCGGTAGCCCGCACCATCAACCAGCAGATGTTCGGCAAAATAGACCACTGGGAGAATATCATCGGCCCGACGAACGTACCCAGAAAGGCGGTAAATATGGAATCACTTACCGAGAACTTCATCGAGCTGGAGGGGCACCGCATCGAGATACTTCCGGAAATCATGGGAGACCTGAAACACAACACGGTAGTCTGGATACCCTGTATAAAAACGCTCTACGGCAGCGACGTGCTGTTTAATCAGGCGCACCCGTTTACCTGCGAGGTGACGGCGGAAGAGCGGCAGCAGTGGATACGGGATATCGAACTCCTGGAGAAGATGGGGGCCGAGGTGGTCATCCCGGGGCACCAGAAGCCGGGAATGCCTTTCGATAATTCGTCGTTTACCTTTACCAGAGACTATCTCATCGCCACGGAGGAAGAGCTGGCGAAAACGGACGATACCGAAGCGTTCTTTTATGCCATGGCGTTGCGTTATCCCGATGCCAATCTCCTCTTTTTAAGTAACGAGATGAATGCCGCCGTCTTCAAGGGCGGGCGGGACTGGAACTGGCGGGAAGAATAAGACTTTTTAGTCGTGATACATTAGTAGTAAGAATGTA
>DUFB01000027.1 GCA_011192005.1 Dehalococcoidia bacterium
CCTTCACATCGGGCGGCGTACGAGTACAGGCACTCTTCGGTAATATAACCGTTGATGTCAGCGCCACCGGTGGTCGTACACGAACCGCCGATTCTGTTCTTGATTTCCAGCGAGCCGAGTTTTATAGGCGAGAACAGCTTTGGAAATAGACTATGCATATTTCTCCTTTCCTTTTTTATTTATAATTTATAATCGTTATTTTGAGCGTCTTTTAGATGTATCAATGTCGATTAGTTTAGCCAGATTTTCACCGAAAATCATACGCTTGACTTCATCGGTGACCGGGGCGAAGCCGTAGCCTTTCTGCAGGTCTTCCGGCATCTCGAAGGTTCTGAGACCCAATATCGCTTCCCTGAACAGCCCGCCGGGGCCGTAGAAATCGGTGCCCCAGACGATACGTTCGGGTCCGGCGAACTGGATGGCCTCGCCGATGATTTCCGCCAGGCGGCGCGGCGCTGCTCTATACCACGGCATAATCAGGCTAAGGCTAATGTATACGTTGGGGTGCGATAACGCGACCATGTTCAGTTCATGGCACTGCGGCCAGCCGGCATGGAAAGCGACCACTTTAAGGTCGTAGAAGTCGTTCACGACATCGTCCAGCAGGACGGGCAGGCAGTATTTGGCTTTACCGGGAGGACACCAGCTCCAGCCGGTGTGGATGGAAACAATGACTCCCAGTTCTTCGCAGCGCTTGTAAAAGGGCCATATCCTCTCGTCGTTGATGTAGGTGTCTTCGGGAGGATAGAACTTGAATATTTTACAGCCCCTTTCCTGGGCTAGGTAATCCAGCTCCCACAGCACATCTTTCATGCCCCGCTTGATAAAGGGCCCGACGTTGGGCTGGACAATGAATCTGTCCGGGTACTTTTCCGCGGCGGCTAGCAGATGACCGTTGGTGGACCACTTGGTGGAATAGCCGGTGGTCTCCATCATGGATTCGGGGAGGATGCAGGCCATGTCCACGCCGTAGCGGTCCATGTATACTATCAGCTGGTCTTCTTCCGGCAGGTCCGATTTTTCGCCTTTGGTTACCGGCGGTTCTTTCCAGTCCTTGCCGGAATGGTGAGGGACGGCGTTAAAAGCGCGGGCGGTCTCCGCCGTACCCCAGACCCACTTCCTGTATTCGGGGAAGTAGTTGAAGTATTTCTTGTTCGCTTCGCCGCTGAGATGGCATTCAACGTCTATCTTGAAATAGTCGTCCTTGACGAATTCGGGATATTTCTTAGGTGTTGCCATTGTCTAACTCCTTACCAGAGTAGGTACGGTGTTTCTATTTTTTCTTCTCGGGGCGGTAGCTCCGGAAGTACTTGGTCCGGTTGAGGCGCTCCTCGTATTTCTCATGCATCTTGTGGAAAGCCTCTCGCTCGCCCATGCTCTCGCGGTCGCGGATGAACATGAGTTCTCTCTCGTCATCGCTGTACTTGAGGTTGGTGCTGAAGGTGTGGTAGAGGATAACCTCTTTGAGGTTGGTCAGTCCCAGCCTGTCCAGCATGTGACGGCGGGCGAACTTGCCCATGACCACGCAGTCGCGCGGCAGCAGGGAAATAGCGGCTGCCAGGTTATGTACCTCGGACTCCAGGTCCTCTTCGGGGACGGACTTGGTGACGTAACCGGCTTCCTCTGCCTCTTTACCGCTGATGGTGCGACCAGTAAGAAGGATTTCCTCGACCTTCTTGGTGTGGCCCATAACCAGCTCGATAGGCAGGGTAGGCAGACCGCCGAAAGCCAATCTCTGTCCCATCTGGGAGAACTTGGCGTTATCAGCGCAGACAACAATATCAGCAGCCTTGGTAATATAAAGTCCGGCCTCAATAGCCCAGCCTTGTACCTGCACCATGACGACCTTGTTGCAGTCGAGGATTGCCTGCGGGAAACCGTAAAGCTGGTCCTGGTCGGTCTGCAGCCTGATTCTCTGGCTGGGTTTAACGCCCTTGGCACCGCCGTAAACGCGGTAGACCATGGATAGGTCGAATCCGGCACAGAAGTTCTTGCCGGCACCCTTGAAGATGACCACATTGCAGTCGTCGTCATGGTTGATTTCCCACATGGCTTTTTTAATGTCGCCGGTCATGTACTCTTCGCCGATGCTGATGCAGTTGTTCTTATCCGGCCGGTTCAGGGTAAGGTAGGTAACCTTGGGATATTCCTTGTCTTTTTCAAGTAAAATGCTCTCGAATTTTGGATAAGCCATTTGTTTTCCTCCAGTTTGCTTTTTGTTTCTCAGAATTAATACGTGATGATATTAAAAGTTTATCATAGAATAATGAATCTCGTAGAACGGAAAAAGTAGGGTTTATACAGATGCCGGTACATATCAGCTGCTGTCGAATCCGTAAATGGGTTGTGCTAGCGCTCTGCCTCCCGGGACAAGAGAGAATGCTTTTCTTCTTCCTTTAAGCAATCCCATAACAATCTTTCAGCTTTAAAGTCCGGATATTTCGGTTGCCTTTCTCATAGACAGGGACGTGAAATGCCCGCAGGCACCGGTGATATTTATATGTAATACGGATAGCTGGTTGTATGTCTGTTTGTCCCCTCACTCTGTTTGACATGAGTTCCGTAATTACCAAAATACAGGAAACTATGCCATATTAGTTTACGTTAAATTGGGATAAAATGTCAAACGCTAACGTGACTTCTGGTGTGAACGGTACCTTTTTACCCGGGTCAGTTTTCCTGCGACTTCACATAGTAGTCGGTCATGACTTTCATTGATTCCGGCGGGAGTTGTTTAACCTCTCCGACCAGTTTAGCCAGCAGGAAAATCTTGGCTGTTTTTTCAAGGAGTTCGCTGGCCGTGAAGGCATCCTTCAGCGTTTTTCCCGTACTCACCGCGCCGTGATTGGGCAGCAGTACGGCGTTCCTGTTCTCCAGGGCAGACAGCGTGTACTCTATCAGTTCTTTACTGCCGGAAGGTGCGTGTTTGGCCAGCTTTATCGTGCCGCCGAGAAAGGCGACCTGGTCTTCCAGGATAGGGGGGATGTCCAGTCCGGTGATAGATACGGCAGAAGCATAGATCGAATGTGTGTGCATCACGGCGCTGACGTTTTTCCTGGCTTTATAGATGGCGATGTGCAGTCCCGATTCTATGGAAGGGATCAGGTTCCCCTGCATGGCCTGCCTCTGAAAATCGATTATTTGAATGTCGTCTACGCTCAGGGTGTCGTGGTACATGGAGCTCGGCGTGATTGCCAGCAATTCTCTATCAGCTTCGGGAGGCAGGCGCAGACTTACGTTCCCTGCGGTACCCACTACAAGACCCCTCTCCGCCATTTTTCGGGCTGCTTCCAGAACCTGCTTCTTTTCGTTAAGCCATTTGCTCATTTTCACCGATTGCCAATAAACAGGTTAATTTTATAATAGTAAGTTAACGGGATTCAATAACATGAACTCCGGTACATTGACGGCTAAGTAACTCGGATGGTATAATAGTTCATATTGTTAACCATTTATTGCATGAAATTATCTAATTTGTTTTCAGTTTTTCCATGAATAAAAAGCTACTCAACAGCGTCGCCGAGGATTTGCTTGCTATTCCGCCCCTTATTCGCCGTGGTATCAATCGCAAGGTCGTTAAAGCGGCTTTCGACAAGGTCGGCGAGGGTATCGGCGTACCTCATTTCGAGATAATGATGGTACTTGAAGAAGCGGGTACGCAGCATATAACCGAAATTGGCGAAAAATTGCTGATATCCAGACCTCAGATGACCTTTCTGATAGACCGGTTGGTAAGCCTCGAAATGGTGGCAAGGCGGACCGATGAAACTGACCGGCGTCTCTCTAATATATCTCTTACGGATAAAGGCAAAGCCATTCTGAAAGAAAAAGACCAGGTCCTCAGGGCGAATTTTACGGAAAAACTATCGCGGTTGACCGATGATGAGCTTCAACAGCTGGCGGAATCATTGAAGGGACTTAAAAATATTCTTTCCAGATTATAGTATTCGTCGATATTGTCATGGAAAATCACCTACAATTAGAGGCTTTTCAGAGTAACCTGCCCCGGAAACAGGTGATTGCGGCTCTGGTCGGTACGATGCTATCCATGTTCCTCGGCTCGATGTTCATGACTATTGCCTCCACGGCTATGCCCAGAATCATCACTGACCTTGGCGGGTTCAGCCAGTATACGTGGGTTTTTACTTCCTACATCATTACCGAGACCATCGCTGTCCCGATAACCGGTAAACTCTCCGACATGTTCGGTCGCAAGTGGCTTCTCGTTATCGGCATGGCTATCTTTACCCTGGGCTCCTTTCTTTCCGGCATCAGCCAGTCCATCACCGAACTTATCATCTACCGGGCGTTCCAGGGAATCGGATTCGGCATGATGTCCGCCCTGGGTTTTATCGTTATCGCCGATATTTTCCCGCCCGAGGAACGCGGCAAGTACGGCGGTCTCATGGCGGGCGTCTTCGGGCTTTCGACTTTAATCGGGCCGACTTTAGGCGGGTTTCTGACCGATACTTTCTCCTGGCGGTGGTGTTTCTTTGCTCCCATACCTCTAGGAGTAATCATTATCATTATCTTTATCTTTCTCTTCCCACAACTCAAAATTTCACATGAGAAGCACAGGATTGATTACCTCGGCGTGATGACGATGACACTATTCATCGGTCCGTTAATACTGGCTCTGACCTGGGGCGGAGTTGACTATGCCTGGACGTCACCTGTTATCCTTGGCACGCTGGCTTTCTCAGTGGTGATGTTAGTTGCTTTCCTTTTTATTGAAAGCCGTGCTGAGGAGCCTGTTATACCCCTGGGCCTTTTCAAGAACCGGGTAATGGTGGTATCAGCTATGGTTGGTTTATTCATGGGGGCGGCTTTCTTCCCAGTGGTGACTTTTATACCTCTTTATTTTCAGGGAGTGCTCGGTGCGGCCGCTACCGAAAGCGGGCTTTTCCTGACACCGATGATGTTGAGTGCTGCCGTGGGCAGCTTTATCAGCGGGCAGACGCTTTCACGCGCCGGGGGACACTATCGCTTGCAGGGCACCATTGGCTTTGTTATTTCTGCCGTCGGCTTCTTCCTGCTTACCATGATGAATCCCCAAACCAGCTATGGTGTCGCTGTGGTCTATATCATTATCATCGGTCTCGGTAACGGCATGATTATGCCCATCCATACCATTGCCGTCCAGAATACGGTACCTTACGCCGTCATGGGCACGGCTACTTCCATGATTCAGTTGCTGCGTCCTCTCGGGGGTGTTTTCGGTCTGGCAATTGTTGGCTCGATATTAAATAACACCTTTGCTTCAACTTTCCTTGGTAACCTTTCGTCCGACGTAAAAGCCGTCGTTCTGCCGGAACAACTGGCGGCAATTGTGGATAACCCTCAGGCTCTGGTCAGCCCGGAAGCACATGCGCAGATGCAGGGTATGTTCGAAGGATTGGGCGGTCAGGGTCCGGCGCTTTTCGAGCAGATGCTCACGACTTTGCGGGAAGCCCTGAATACGGCGTTGATACAGGTTTTCATGGTGTTTTTTATCGTCACCATTCTGGGGCTAATTACCAACTTCTTCCTGAAGGGTATACCACCTCATCGCAGGAGAGAAGACAGGCCGTTTTAGGAATCAGCTTAAGTAGTCCTCGTACGGCCAAGCTGAGAGACTTCCCTCTATGAACTTCACATCTTTAAAACCTGCTCCCTCAAGTATCCTTTGTGCCTGATAGGCGCGTACGCTGGTATGACAGTATATGATGATTTCGTCATCTGTGTGAAGTTCACTCAGCCTTTCCCTGAGCTCCGGCAGGGGTATTAACAGCGACTGTGGTACATTCAGGCGTACAAGTTCCCATTCATCCTCGCCGCGCACGTCCAGCAGGACGAATTTTTCATTGTTGTCCAGCTTTTCTTTGAGTTCCATCGGGTTAACGGTACGGGCAAGTTTGTCTCGTTTATTCCTGATGAGATTGGCTGCATTGTGCAGCGGGTCCATGGCGCTGTTGTAGGGGGGTGCGTAGGACAGGTCGAGGTTGGCGATGTCATCTACCACCATTCCGGATGTCAGTGCCGTCGCCATGACGTCGATTCGCTTGGCGGCTTCACCGGGCCCGACGACCTGGCAGCCCAGTAACTTACCGCTGGATTCTTCGGCAACCAGTTTTACCAGTATCTGCTTGCCGCCCGGATAGTAGTTGGCGTACTCCGGACCGGGAACGAGGGATGTTACCACGTTGTAGCCATATTGCCGTGCCTCCGACTCAGTGAGCCCCGTCCGTCCCGCATTGTATTCGAAGATTTTTACTATAGCCGTGCCGAGAACTCCTGGGAAAGTATCATTACCCCCGGTAATATTCGTGCCTATTATCCGTCCGTGCTTGTTGGCGGTGGAACCCATCGGGACCAGCACTTTCTCACCGGTGATCAGGTGAGTATTTTCCACGCAGTCGCCGCCGGCATAGATATTCGGGTCGCTGGTCTGCAGGTACTGGTTGACGGATATACCTCCCGTCGCTCCGATGGTAAGTCCGGCGTCCCGGGCGATACTTACGTTCGGTTTCACTCCCAGGGATAGCAGCACAAGGCCAGCCCTAATCCCGGTGTTTTCAGTGATAACCCCGCTTACCCTGCCACCGCTGCCTTCAAGTCCGGTAACGCGTTGCCCGAAGAGGAGTCGTATTCCGGATTCTTGAAGGTGTTTCTGCACGTAAGCAGCAACTTCGAAATCCAGCAGTTTTGGCAGGAGCCAGTCGAGGGCTTCAACCACCGTAACCTTGAGTCCCTGTTTGGCAAAACTCTCCGCCATTTCCAGTCCGATAAGCCCCGCACCGATGATGACTGTTTCTTTATTTTCCAGCTGTTTCACATAGCTGCGGATGGCGCTAGCATCCGGTAGATTATTTAGTGTAAAAACTCCATCGAGGTCTTTGCCCTCCCAGTCGGGTACTATCGGTGCGCTCCCCGTGGCGATCACCAGCTTATCGTATTCGATGGTGTTATTCTTGCCGCTAGGAAGGTCTGATATTTCGACTTTCCGAGATTTTCTATCTATAGAGACCGCTCGCTTATGAGTCAGCACCTCCATGTTGAAGACGTTGCGGAAATAATCGTTCTGACGTGCTATCATATTGCTTTCATCTGTGATAACCCCCGAGATGAAATACGGCAGACCGCAGGTGGCGGTGGAGAGATTTTCCCTCTGTTCGATGATGGTGATTTTCGCCGCAGGGTCGAGGCGCCTTGCTCTGGCGGTAGCTTTGGGACCGCAGGCCGTCCCCCCGATGATAACGATACGGTTTTGAGTGGGCATGATGAACCTCCGGGTATTATTATAGGCATAAATCACCTTTGAGGTAAAAACGTGACTTTGAATACTATTCGGCACGGCGGGATTATCTTTGGGATAAAGACCAGACTTGAGAGGGTAAATTGGCTTTGCTATTATGAAGTGAAATAAGAAACATGACTGGGCTAAAAAAGGGAGGGGCTATGAAAGAGAGTGAAACGTATGATTATCTGCTGGGCCTGGTTAAGAAAAGGCGTACTATCCGCCAGTTCAAGCCTGATCCAGTGCCGGATGGATATGTTGAGAAAATTATCGAGGTGGCACGCTGGGCTCCTTCCGGGTTTCATACACAGCCTTGGGAGTTCGTCGTCGTGAAAAAGAAGGAGGTGAAGGATGCAATCGTGGCCGCCCTCGAACAATACGCGCCTCCCATTACCAATCCTGCCCGGATTCCCACGAGGAGGAGCTTTCGCGACGCGCCGGTTTTTATTCTCCTGCTGGCTGAATGGAGGGCAAAGGTTGGCCTCCCCGGTCATCCTGAGGAGAAAAATGCCCGGGTTACTGCACTCTATAACTCCAGCCTGGCCAGTGCATTTCTCTACATGCACCTGGCGGCGGCATCGCTGGGTCTGGCTTCACAATGGTACACCGCCGCATCCAGCCCGGATGCCGAGCGGACAATTAAAGCCATCGTTGGCATCCCCGAGCCTTTAGCTATCTACGATATGATGGTACTCGGCTACGCCGCCAGTACGCCGAATCCTAAAGAAGTCAGGGCCCTGGATGAGATAATCCACTACGACAATTGCGGGCCTCAGGACTTCCGCACGGACGAAGAGGTAATCGCTGATGCTGAAAAAACCTGGGCCTGGTGCATGACACAACACTAATACAGGGTGAAAAGAAAGGGAGTCCATTGCTGAACTCCCTCTTATAAATGGCTGATATTACTCTGGTTTGGTTACTTTTCCAGCGGTATATCCCCCAGGTTGATATCCTTTTCGGTATTCAGGTTATCGAACTTCCTGGTGGCAAAGCCCTTGGCCTGTATGCTCAGCGAGTAGACGCCTTCTTCCAGTCCCTCGAACCAGAAATCGCCGAAGCCGTCGGTGGTAGCCGTCAGCTTCTTGCTATCACCGCTCAGATTGCAGGTAGCCCCGATGATAACCTCTTTCTCCACCGGGTCGTAGACCGTTCCCGCAATGAACTTCTTGGGGATATTCAGGTAATAAACACGGGGTTTGCATCTAAGTTCGGGCTTGAGCACTTCGGCTTTGGTGATTTGCGCTTTGAAATCCTTCTCCTCCCCGAACTGAATCGCCTCGGTAGGACAGGCATCGGCACAACGCGGTATGGTCCACTCACCGCTGTCCAGCAGATGGGCGCAGCCGGTGCATTTCTGGGCTATATTCAGGTCTTCGTTCATGAAAATAGCGTCATAGGGACAGGCGTCCACGCAGGCTTTACAACCGGTACATTTCTCCGGGTCGATGATAATCAGTCCGTCGTCCCGCCGGTAGATAACTCCCTCGATAGGACAGGCCGGCATACAGGGCGCCTCATCACAGTGCATACAGGGCATCGGGATATAGTGCATTTTAACCTTGGGTACCGTACCCCGGATATGCTCCGTCTGTCTCAGCCAGAACTGGCCGGTATCGGGCTGGGGCTTGGCGTAGGGTGTCCAGTCGTTGCCAACATGCTCGTCCTTGCAGGCTATCTGGCAGCTGTAGCAGCCGTTGCACCTTCCGACGTCGATAACAAATACCTTCATGTTTACATTCCTCCTTCAACCCAGGCGTTAAAACGCAGTCCCGCCGCCGGGTCGTATTCTCGCCTGTAGGCATTATCGAATGCCTTGGGGTCCATGGCTCGCCATTCCTGGTAGTCCTTCTCGGAGACTTTCTGGACATCCACCAGGTAACCGCTGGTAGCCTGGCCGACGGCGTTCCTAGAAGATACTCCGTAGGGAGCGATGGTATTGATGGCGCCGCCGCGGTCGACCCAGCCCGGAACCAGCGGGTCATGCCGGGCGCCGTGATCGACATAGGCAACGCCGGGCATGATTCTCTCCCAGACACGGGCGCCGCAGAGTACCACGCCTCTCTCGTTGAACACCTTGACGATGTCCCCGTCCCTGATGCCCCGTTTTTCGGCGTCCTTAGGATTAATCCAGACAGGCTCATATTTATAGCCGTCTACTCCCGTTACCTTGCAGGTGGGGGCTTCGCGCGTCCAGGTAATGTCGTCACCCTGGGCATGAGTGCGCCACCGTCCGTGGTTGGACATCAGCAGCATCGGGAACATCTTGGCTCTTTCGCTGGAAAGTCTCTCGTCGTGGGTCTCGCTCTTCTCAATCCACTTGGGAATGGGCGGCCTTTCTTTATCATCAGGGAAGTGTTCGGCAAGTCTCGCCGAGTAAAACTCCAACTTACCGGTGGGGGTGGGTAGGGGGTGTTTCTCCGGGTCGTCGTAGAACTTTCTGAAACCGGGCGAATCATTTTCCCAGTCCGTGGCAGTGGGGAAGACGAAGTATTTTTTATCGAGGAAGTCTTCCCAGGAAATGAGGTTATCGATTTCCATATCGTCGAAGACCTGTTTCTGCAGGTCGCGTGTCGTCTTATTCTCGCTGAACTGGTTACCGTAGTCCAGTTTCTTGGCTATCTCCAGTACAACCTCGTAGTCGCTCTTCGACTCGCCGACAGGCTGTACTGCCTGCTCCATAATCGCCATGCTGTGGAAGTTCACCCCCTGCCTGACGTTGGTAACGATATCCTCGACTTCCAGTGTCGTGTTGGATGGCAGGATAACATCGGCGATAAGGCAGTCGTTCTCGAGCCAGGGGTGCTGGGCCACCACGGTCTCGATTTTGGGGTTGCGGAACGCATCGATGGTCCAGTTACCGTGGTTCCAGCAGGTGATGCGGCAGGGAGTGTCGGTCCATATCATGTGTATCTCGGTGCCGCCTTCTTCCTTGGGCAGTGGATAGGTGTATTTGATGAACTGGTCCTCGGTCGGTGTCTCGATGGCGCCGCTGCCGTAGAATGTCAGCGGTGGCTCGTCGATTGCCTGCTGTATCCAGGTCTTGGGGATAAGCTGTTTACCCCAGGCGCGGATGGTGGTGGCGACCGGCTTGGTGATGCGCTCGCTGAGCTCCGGGTTGAAGAAGCGGGTGCTGCGTAAGCCTTCCGCCCGGGGCATGCCGGTGTAGGTTATCTGGCTCTGGTGGACACCGGGTCCGCCGAGTCCCTGCATGCCGAGAAGGATACATTCGAGTCGGCCTGGCTCGTGGGAAAACGGACCGCGTACGTACGAACCGCCGAAGTAGTGGGCGATGGATACTATCTTCTTCGCCCATTCCCTGGCCAGCGCTTTTATTGTCCATTCCGGTACACCGCATTTCTTTGAAGCCCACGCGGGTGTCTTGGGGATACCGTCATCTTTGCCGAGTACGTAATCCTCGACCTTGTCCATGCCGACGGCATGAGTTGCGACGTACTCTTTATTATAGGTACCTTCGGTTACCCAGATATAGATAATCGCCAGCTGCAAAGCAGCGTCGGTATTCGGTAATATCGGGATCCACTTATCGGCGTGGACGGCGGCACCGTAATTCAGGTCGGGGCAGATGTACACCTGCTTGATGCCGACCTCCGTCCAGAAGTAGCAGAGGCGAGTGGCGCACTGTCCGGTGAAGCCCCACGGAGTGGTCTCCGGGTCGCCGCCCCAGAACAGCACCATGTCGCAGTTCTCGGTCATGTCTTTGACGATATTATCGGCGGGGTTGTACATGCCCTGGATACCCTGTCCCCAGACGTGCTTTGAGCCCCAGTACCAGCCTTCCCAGCTGTCGGGGTTCCTCACCTGCTGGGTAAAACCGCCCATCATATCGAAAAGCCTTCCGGAATGACCGTGCGGGGTATTAATCGTCTTACACTCGCCGTGGCCGTCTCCCTGTACCAGTATCGCCAGCGGTCCGTATTCTTTGTGTACTCTCTTTACCTCGGTGGCTAGTATATCGGAGGCTTCCTCCCATGAGATTCTTCTGTATTTGCTCTTGCCGCGGTTCTGGGGATTCCTTTCTCCATTCGGGTCCCAGTCGACGCGTTTCAGAGGATATTTGATGCGGTTGGGCGAGAAAGTCCTTTTTTTGTAAGCCAGTGAGAAGGGTGAGGGAACGGATTTGAAGAGGGGTTTATAGTCCTTGCCGTTACGCGTTATTTTCCATGGCCGGAACGACTCGCAGTCATACTTCCAGTCGTAATGGAATGGTCTGATTCTGACTACTTTTCCGTTTTTAACATCCACGGCACACTCACCCCCGCCCCCGAGCAGACCCCCGAGGGCCAGAGCTTTGATAACCGTTTTATCCGGTTTCACGTCTACTTTCCTGCCAATACCGTCGGACATATCAATTATTCTCCTTCAATATATTCGGATGCGTATTCTAAACCGTGATATTTGTCCAATTGCGTATTTCAAAGACGTATCAGACCGAAAGATGATTGGAAACTATGTTTGAGACACTTTGATATTATGCAATCCTCTAAAAATCTACACCAGTACGTTTGTTTTTGTCAAGTTGAGGACCGACTGTCCGCTTGCTACACGGTCAATATCGGTATGTAACTGAAAAGCGATTATTTCTGGTGCTGTGAATGACCCCGATTTTTTCTTGTGAGGTTTTTGATAAACATCCGCCGTAAATTGTGATGTTCTTTTGAGATTATATACCTAGACTTAACCTGCGTAAAGGGGAAAAAGTGAGCAGGAAAAAAAGCAGTCACGGATTCTCTCCTAAGAGGGGGGGAATTGTACCGGGCGTCCGTTTTCCGATGGTTAAATCGGAATATGACAGGGTATGGATAAAATACTGCGGCTTTCTTGACATTGATATTGAGCAGTTCATGTCAATCCAGGAATCGTTGCTGCTGCAGCAACTCTCGCAAATCACCAACTGCTCTCTGGGGAGAAGGCTGTTGGGTAAAAGGACACCGGTGAGTGTCGAGGAATTCCGGCATATTGTCCCGACAACTACATATAAGGACTATATTCCGGAGTTGAATCCCGGTGATGAAACAACCCTGTCCGAGAAGCCGCATCTCTGGGCGAATACGACGGGTTCCGGAGGTGATACCAAGAGAGTACCTTATACTTACGAAGCTTATAATCGGTCCCTGGATAACCTGATGTCAGTAATGATACTGGCTTGCTCAAAACAGAGAGGACAAAGCTCAATTACGGAAGGCGACCGAGTCCTCTTTAATGTTGCTCCCGCGCCTTATCTTTCGGGAATTCTTGCTTCCGGGGCCAGCCAGCTTTTTAACCTCAGGCCGGTCATGTCACCGGATATGCATGACGGCATGGATTTCAGAGAAAAAGTTACTAAAGGCTTTGAAATGTCCCTCAGGACCGGTATGGACATCCTCATGTCCATGACCAGTGTTCTGGTGAAAACGGGAAATGAATTCAGTCAGATGTCAAAAGGGGGGAAGATTTCCCGTCACTTGGGTCATCCCGGCGAATTTATGCGTCTTTTCCGGGCATGTCTGAAAAGCAAGTTTGAAAACAGGGGTATTTTACCCAAGGACATCTGGCCGCTTAAAGCCCTTATCGGCTGGGGTATAGACACCAGCCTGTACCGCGATCTGGTACACGAATACTGGGGTGCTTATCCCTACGAGTTTCACGCCTGCACCGAGGCTGGCATCATGGCTCTACAGAGCTGGAGCCGCCGGGGGATGACTTTTCTTCCCCACTCCAATTTTTACGAATTCATCCCGGAATCGGAATGGGAAAAGACCAGGGAAGACGCTTTTTATGAACCCCGCGCCGTTCTCCTATCCGACGTTAAAGTCGGTCAGCGTTACGAGATAGTTGTCACCAGCTTCTACCGTATGCCTTTTATTCGTTACCGTCTCGGGCATCTCATCCGTATCATTGCTCTGGAAGAAAAAGAGACCGGCATTCGCCTACCTCAGATGCTCTTTGAAGCCAGGGCTGATGACCTGATTGATATTGCCGGTTTCACCAGGATAAGTGAAAAAACGGTCACGGCAGCTATTGTCGGCTCTAAAATTGACTGTGAAGACTGGACTATCCGCAAGGAAATTAGGGAAGGCAAGCCCACACTTCACCTCTATATCGAGTTTAATAACGGATTTCAACCCGAGCAGCTTGCCTCAACATTGCATGACGAATTAATGAAGTCCGACCCCGGTTATCACGATCTGGCAACCATGATGGAAATAAGACCGCTGGAAGTCACGTTGTTGCCTTCCGGAACATTCAGGGACTTTTATCTCCAGAGACAGGAAAACGGTGCGGACCTGGCCCAGAGCCGGCCGCCCCGGATGAATGCCCCCGATGATATCATCAACGAACTCACGGGTGTAAAGGAGGAAAAACCAGTAGCTATATCGTAAGAATACATTGTTCGGTAATGTAATTACACAGGTGTCTGGGGAGTTATATAAATTATGTATCTGGCTATTCCGATAATAGAGATGGTCTTCTGCCTTGCTTTACTGGTTGTCTTGATGGTCAGTGGTAAGAAACACATTGCCAGAAGACCCTTTGCCTTATTCCTTGTATTCATGACGATGTGGGGCTTCTTCATTTTCATGATGCGTTCGGCTTCCGATCTGGATATCGCCCTGGTCTGGGAACAATTTGTCTTTTTAGCCATAGTTAGCGGCTCCCTGTTTTTCTATCTTTTTGCCGGTACTCTGACGGGGACCAAGCCCGGCAACCGGATTTTGTACCCGGTTTATATTTTTTATCTGGTAGTATTATGCTTTATCCCGACCGGGCTTATCGTAAAAGATATGCAAATGATGTTTTACGGGAAGGCTCCGGTTATTGGTCCCCTTTTCCCCCTTTACGTACTTTGTGCTTACGTACCCATAATCATCAGTGCGGTTATGCTGGTGAAGTACGGTCGGCATACCCGTGTTTTTGATAACCGGGTACGCGCTCAATACATACTTTTTGGTATCGCTTGCCTGTTCATCGGGGCCACTACCGACTATTTACCCGTACTCGGAGTATACATGTATACCCTGGGTATCATCGGTGTTATTCTCTTTTGTTTTACCGCCACCGTGGCTATGCTAAAGTATAACCTCCTGGAAATGAAAGTAGTCCTCCGGAAAGCAGCAACTTATTCGCTAACCAGTGCTATAATTTTCGGTGTTTTCGGCAGCTTCATTTACCTGCTGAGCTATCTTGTCCAGGATTTCATGAGTCCTCTTTCACTCAC
>DUFB01000028.1 GCA_011192005.1 Dehalococcoidia bacterium
GTCATCATGAAGACCCCGCTTATAACGACGTCGTTCTCCACGTGGTTTACCAGCAGGACAAAAAGGAGGCCGTCAATCTACAGAACGGCAAGACTGTACCCACACTGGTCCTGGGAAAATATGTTAAAAAAAGTGTTGACTTGCCTCCCCATTCTGAAGGTTTTAGTTTATATTGTCGGAATTCCTGTCTTGATACCAGAAATTTCGATAGCCGGGAGTTCATCGGGGAAATCCTTGACCGGGCCGGGGAGCAGAGATTCTTCAATAAAGCTGCCGTTTTCCGGGAAAAACTGGGCAAGACCAAGGAAAGGCAGGTTCTTTACGAAGCGGTTATGGAGTCTCTGGGTTACGAGAAAAATAAAAGTCAGATGGTGGAATTGTCCCGGCATATGCCTCTGGAAAGGCTGCAAAAGGGAATACCTGAGATAACACCGAATTCACAAAATCTGGCCTTTCTGCAGGCGTTGTTACTGGGTGGGGCGGGGTTGCTGCCGTCGCAACGTCCGGATAACAGATGGCAGGAAATACCATATAATACGTGGGTAGATAGACTGGAGAAACTGTGGTCTTCATCCGGGGTGAGGTCCAACATGGACGTGAGTGATTGGCATTTCTTCAAAGTAAGACCGGGGAATATCCCCACCCGACGTATAGCCGCGATGAGTTATCTCCTGCTGAGCTGCCAGCAATGGAGAGTTACGGAGAACCTGGTAAAAGACTTCTGTCATAAAGCCAGGGAAAATGGCTTTCATAAACTGGAACAGCTGATCTATATACCCGCTACCGGATACTGGGCGGATTATCTGGATTTCGGGCTGCCCTGTTCCAAGAATCCACCGGCGCTTCTCGGCAGCAGAAGGGCAGCCGACATCATCATCAATGTACTTTTACCATTCGCTTTTATCCAGGCTGAACTGACCCCGCACCCAGAACTGGTGCGCCAAATCCTGGAAATATATCATCATTACCCCCGATTGACAACCAACCGTATAGAAAGGCAGATGTGTAACCAGCTGGGGATAAATTCGTACCTTGTAAATTCAGCTAAAAGGCAGCAGGGGCTTATCCACATCTACAGGACGTTGTGTTCGCAGGGAAACTGCCATGATTGTCCGCTGCGAAATAGATGAACATGGATATATCAATTTAATAACCTGGACTAATTGATATCGATAAATTAGTCCTGTTAAATGTGGTAATATTGGACTATTGACAGTACGGTACGGGTAAATTAGAATTGGCGATAAGGATGATCAACTGGTTGTTCCTAAAAAGGCTAGGTAGCGTTCACATCAAACCGTCGATGCGCCGGCGGCTCCGGTTTGCCACATTGAGTATGCTCAATCAGATTTTGCTAATTGCGCTGGCTATCGCCTGGATTGTTCATATAGCACTGATCGGTAAGTACGGCGCGGTATACTTCGAGGAGGAAAATCCCGTTGTTTTATGGGCAGAGATTATCACTCTCATCATCATATTGAGTTTTTCCATCTATATCTTTGTACTTCAGGTTCGCAGATTCGGCGAGAGACGCCGGGATTCCAGCGATAGCATCGATAGAAGGAGATAAAGAACGGCACTCCTCCTGCGGACTGGTGTAAATCATTCCCCTGATGATTGATAACTGTATCAAGCTATTCTAAAAATCCCGATACCCTGGTTAGACTCTGTATTTTGGGACAATCTTTAATCTTCTGATAATGGTTATTGCGGTCGAGGAGGATACCCTGCATGCCAGCGCCGTTAGCGCCGACGACATCGACCTGGTACTGGTCGCCGATGTACAGTGCTTCGTCGGGTTGAACCGCCGCCCGTCTTAGTGCTTCAAGAAATATCTCCGGTTGTGGCTTGTTAGCCCCAGCATCCTGGGAAGTGACTATTATCTCCAGCCAGGAGGGTAATCCCAGCCTGTTAAGCGTTGCTCCGATATCCTGCTCAATATTGGAAATCAAACCCAGAATAAGACCCCGTTTCTTCAAAGCAGTAAGAGTGGGTGATACATCGTCGAAGAGGACAAGGTTCATCGTGGTTTGTTGCATCTTACCCAGAAGGCCCATGACGAGTCCGGTATCGTAAGGTACGGCGGCTTCCCGGAGTACGGTCTCCTGGTACTGCATGTAGAGGGCCAGCTTTTCTTCCTTTGACCGGTGGCTCAGGGGACGGTTGGCAATCTCGTTATAAATAAACTCATCGGCGGTAACGATGGGACCGCGCAGGGCAGATGGCTGGACATCCACGCCCAGTTCCTTGAGGGCCCGGGCTTCTAGTTCTTCTTGGGGAGGGTCGTAGGTTACCAACGTATGGTAAAGGTCGAAGAAGACGGCTTTAATCATGGCAATGACTCCCTTCGGTAAAGTACCGCTATCATTGTAGTTAAAGCGGCTGAATCTGTAAAGGCGCCACCAGGGCAGTCGGTGGTGCCGGGCGGCAAAAGTTAGCCGGCTCTTTTAAGGTATTTGATCGTCCAGGGGCAGGCAGCGATGCACATGCCGCAGATGCTGTCGCGTACCATCTTTCTTTTCTTTTCAAAATCGAGAGCGGTTTCACGGCAGGCTGAGAAATCGTAGAGAGATTCACGCGGCATCCCTAACTGCCAGTCGCGTCCGGTGACGGCATGACCGGGGCAGACATCAACGCAGGCGGTACAGTCGCTGCATTGAGATGCGTTTACCGGTTTTCCCGCGGGAAGGTCCGCGTCAGTCAGAACGGTGGTAAGCCTGATAGCAGAACCGTATTCCGGAGTAACCAGCAGGGCGCATTTACCAATCCAGCCCAGGCCAGCGCGGGTGGCTACCGTCTTGTGGGGAAGCCTGGTGGAGAAGGTGTCGGGGTCAATGCCGGCGTTAGTGGCCGCAAAACTACTGGCTTGATACCCCTTTTGTTCCAGAAAGCGGGCTGCCCGGTCGCCCAAGATGCCGAGGAGTTGATTAGCCCGTCTGTATTCTTCGAAGTAGGGCTGGTTGGGACCGTCTGCAATGCCAGCAACTATCTCGGGATTCAGAGCCACGGCGATAGATACGCCGCAGGGGAAATTATCCCGTAAATCCGGGGGTATTTCATGCAGGTCAGCGAATCCTGTGAGGGCAGCACCCTGTGATTTAAGGAAGGTTGATAACTCATCGTGGAGCATTTCGTGAAATTATAGCATCGGATTACGGGGGCGTCAAAAAGGAAGGCGGCCGGATTCGAGCCAGCCGCCTTTACTTTTCAGTTCTTGAATTAAAATTCACGTACAAATTGCACATACAGACGTGCATCATCCGTCCACTGGTACCCGGCTGTTCGGTGACTATTAAAGTAAACCACATAGTTTTGTACATCTTCGTCGTATATGTCAACGATAAAACGGTCAGGCATGGTATCCTCCCAGAAGGGCAGGTTCTGAATTTCCAGCTCGTACCATTCCGAGTCGTTGAACTCGTGGCGGATTTTAAGCTGTTCTATTACGGTGCCGTCCTCGGATACCCGTCCGGTCATTCGCTCCCAATGTCCGTATTGGGCCCATTCCATGGAGAAATTAACACCATCCCAGACGACCTCAGCATGTGAGTCCCATCCCCAGACGAAAACCCCCGACATGCCTTCGATATAATCATGCTGAACGGCGAAAGTCAGGGCGAAATGCTTCATCTGGTGCAATTCTATGAGGTGGTTGGCGGAGGCCTCAACTGCTACGTCGACGTTAGCAGAACCCAATAAGGGGGCGCCCTGTTCTTCCGAAGCATAAACTTTCAGGCTAATTGTCTTGGTACCCACAGTTTGAAAAACATGCGTAGCTTCATTGCTATAAGGGATGATTATTCCAGAGCCGTCTCCGAAATCCCATACGTAAGAGGGTGTATCCGACAGGGTTTCCGGCGAGTCCGTGCGGGCGATAAAGGTATACTCCCGGCCGGTTTTTAGGGGTCCTTCCGGTACCATAATCTGGAATGCCTGGGTTACGTCCACAGTAGTCTCGGCGCTGGTAATTTTATTCCCTTTGTGATCACTAACAGTGAATACTATCCTGTAATTACCCATACCCTGGAACTGGTGGACTGCTTCCTGTATTCCCGTTTCAGAAAGAGAATATTCAGGAGAGGTTACCAGGACTGGGCCCGTATCAGACTGACCGGTGCTTTCATTGATGAAATCCCATTTCACAGGATAGCCAATGGGGAAATACTTAGGATTTTCCACGACAGCCTGTAGAGTATATTCACGGCTGTTTTCAGTTGGTGTAGCTTTAATTGAGACCCTTAAGTTATCGCAGTGGATTGTATGTGTAAAGTTGGCAAGGATTTTAGCCTTGCTTTTGTCCTTGGTATATTCATTGTAATCATACAGGTCAACATGAGCGGTATAGGTACCCGCTTCCGTAAATTTATAGACCAGATCGTCACTGTTAGGCCAGGAATACTTCGTATCATCATCGGTTTGATACTGGTCAGCAGTTGCAGTTTCGGTTTTTGGTTCGCTGTCATGCACGACTTCTTCGATGAAGTTCCCGTTAAATGAAATTGTCCAGACATAAACCGGTTTTGCCGGTCGCTCTGACTCGGGTGTGCAGACGACGTATACCCAGGTATTCGCACCCACCAAACCATAATGGGTCGATCCTCTATAAGAAACCAACTCGAGTGTAGCCAAGCCAAGAATATCGTCATCGTCTCCACAGCCCGCAGGAGAAAATAATAGAGTGAGGCCTATAATTAAAGCCAGAATTGCAGCGGTAACTCGGGATTTAATCGTCATGTATCCTCCATTTCACTGTTTTATGCACGCGAAAACACCAGAATTTATTATGGGATATATACATGATAACAGAAAATTGAAGCTGAAGAAAGCCTGGTGATTGAGGGACAGGGTTAAATTATCAGGAATTTGATGAATTAAGTCAGAAATGAGTTATAAAACCTATTGTAAGTGGGACTGGACTCTGCTATGATGGATGAGCGCCCCCCAGAGCCTTTCACGTATACACCTGTGCTTATGAGGGTATAACTATGGCCACTATCAAGACCCTAAATTTAACCAAGAAGTTCAAAGAACTCACTGCGGTGGACAACATCAGTCTGGAGATAGAGGATGGTGAATGCTTCGGTCTGCTGGGTCCCAACGGCGCGGGCAAGACGACGCTTATCCGGATGCTGACCGCTGTCTCGCCGGTAACCAGCGGTGATATAGAGATAATGGGTATGGACCTGAAGAAATATCCCCGCGAGGTGAAGGCGATGCTGGGAGTGGTACCCCAGACGGACAACCTCGACGAGGACCTGACGGTGATACAGAACCTGCGCACGTTCGCGCGTTACTTCGCCATACCCAAGGAAGTAGCCCGACAGCGCAGCCTGGAGATACTGCGGGCGATGAGACTTGAGGATAAGAAAGACAACGCCATCGATGAGCTATCCGGGGGCATGAAACGCCGTCTGTTGATAGGACGGGGGCTGGTGAACGACCCGAAGATAATCATCCTCGACGAGCCTTCGATAGGGCTTGACCCGCAGGCAAGGTACGTGGTCTGGCAGAGACTGAGGGAATTGAAGTCGCAAGGAGTGACGCAGCTGCTCTGTACGCAGAACATGGAAGAGGCAGCCCGAATCTGCGACCGGGTGGCGATAATCAACCAGGGCAAGATTATAGATATCGATACGCCACGGGGACTGGTTGCCCGGTACATGCCGAAGCAGGTGTGGGAGATTGATTTAGTGCTAAAGGACAGAGATAGAGTTATCAGCGAGCTGGTGAAACGGCAGATGGAATACGAGGAGTTCTCTGGGATAATCCACGTTTTTCCCAAGGACAGTCAGTCGACCGAGGGTTTGCCGGGGATATCCCGGCAGGCGACGCTGGAAGATGTTTTCTTCAAACTGACGGGGAGGTCGCTGGAAGAATGAGGATGTTTTCCTGGCGATTTTATCGTCTCTGGCAGAGAAACAGGGACGTCTTTTTCCGGCTGTGGCACTCGGAAGGGGCGGGGGCAATCATCGAGCCGATACTGGTGCTGCTGGCCTTCGGCCTGGGGATGGGCGCCTTTATCGGCAGTACCAGCGAACTTGGAGACCAGCGCTACATCGAGTTCCTGGCGCCGGGAATCATCGTGGCCTACGCTATGTTCTCGGCTAGCTTCGAATGCACCTACGGCAGCTACTTCCGGATGGAGCACCACTATACCTTCGACGCAATCCTGGCAACGCCGTTGAACGTGGAGGATATCACCGCGGGTGAAATCTTCTGGGGGGGCACGCGCGCCTTCATGACGGGGTGTATCATCCTGATTATCGCCGCCATTTTCCAGCTAGTTCACTCGCCATGGGCATTGCTGGTACCGTTCGTAGCCGGTCTGGCAGGGGTGATGTTCGCCTCGATATCTTTATTCGTGACGTCGATAGTGCCGGCAATCTATACGTTTAATTTCTATTTCACGCTATTCATCACGCCGATGTTTTTACTGAGCGGCATCTTCTTCCCCCTCACCGCCTTTCCGGAGATTGTTCGGCAGCTAAGCTGGATAGCGCCGCTGGCACCGGTAGCCCACCTGAGCCGCAATCTGTTCCAGGGGGAGTTCAAGCTGAGCATGTTGCTGGCCCTGGGTATTATCGTCGTGTGGACGGTGGTGTTCTTCGCAATAACGCTGGTTACCATGCGGCGGCGCCTGACGAAATAACAATAAAATATGTCATTCTCGGGCTTGACCCGAGAATCCACATCCCCGCCGCCGCTGGATTTCCGCTGGAGTTTACACCGTACCACGATACGGGGTGGGAATGACAATAAAGAAGCAGGAGTTACAGCCGGATTGCTGGTGTGACTAAGGAGTGAAAGTAACGATAAATATTGTTACAATGTTCTCGGAGGGAGAAAGGTAAATGGCGGTCCTTGCCGACAGCGAAATACGCCGGTTAATCAAGCAAGAACCCCCGCTGGTGGAGGGTTATATCGACCTCGAGAAGCAGGTGCAAGCCAACGGCTTCGAGCTTACGCTGCGGGAGGTCTCGGTGATACAGTCGGGTGGGATGATAGACTTCGATAACAGCCAACGGGTAATCTCAGATGTTTCACCGCTGGTATTCGATGGGCTGGGGGACATCGAACTGATACCGGGAACATACCTGATAACGTACAATGAAATCGTCCATTTACCCAAGAATTTAATGGCGCTGGGGAGACCGCGGTCGAGTCTACTGCGGTGCGGGGTGACGATAGGGACGGCGGTGTGGGACGCAGGCTACGAGGGGCGGTCGCAGTCGCTGCTGGTGGTCTATAACACGCGGGGCATCAGGTTGCAGAAAAACGCCCGGCTGATGCAGCTTATCTTCATGGAGATGACGGGCGAGTCTGGGGGCTATGACGGGATTTACCAGGGTGAGAATATCTAGGTTACACCCCGGTGAACCACGGGATAAATGTAGATACTCCCTGCCTTTTCGCGGCGTAGTCAGGCTTTCTCTTTTTCAGACGCTTTTCAATCATGGGAATGCTGATAAAGATAAAAAGCAGGGTGATTAGGGCCGGGCCGAAAACAGTCCACCAGTAAGACGGGGCGGCGGCAAGCGCGAAGAGAAAGAGCCCCCACCAGAAAAGGACCTCACCGAAATAATTGGGGTGGCGGGAATAAGCCCAGAGTCCGGAGGTCAATATCTCACCTTCGTCCTTCAGCGAGGAGAGGAATTTATGCAACTGGCGGTCGGAAACGGTCTCGATAATAATCGCGGTTAAGGCCACGATAATCGCCAGATAATCAATAATGCCGAAATTTTTTATCCCGGCCGATACGGCGGCATAAACCGGCAGACAACCACCAAAAACCAGAGCCGTCGGGACGAGATGAATTGCCAGAAAGCTGACCGGCCAGTACCACTTACCCGTGTTCAATCGGAAATCCGTGTAGCGCCAGTCCTCGTGCCCGAGTCCCCGCCAGCGCCGGATCCAGTTGAAGGTGAGGCGTATCGCCCAGATATAAAGTAAAACCAGTACAACGATCTGACGGACGGTATCGACACCAGCGACGAGTGTGAGAGCCCAGTATAAAGAGATAAAGACAGGAGCAACGCTCCAGTATGGGTCGTAGAGACTGGAATTATCAAAAATTAGGGAGAAAATAAATATGACCACCATGGCAGTGAGGTCTGCGACGCCGACGATAAGGAGAGGATGATATTCCCGGAGGATATAACCGACCGCCAGCGCCACGACCCCAGCAAACAGATAAGCCAGGATGCAGATAAGAAATGATTTAGACCTATTTACAGATGAAAACCTGAAATTAATAGCCATCAGATTGTTTGTTACACGCTTTGTGCCCTGTTGATAATATACCATCCCTCCGGGAGGTCTTCGGTGGTATCAACGACGAGGTGGAGGATATCGAGGGTGGGGTACTGCGCTTTAAGGTCGGCCAGGTCTACCGGCTCGAACTTCTTCTTGTTATCGAGGTAAGCTGCCTCGGTGAGGGCGTTGGAGACGTACTCGTCTTTGGTGCGTGCCAGGATACGACGGATAGAGACATCCTGGGGGCAATCGGTCTGGAGGATGATGAAGGTCTTGCCGTGCTTGTCGGCGATAGCGGCAGCCCGCCGCCGCAGCGACTGCGTGACGAAGGTAGCATCGAGGATAACGCAGTTGTCGCTTTCCAGAGCTTCATCAGCTTGGCGGAACATCTCGTCGTAGACCAGCGTCCTCTTGTCCATGTTGCCCGCCACTTTTTCATCGAAGATATCCTCGTTTTTCAGCACTTCGAGCCGGATAATATCGGTGCGCAGGAGATTACAGTCCTTAATTTTAGCGACTTCCTCGGTGGTCTCGGTCTTCCAGGTGCCGGGAAGTCCGCAGGCAATGAGGAGAAAGCCGGGTTTTACTTCTTTTTCGATGTAGGCGGCGAATGGTTCTTTCATATTATCCCGTCTCGCTTTCTAAGAATATGCCGATGTTGGCGTCGGCAGTGCTTTATATTTTTCATTTGACTCGATGATGTTCCTGATAAGCGTTATTAACTCGCGCAGTCGGTCAGCCTGCTGGTCAGGATTTTTTATATCGTCGTCCCACCGTAACTCTTTAATCTGTGAATCGCAGGCTACCCGGAAATAGTAGCTGCTATACGGGGTTACTATCGTCACCATATCATCGGGTGATATTTCAACGGAGAACTCATCAGGGTAGTCGAAGAAGTCAATTTCCACCATCTTCAGATATATTTCTTCCTTTTCTTCTTCGGATAAGGTAAAGTCTATCGTAATGGGCGGGTCGGCGACCATATCCTTGGTATAGGTACCTTCGAATGTGTTCAACACGTTCCTGGCTGTTATACCGTATTTGAATTCCAGGTCGAAACCGGATATCTGCGACTCCCGTTCGCCGCATCCTGCTATACCCGATATAGATACCAAAATAACCAGAGCGACCGCCAAAACAGTATAATTTTTCATTTCACATTCCCCTACCCCTATAACGACGCCGACCTGAAAAGGTTAGGGTGCCGGGGAGCTCGCAGGCGATAAGGAGAAAGCCGGGTTTTACTTCTTTTTCGATGTAGGCGGCGAATGGTTCTCTCATCGTATCTCCTTTTTATTCCAGTCCGTAGACCTGCCTTGGCGCCAGACACTGCGGAAACCTGTCCAGAAGAGCCAGGCGGAGAAGATAACAGAAATGACAGGCATCGACAAACCCGTCCTGATGATCTACCCGGTACTCCCTGGCCAGCGCCGCCGGGCCGCCCTTTACCAGCGGACCGCAGACATGATGGGAGGCGGCACGATAGTTTTTCACCAGCTCCGACAGCGGCGTTTCCCAGCAATTTCCCAAGCTGAGTCCCTGGCAGATATGGATATTACCATATGAATCGAGGTGGACTCTGGAGGGAGATTCAAGGTCTTCATAAGGACACTCGGTAAATTCTTCCCAGCTTCGCAGCGGCAGGCCAGCCGTCAGCTTTTCAACGGCCCTGCCCCGGAACATGGTATCGCCACCGATTATCGGCTTACCCTTACCGGTTTCTTCACCTTTATTGGTTATGACGGAAGGACTTTCAATATGAATGTCGCCCACGGGTAGATGAAGCTTCTGCGCCACTTTATGGGTACGTAACGCCGGGTTGTCCTTCTCATCCTCGTAATGATAGGGGTCATTACTTACTCTAAAATCGCCGATACCCAGTTCACAGAGCGGTTCCAGCCAGGTTACGATATCATCAGGGTCGGTGGCGAAGTAAGAATTGGTGACAATACCGACTTCAAATCCCCTTTGACGAGCCATTTTTATCCCTTCAAGCATGATGGGGTAAAAGAGAAAAGGCTCGCCGCCTTCAAAGTAGATAGACTCGATTGTCCCGATTTTCTTAGCTTCATCAAGAAGTTGCCGTATCTGCTTTAGAGTGAAGGTGCCCTTGGCGTGA
>DUFB01000029.1 GCA_011192005.1 Dehalococcoidia bacterium
CAGATAGAACGCATCGAGGTGGACGGCGAGGAGTTGCTGATAACGAAGACTGATGGTACCAAAGCTAAATCGGTAAAAGAAGCGAGTACCAGTATTTATGAAATACCCGGATTTGTTCCCGGGAATATAATCGTCGATGTAAAAGAGCCGTCGGGATTCGGCTGGAGTGTTTTGATTAACTTTATCCCCCTGTTGATATTCGGTGCGTTACTTTTCTTCCTGTTCCGCCAGGCGCGGGGGGCTAACAATCAGGCGATGAGCTTCGGACGGAGCAAAGCCAGGCTGTTTCCCGCCAACCGCGTAACCGTTACCTTCGATGATGTTGCCGGTGTGGAAGAAGCCAAGCAGGATATGCAGGAAGTGGTGGACTTCCTAAAGTCACGCGAAAAGTTCCAGTCTCTGGGGGCGCGTATTCCCAAGGGCGTGCTTCTGGTAGGGCCCCCCGGTACCGGTAAAACATTACTGGCGCGAGCCGTTGCCGGCGAGGCTGATGTGCCTTTCTTCAATATCAGCGGCAGTGAATTTGTCGAGATGTTTGTCGGTGTCGGCGCTTCCCGGGTGCGAGACCTTTTTGAGCAGGCGAAGCGTAATACGCCCTGTATTGTCTTTATCGATGAGATTGATGCCGTTGGCCGTCAGCGTGGTGCCGGGCTCGGCGGCAGTCACGATGAGCGTGAGCAGACTCTTAACCAGATTCTCGTGGAGATGGACGGCTTTGATACCAATACCAGCGTTATCGTTATCGCTGCCACCAACCGCCCTGATATCCTCGACCCCGCCCTGTTACGGCCAGGACGTTTTGATCGGCGTGTCATTCTGGACCAGCCGGATATAAACGGGCGACTGGCCATTCTGAAAGTACACACCAACGGAAAACCGCTGGATAAAGATGTCAATCTTGAGGTACTCGCTAAAGGTACCGTTGGTTTCAGCGGTGCCGACCTGGCCAATCTTGTGAACGAAGCGGCCATTTTAGCCGCCAGGCGTAATAAAAAGACGATTGAGATGATAGATTTCGAAGAGTCTGTTGACCGTGTAATGGCCGGTCCCGAGAGGCGAAGTCGGAAAATCAGCCCCAAGGAAAAGGAAGTTATTGCCTATCATGAAGCCGGCCATGCCCTTGTTGCCAGATTATTGCCTCACGCCGACCCCGTTCATAAAATATCAATCGTGGCGCGTGGTATGGCGCTGGGTTATACCAAGCAGCTTCCCGCGGAGGATAGGTACCTGGTGTCTCGCTCTCAGATAATGGATATGCTGGCGCACATGCTGGGTGGGCGTAGTGCCGAGGAGCTTATCTTTGATGAAATCACCACCGGGGCTTCCGATGATATCAAGCGCGCTACGGCTCTGGCCCGCCGCATGGTCATTGATTTCGGTATGAGCGGTAAGCTCGGCCCACGTACGTTCGGGCACAAGGAAGAGATGGTTTTCCTGGGCAGGGAAATTTCCGAGCAGAGAGATTACAGTGAAGAAGTGGCCCGGCAGATTGATGAAGAAGTCCAGGCCATTATTGAAGGTGCCCATAAAACTGCCGTAACAGTACTGACCGATCATAAAAAGGAACTGAAAAAACTGGCTGAAAAACTGATTGCTGAAGAAACCCTCGAGGGTAAAGACCTTGAGGAGACTTTTGAAGAGATGGGCTTACCGGCCGCTGATACGGAAGTTAAAAAGACGAAGATACCCGCTCCTGTGAAGCCGGTCGGTGAAGCTGAAAAGGAACCCAAACCCAAGAAAGCCCCCGGAGTGCCGCGGCTCGTACCCAAGCAGACACCTGCCGGGCCTGACTAATCAGTACTGGAGCCAAAATCCTACGTCAGTCTGGCATGTCGCCGATATTGCTCTTCCGGTGAACCTGATTATGGATGATACCAATTTGGTTCGGATAACAAGTCAGCCCCTTTCCCCCGAAGAGGTGGTCAATCTGGCCAGGACTGACAGCAGTGGATGCATCGTCACCTATGTTGGACTTATTCGTGATAACTCTCGCGGCAGGTCTGTGCTCTCGGTGGAATACACTGATTACGACGGCAGAGCTCAGGACAGATTGCGTGATATCGCGGAAGAAGTCAGGCAGAAATTCCCGGTGAACAAGGTAACCATATACCATCGCGTCGGTAAGCTCAGTGTGGGAGATATAAACCTCGTGGTGGCTATCGCCGCTGCACATCGCGATGAGGGATTTGCCGCTAGCCAGGCGGTTATCGACCTGTTCAAGGGGAAACTGCCCACCGCCAAAAAGGAAACTTATCTTGATGGCAGCGTCTGGACAGGGGATTAACGCGCGGTCTAAATTTTACGCTTAACGACGTATTCACAAAGCCCATTAAGTGCCTCGCGGCTCTCGGTGTCGGGGAGCAGGTGCAGGTTACGGCAGCTGACTTGACTATATTCTCTGGCTACCTCATAGCAGTCATCGATAATCGATGAGTTCAGCACCATGTCTATTGCCTGTTTTATATACTTCCTGTCTCTGGTTTGAAAATGGTTCTTGACAGGATTATCTTCCGGGTATCGCTCTAGGAGCATCAGTGCGGGGAGGGTGAGTGTACCCTGTAGCAGGTCCGAGCCTACCGGTTTACCCAGGGTTGTCTCCGTGCTGGTGAAATCGAGAATATCGTCCACTATCTGGAAGGCAATACCGAGGTTATCACCGTATTCCTTCATTATAGCTATCGCTTCCTCGGGTGCCTGACTGAGGATAGCTCCCGACTGTGTTGAGAGTGAAAAAAGCGAGGCTGTTTTTCTGTAGATGCGGGTGAAATAGTTATCGCGATCCTGGTTCAATACGAAAGCTCCCCGGAACTGGCTTATCTCGCCGCTGGATATCGTCCCCAGCGTCTGGGAGAAGAGCTTGATGACGCGTGGCGTCTGGGTATCCGAGACGAATTCGCCAGCACGGGCGAAAAGATAATCGCCCATGAGTATGGCAATTTCATCACCCCAAACGCTGTTTATCGTTGCCTGGCCGCGTCGTGTGGAAGCCTTATCGATGGCGTCGTCATGGACCAGCGTGGCGGTGTGCATCAGTTCCACGGACACAGCCATGGGCAACAGGTAGGTTAAGTCATAGTGATATAGCTGACCGGCCAGCAGCGTTAATGCCGGCCGGATTCCCTTGCCGGTTTCTCTGACGATATAACTCAGTTGCTCTGATAGCCAGGGCATATCCGTCTGGCTTATCGACCTGAGAGTATTCTTAACCTCGAGTAGGTCTCCCTGGACGGACCTGTAAATCTCGTCAAGTTCCAATTCGGTTTGTCTCCTCCTGGATGATACTCTCATCGAGTTTGGTGAAGAGGGGCCTGGGTTCCCGTAACTTTTGGCCAGGTTCCGGCATCTGAGGCTCCCAGCCGGAGTCCTCTACATTGCCTTCGAAACCGAGGTATTCGTGCACTTTCTGAGAACTGAAAGGCAGGAAGGGATAGAACAGAGTTTTTAAACCCGAAATCACATTCATAGCTACGCATAAAGCTGTTGCTGCTGCCTGTTTATCTTCTTTGATTACCTTCCACGGTGATTTGTCGTCGAGGTAAACGTTGGTCGTACGCGTTAAAGCCATGATTTCTTGGATGGCATTTCTGAAATTACATTTTTCAAGGTTGTTCCCTGCCGTGGTAAAGGTATTTTGCAAGGTGGTTATCAGTTGCAGGCTGGCGTCATCCAGTTCACCCGGCTCCGGCACTTTCCCATCGAAGTTCCGGTAAACGAATGTCAACACCCGGTTTACCAGGTTGCCGTAGGCGGCCACCAGCTCATCGTTGTTACGTCGCACGAACTCACGCCAGGAGAAGTCCGTATCGCTGGTCTCGGGCATATTGATGGACAAGATATAACGCAGCGGGTCGGGGTCGTACCGCGATAGGTAGTCGGGCAGCCAGACCGCCCAGTTTTTACTGGTGGATATCTTCTTCCCCTCGATAGTCAGAAACTCATTAGATGGCACGTCGTAGGGCAATGCGAGCCCTTCATAACCCATCAGCATCGCCGGCCAGATAAGCGTATGGAAGGGAATATTGTCCTTGCCGATGAAGTAATAGCTTTTAACACCGTCGGTCCAGAACGGTCGCCAGCCTTCATTATTCCCGTTGATGGAAGCCCATTCCTTGGATGCCGAGAGGTATCCGATGACCGCCTCGAACCATACATAGATACGCTTGTTTTCAAATCCTTCTACCGGCACCGGTACGCCCCAGGCAATATCGCGGGTAATCGCCCGGTCTTTCAGTCCCTCCTTCAAGTAGCGCATGGTAAGTCCGGAAACATTGGGTCGCCAATGGGTCTGGTTTGTCACCCATTTTTCCAGCCTGTCCTGAAAGGCGCTCAGCTTCAGGAAAAAGTGCTCCGACTCTTTAGCAACGGGAGTAGTCTTACAGGTGAGGCAGTAGGGGGCGATCAATTCCGTAGCATTTATCGGCTTGCCGCAGGCGTCACACTGGTCACCCCTGGCGCCGGGAGTATTGCATGAGGGGCAAATCCCTTCCACGTAGCGGTCTGGCAGGAAACGCCGGCAATTGGGGCAATACAATTGGGATACAGAATCTTTATAAAGGTAGCCATTCTTGAAGAGTTTCAGAAAGATATCCTGCGCCACTTCCGCGTGATTTTTGGTGCCGGTGGTTGTATACAGGTCCCAGGCAATCCCCAGTTTCTTCCAGCAATCGAGGTATTCACGCTGGTAATATTCGGCTATTTCCTGTGGAGTCTTTCCTACCTGTTCTGCTTTAATGGTTATCGGTGTGCCGTGCTGGTCGGAGCCGGATACCATTAACACGTCGTTACCCTTGGTGCGGTGATAACGGGCGAAGATATCGGCCGGCAAGTTTGCTCCGGCAATCTGTCCCAGGTGCAGTGAGCCGTTGGCATATGGCCAGCCGACCCCGATGAAGATTCTTTCGCTCATATATAGTAATGGGAAATCGTCGACCTAGAAAAAGGTCAGCACCCGCTCACCTTTCTCTTCTTTGTAGTGGGCATAGCCCTTTTTCAGGCAGCACTCGACGCAGTAGCGCCGGGTCTCGCCTTCTTCGTCCTCGACCCCGTCCTTCTCATCGATTGCCAGGTAGCGGTTAGGGTAGGGTATGGTATTCTGGCATTCGTCACACTTGATTTCGCCTAAAGAAATACAGCCGCGCCGCATCTATTTTCTCCTCTCCGCATTATTACACGAGCCCCGCTCTCTTTCCCAGACCTTGTCCAGTTTGAGCCAGGCCTGATATAGCTCCTTTTTTGAAAGCCCCGTTTCCTCCGAAACCATGGCGATGGCTTCTCTGGCTTTCACACCACTCAGGTACAGCTCGTGGAGCTGTTTTTCGGTATTTTTGGTCAAAACGGGTTTTTCTTTTTTATCCTTTCCTTCGATGACCAGCGTAAACTCGCCCCTTGGATTTACGAAATATTTAATAGCCTCGCTTATCGTTCCCCGGAAAGTTTCCTCATGCAGCTTGGTGAGTTCGCGGCAGATTGCTATTCTCCGGTCGCCGAGGACTGCAAGGATATCATCGAGTGCCGCCGGTAGCCGGTGCGGCGTTTCCAGGGCGATGATGGTCCCCGTTTCATTAATCACCGAATCCAGAGCCCTTTTTCTTTCACCGCTTTTATGCGGTAAAAAGCCAATATATAAGAATCTGTCCGTAGGTAACCCCGATACCGCTAATGCCGTCGTTACCGCTGAAGGTCCCGGCACCGGCACGATTTCGATACCTCGTTGTCCTGCGGTGGCAATCAGTTCGTACCCCGGATCGGATATACCCGGCATCCCCGCCTCGGAAACCAGGGCTAAATCATCCTTCTGCAGGTAATCCAGCAGGTAGTCCAGCTTGACCATCTTGTTATGCTCGAAGTAACTCGTCATCTGGGTGTTGATATCGTATCGGGAAAGCAGGCGTTTTGTTTTTCGGGTATCTTCGGCCGCGATAAGCTTCACCTCACGGAGCACGCGAAGCGCCCGCAGTGAAATATCTTCGAGGTTTCCTATCGGAGTGGCTATAACATAGAGGGTCGGCATTATTTTTATCCTTACCTTGATTATTATAAACTCACGAGCCTGAACCTGTCCAGCCTGCACGCAGTCACAAGTCGACCTTAGAAAACGATGGAAACGGATGTACGTGAGGTGTCTAGTCGAATTCCCTGTTGAAAATGGCCATGAAGAGCAGTATCAGGACGCCGATGACGAGAAAGACCGAGAAGGTAATATTACCGATAATCCAGGTATGGTCGCCCACCACCATGTTAATATTAACCACGAAAAGACCGAACCCACCGGCAATGAGAAAGATAAGACCTATAACCATCATGAGGAGAAACATGGATTTTCCCCCTGTAATATTCTTGGTGTTGCGGCAAAATTATATAAGCTATCAGATTAGTTGTCAATGGTATTTTCGTTTAGTTACATACCGCAC
>DUFB01000003.1 GCA_011192005.1 Dehalococcoidia bacterium
AGGTACTGCTGAAGCAGAGTGAGGAGATACGTGATTTTCTGTTAAAAACCTCGGTATTGGAATGGCTTAGCGACCCATTATGTGATGCTGTCACCGGACGAAACGACAGCCGGGATGTCCTGCTTAATCTCGAGCGCGGTCAACTGTTCATTGTCCCGCTGGACGAGTCCCGGCAGTGGTATCGTTATGAACATTTATTCGCTGACCTACTACGGCACCAGTGTCAGACAGCTTATGGAATAGAAAAGATTGCAACTTTACATCGGCAGGCAAGTCAGTGGTATGAAGATAATAACCTTCCCGATGATGCTATATATCATATTCTGACAGCACAGGACTGGGATAGGGCTGTGGTGCTTATCATCGAACATGGTGAGAAAAAAAGACAGCGCGGAGAGTTCATGACACTGTTTCATTGGCTACAGCGACTGCCCGAACAGGTCATATTATCCCACCCCCAACTATCCATAGATTATATTCAATACCTGTCAATGGCAGGTCAGGTTAAAGCTTCCGAGGCAATCTTAAAAAATCTTGAGAAAGTTACCGAGGATGATGACAGCTTTAAGGGTACCATTTACGCCTTGCAAGCTCAAATGGCCTGGCGTCGGCACGATTATCCACTTGTAGAAAAACTGGCTAAGAAAGCTCTGTCACTTTTTACCGCCGAGTGAACCCGTATATCGTGGTTTTATGAGTAATTCGTTGGGATGGATCTACCTCTGGCGTGGTAATTATAAAGAAGCCGAGTCACTGTTTACACGAGCCTATGAAATACTAATTCGATTGGAAATTTACTTCGCTGCATCTTCTGCTTTTGGAGGCCTGATGAGTATTTTCAGGCTGAAGGGTAAATTGCGGCGAATGGTCAAGATGGCTCAACAGGCCCTCGAATGGGCGGGGCAATCACCAACGGCCATAGTACCGCATATGAACCTGAGTTTAATATATTATGAGTGGAACGACCTGGACGGAGCCGCCGGTCACATACAACAGGCAATTGAAGTGGGCAAGTTAGTGGGAACCATGCAGGCTAGGGTAATGATACAATATTTCTTGGCACGTGTCAGGCTAGCTCAAGGTGATCATGATGAGTTCGTGAAGGCACTGGAAAGAGCCGACCTCGAAGCTAATGATATAGCCGGGCAGACTACGACCCATGCAAATCTCGCTGTCTATCATATGCTGTTCGCAATCGTGCAGGATGATTTAGCAACTGCTGGGGAGTGGGGTAGCAAACTCGCCAGGTACGCTGACGCTCTAAACCATGAATATCGTCATATCCCCCTGCGTCTTCTTATCGCGCAGGGGAATAAATCAGAGGCACTGGAGAAGTTGCAGGTCCTCTGTGACGAAGCCGTTAAGTCCGGAATGCACGGTTTAGTGATAGAGTATCGCCTCTATCAGACCCTAGCGGCTGAAACCGAAGAAGCGGCACTGGAGTTCCTGTCCGAAGCCCTGAGTATGGCGGAACCGGAAGGTTATATCCGTACATTCGTTGACGAAGGCAAACTACTCGCGCCAGTTCTGGAGAAAGCAATTTCCAGGGGAATCGAGCCTGAGTACGCCGGCAGACTGCTCAGGATTATCGAGGAAGAGCAGCTTAGAAAACAAGGCAAACTGAAAAAGCCCTCCGGTACTACCCCTGAGCCCCTCAGCGACCGTGAACTGGAAGTCCTGCCACTTTTAGCCGCGGGCCTCTCTAACCGCCAGATTGCCGAGCGTCTAGTTATCAGCGTCGGAACCGCCAAGACACACGTCCACAACATCCTGCAAAAACTGGAGGTCTCGGGCCGCACTAAGGCTATCGCCCGAGCCCGGGAACTTAAGCTGCTCTAAAAACCCGCAATAACGCCTTTTCTCTTTTATCCCCCTTCACTAATATCGTTCCTTTATACATTTCCAGTACAAAAAATCAACAAAACCTGTTGACATCTGTATTAAATATTGTATAATTATCCAAAGAACTTTGTATTACAAAGTGTAATTTATCCTGGAGTTGATGATGAATAAAGATACTGACTTGAAGAAACTCATACGTCGTACTTACCTTGTATTTTTTCAAGATGGCTTATGGGATATATTCCTTGGTCTGTTTATTATCGGTTGGGGTCTCAGTATACTAACAGATCTAGCTTATCTTGTGGGCGGTTGGTTCATCTGTTTTTATTTCATTATTTGGGGAATCAAGAGATGGTTGACCTATCCTCGGATAGGATATGTGAAATTGGGAGATAGGGAAAAGAAAATCCGGATGGGTATAAGCATTGTTTTAGGAATTATGGTATTGGTAGGGATAGCATTTGCGATTGCCTTTATTACTGATGAAAGACCACAATGGATAGCGGATTATTTCCCACTTATTTTTAGTGGGCTATTGGCTCTTTTAGTGGGGGGAATCACCTGGTCCTTTGGGATATACCGTTTCTTATTTTACGCTGCATTGATATTCATTGCCGGAGTTGTTCAACAGTGGACAGAAATAGAGTGGGCTTATAGTTATATTGGGGCAGGAGTTGTGATAATACTTTTGGGTATTATCATTCTAATACACTTCATCCAGAAATACCCGAAGATGCCGCAGGAGCAATTAGATGAGCTCTCTTGATGAAAACCGAGTGAGAAAGCCAACCAAATTGATAAACCGTATTATTCATGAACCCGCTCGTTACTTGATAGTAGCCTACCTTTACGTTGTAGAAAGTGCTGATGCCCTTTACCTACAACGGCAAACTGGACTTACCTGGGGTAATCTTTCATCGCATCTAAGTAAGTTGGAATCAGTTGGTTATGTACAGATAATTAAGGAGTTCCTGGACAAGAAACCTCATACAATGCTGCAATTGACCAAGGATGGGCGTAAAGCATTCGAAGAATATCGTGAAAACATGAAACAAGTCTTAAATAAACTCCCTCAAGTTTAAGGTTCATGTAATGAGAGGGGCCTAAAGGTAAGTCTGTGCGTGATAACCGCCGAAAATAGTTGTGAAGTGCTAGATTACATATTAAATGTCATCAACCGGGCTCGAACCAGCTATTGGATTTTCACCTTTTTTACATTCCTGTAATATCTCTCTGAACAAAGGCAAGAACAAACATAATCAAGAATGAAATTGTAGTCACTACAGTCCACCTTTTTCCTGCAAGGCTGGCAACCCCTATCATCCCACCGGTGGCTCCGAAGAAAAGCATCACGTAAGGGATAACTATTGCAATATTATTTCTAAAATCAACCTTAGGATACCAGTCGACAAGAAACTCAACGACAATAAATACTATCATGAGTCCTGTCCAAATGTAGTAAATCTTACGCCTATTACATTGTCTCGCAGTATATAACAAGTAAATAAGGGGAAATATACTTAATATGGTAATGATACCAATCCAATGATCTATCTCTGGTTTGTTCAGGAGTCGGAATAAAAAGACCAGGATTGCTGAAAGATTAATTACATTTGCTAATACTGCACCGAGTATATTGATTCTGTTTAGTGCCATCTTAACAAATGGATTATATCATTGAACGAGATATCGACAAAGCCGACTGCAAATAATGGCCGTGGCTAGATTTTAACTTCTCCTATTCCTTCTTCATTTTCTTGATTTCTTCCTCTAT
>DUFB01000030.1 GCA_011192005.1 Dehalococcoidia bacterium
ATACTACGTCGAAACAGATTGCCACCATGACCGGGGCATCTCCTGCCGACGTTACAAAGACAATCAAGCAGGCGGAGAAGGACCGCATTATCCTGAAATATAAAGCCGTGGTCAACTGGGACAGGATTGAGGATGAGCAGGTCTGGGCTTTGATAGAAGTGAAGGTTACCCCGGAACCGGAAGCCGGATTCGATTCTATTGCCGGGCGTATCGCCCAGTTCCACCAGGTAAGGTCGTTGTATCTTGCCTCCGGTACGTACGACCTGCTCCTGGTCGTGGTCGATAAGTCCGAGCGCTTGATAGCCGAGTTCGTGTCCCAGAACCTATCGCATATCGAGGGGGTCCAGGGCACCGTCTCGCATTTCGTGCTGAAGCGTTATAAAGAAGACGGCGAGCTGTTAAATGGCGGCGAAGCGGTAAAACGGGAGCCGGTGGTATTATAACCGCTGGTTACAGGGGAGTGAATATCCTTGAAACAGACCGGTAAAAGAAGACAAAAAAGGAAGATTATCTCGGAGAGGGCGAACCGTCTTTCGCCGTCGGGGATACGCAAGTTCTTCGATTTACTCGCTTCCATCGAGGGGGTTATCTCCTTGGGAGTGGGCGAGCCCGATTACGCCACGCCCTGGCATATCAGCGAGGCGGCAGTAAAATCGCTGGAGAGGGGATATACCATGTATACCTCCAATTCCGGCATCCTGGAACTGCGGCAGGAGACAGCTAAATACCTCGAGGGGATATACGGCATTAAATACGAGCCTGTCGGCGAAATATTGATGACCGTGGGCGTTTCCGAGGCGCTGGACCTGGCGATGCGGGCGATACTTAATCCGGGTGACGAAGTTATCATTCCCGACCCTCATTACGTCGCTTATCCTTCCTGTGTTATCCTGGCCGGCGGCGAGCCGGTGTTCGTGCCGACTTCCGAGAAGGAAAGCTTCGAGGTTGATGCCGACGATATTGAATCAAGGATTACCCCCAAAACACGCGCTATTTTATTAGGATATCCCGCCAATCCCACCGGGGCGGTGATGAGCCGGGAAAAGCTACTGGCGATTGCCGACGTCGCCCGCCGTCATAAGCTCATGGTCGTTTCCGATGAAATCTATGCCAGGCTTACCTATGGTGTCGAGCATACCTGCTTCGCCGGGCTGCCCGGCATGCAGGCCAATACGGTACTGCTGGGCGGTTTTTCCAAGGCTTATGCAATGACCGGATGGCGCATCGGGTACGCGGTAGCGCCGCGCGATATCATCGCCGCCATGACCAAGATACACCAGTACACGATTATGAGCGCCCCCACCATGGCGCAGGTAGCCGCCATCGAAGCATTGAAGTCCGGCGAGTCCAGTGTGCAGGAGATGGTAGAGGACTACAACCGGCGCCGCATGGTGATAGTTAAGGGATTCTGCGATATAGGTTTAAGCTGCTTCGAGCCGAAAGGGGCGTTTTATGCCTTCCCGTCGATAGCCGTAACCGGCATGACATCGGAAGAATTTTCCGAGAAGCTCCTCATCGAGGAGAGAGTAGCCGCGGTGCCGGGTTCGGCGTTCGGGGAATGCGGGGAGGGCTATATACGCTGCTGCTACGCTACCTCGCTGGCGGATATCGAGGAAGCTCTGAACCGCATGGAGCGTTTTGTAAAAAAGCACCGGAAGTAACCGGCGCTCCGCAGCATCCTTTACGTCTCCACCACGAAATCAAAAGTCGCTTTCTGGGAATCCTGCATCTCGGCCACGTTCATCAGCGTCTTTTCTTCGAATATCGGGTCGGTAACATTTCGTGCCTCACCGGGGAAAAATAGCTGGGTGGTCAGCACCGGCGAGCTTTCGCTGGCGCGTACCTTGGCATGGACATGAGCGGCGCGGAAGAGGTATTCCTTCGGTCTTACCGTTTCTAGATGGTAATAACCGTTTTCGTCGGTATATTGGTGACCGCGGAGGTTATAGCCCTCGTTATCGTACTGGCCGTTGCCGTCGGCATGCCAGAAATCGAGCCAGGCACGGGCAACGGGATTGCCTTCGGTATCGAGGACGCGCCCCTCTAAAACCAGCTTCCTGCCGGGCGTGCCCGGTGAGGCGATACTGCGGCGTTCCGGGGAACCGGCCTTATAGTACGGGCCTTCTTCTACAGACGCTGTAAGCTCAAGGCGTTCTTTACCGGCACTCATGGCTTTTACCCCAGCCCTATCCTTTCCCGGACCTGGGCCAGCTTTTCTCTGGCGATAGGGGTTGCTTTGTCCGCCCCTTTTTTCAGAATACTCTCGAGATAGCTGGGGTCGGCGGTGATTTCCGCATAACGTTTCTGCACCTGATGTAAAGTCTCCACGACCACCTCACCAAGGGCTTTCTTGAAATCGCCGTAGCCCTTGCCATGAAAGCGGTTCTCGATGTCGTTCCGGCTCTCGCCGGTAATGGTCTGGTAGATGGTCAGCAGGTTGAAAATACCGGGGCGTGACTCGTCGAAGACGACATCTCGCTGTGAATCCGTCGTTGCCCGCATGATTTTCCGGCGGATCACATTTTCGGAGTCAAGCAGGGCGATGGACTGGCCGCTGCCGCCCTCGCTCTTGCTCATTTTCCTGGTGGGGTCTTCAAGCCCCATGATGCGGGCGCCAACCTCGCCGGTAACCGGTTCTGGCAGCTTGAAAGTCTCTCCATAGATATAGTTAAAACGCTGGGCGACATCCCGCGTAAGTTCGACGTGCTGTTTCTGGTCGTCGCCCACGGGGACAATATCGGTATCATAGAGCAGAATATCGGCTGCCATCAGCGAAGGGTAGTCGAATACCCCCACGCTGACCTGCTCCTTCTGCTCCTCGACTTTTTCTTTGTACTGCGTCATCCGCTGCATCCAGCCCATCGGGATATAGCAATTGAGTATCCAGGCGAGCTCGCTGTGTTCGTGGACGTGCGACTGCTGGAAGAGGATTGATTTATCCGGGTCGATGCCGGAAGCGATAAGCATGCCGGTCTGTTCGCGGATATACTGCTTCAGTTCGGCTGGTTCAACGTATTCGGTGATGGCGTGCAGGTCCACGATGCAAAAAACGTTATCGTACTCGTCCTGCTCGGCAGCCCACCGGCGGATGGCGCCCAGGTAGTTCCCAAGTTGCGGGCTCCCGCTGGGTTTGATGCCGGAAAATACACGCTTTTTCATCAATGCCTCTCTTCTGTCTTACATCTTCTCGGGGGCGTCCATGCCCATCAGGTTAAGTGTCCTGCCCAGCACCAGCTTGGCGGATTTAACGAGTTTGAGCCGTGCCGCGGTAAGCTCTCTGTTCGCCGAGACAACACGGCATTGTTTATAAAAACTGTGAAAGACGGTGGCCAGGTCTTGCGCGTAATAGGTGAGGTGATGCGGCTCCAGGGAGTTGCAGATAAGCTCCACCATTTCCGGCAGGAGCAGCATCTTGCGGATGAGGGCAAGCTCCGGCTCCGAGGTAAGCAGAGAGACATCACCGTTATCACTGGCGGCGCCTTTTTCCTGGGCTACACGCAATATGCTGGCGATGCGGGCATGTGCGTACTGGACATAGTAGACCGGATTGTCCGCCGATTGCTTTTTCGCCAGCTCCATGTCGAAGTCCATCTGGCTGTCAGCGGTGCGGCAGAGGAAGAAGAAGCGGCAGGCATCGACACCTACCTCGTCGATAAGCTCTCTCAGGGTAACGATATCCCCACTGCGCTTGGAGATTTTAACAATCTCGCCACCGCGACGCAGGGTAACCATCTGGTGGACAATCATACGGAGCCTCTCGGGGTCGATACCCAGAGCCCCGACGACGGCCTTGAGTCGGGAGACATGCCCCATGTGGTCGGCGCCCCAGATATTGATAACCTCGTCAAATTTGCGCTCGATGAACTTATTGTAGTGGTAGGCGATATCGGCGGCGAAATAGGTCGGTGAGCCATTGCCGCGGACGACCACGTTGTCTTTGTCCTCGCCGAGAGCCGTGGAGACGAACCAGGTAGCGCCCTCCCTCTCGGCGAGATAACCGTTCTCGCGGAGCATCTTAACCACCTTGTCGAACTGGCCGTTCTCATAGAGTGTCTTCTCGCTGTACCACACATCGAATTCCACACGCAACCGCTCCAGGTCCTGCTTTGTTCCATCCAGGATTTTCGCCAGACCCAGTTGCCCCAGGTTTTCGACAGCCTCGGCATCCGGTATCTTCAGGAAACGGTCGCCTTCTTCCCTGATAATCTCAGCAGCAAGGTCGGTCATATAGTGTCCCATGTAGCCCTCGGCGGGCATATCGACGTCTTTACCGAGGCCTTGCTGGTAGCGGGCATAGAGAGACTGCCGGAAAGAGTCCATCTGGCTGCCCGCATCGTTGAAATAATACTCTTTAACGACGTTGTAATTCCCGGCAGTCATGACATTGCAGAGCGTGCTGCCGAGGACGGCGCCGCGGCCGTGCCCGACGTGTAGCGGGCCGGTGGGATTGATGCTGACGAACTCTATCTGGATGCGGCTGCCTTTTCCGATATCGATATTACCGTATTTTTTCCCGCTGTCCAGGATAACGTCTACCTGGTCGCTGAGCCACCGGCTGTCGAGCGTGAAATTGATAAATCCGGGCGGGGCGACGGCAACGTTACCGATTTGCGGTGAGGTCTTGATAAAGGCGGCTATCTCGCCGGCGATTTCCAGAGGGCTGGTACCGACCGCCCTGGCCAGCTTGAGGGAAATACTCGAAGCGTAATCGCCGTGTTCTGGATTCTGGGGTCTTTCGATGACGATTTCGGGCAGGGTAACGGCGGGCAATTTACCGGTGTTCTGGGCTTCCAGAATAGCGGTTTTAATGATCTCGGCTATTGTATCTCTGGGCGTCAATACTTTATTTCCTGTATCGTTGCTAAACTTACTCAGAAATTATAACATAATAGGTAATAAATGATAAGCAGGTAATAACGTATAATACGGGACGGTGAATGGTAGACGAACTGGTTCTTGATGTTAAAGAAAAGCGGGATGTTTCAGAGAGGGAATACTGGGAAATACTGGACCTTTGTAGCCGGGCATACGGATTGGATTATCAGCCTTTCCTCAAGACTTTTTACAGTGCCACCCACATTCTGGGACGATATCGTAGAGAACTGGTAACGCACGCTCTCTGGATACCACGATGGTTGCAGTACCCCGGTCTTCCGCTCTGGCGGGCGGCCTACGTGGAAGCGGTCGCCACTGACGAGCGATACCGTAATCGTGGCTTCGCATCGATAGTAATGCAGAGACTGGCGCGAGAAATCAAGGATTACGATATCGGCGGGCTATGCACCGGTGCCTCTATTAATTTGTATTTAAGATTAGGCTGGCAATTATGGCAGGGGCCTCTTTTCATCAGGAAGTCAAATGGTATAATGGCCACTCCGGAGGAAAGAGGAGTAATGGTTCTTGTTCTACCAGAGACACCGAGGATTGACTTAGAGATGCCGCTTTCTGCAGAATGGCGGGAGGGTGAGTTGTGGTAGAGAGCACTAAAAGGAGGATACCGGAAACATGAAACGTATATTAACGACAGTTATGGTTATATTACTTATTCTATCCTTTTTCCTGGCCGGATGCGGAGGGGGACCGGCACTGGAGAATATAAACTGGATATTACTGTCTTACGGTGATCCGGAGACCCCTTTTGCTGTCTTATCGGATACCGAGATTACGGTGCGTTTCAACCAGGGGACGCAGCAGATACGGGGTAATAGTGGATGCAACTGGTATACCGGTGAATATGAAATAAAAGGGAATAATCTCTTGATAAAGGGTCCCTTTGCTGTTACTGAGATGTGGTGCGGGAATGAGGTGGACACGCAGGAAAAAGCATACCTGGAGATTTTACTCGCCGCTGAGAGCTACGAAGTCGGCAGCGATATACTGGAGATATTTAGTGGTGACGATGTTCTCTACTTCGGGCGGGAAGAAACCGATTGACAACATACACAATTGTTAGCATGATGTATACAATAATAATTAATGTGGTATACGTAGAGACCCTGATATGAGCAGTATTATTACATGTGAGCATGTCGTCAAGCGTTACGACGGTGTTGTAGCCGTTGACGACCTCAGTTTCTCTGTCGAAGAGGGCGAGATATTCGGCTTGATTGGCCCTAACGGTGCCGGCAAGACCACCACCATCAGGATGATGATGGACATTATCAAGCCTGATTCGGGCGAGGTGACCGTCTTCGGCGAGAAACTGGGTGAAACTACGAAAAACAAGCTCGGTTACATGCCCGAGGAAAGGGGACTGTATAAGAAACTGAGGGTCCTGGAATCAATCACTTACCTCGCCTCGCTTAAAGGCATGGACCGGCGCTTGGTACCGGAAAAAGCTGATAAGTTGCTCGGTCGCACAGGTATGCTGGCCACCAGGGGCAAGAAAATCGAGGAAATGAGCAAGGGTATGGGGCAGATAATCCAGTTCATCACCACCATTATCCATGACCCGATGCTGATTATCCTGGATGAACCCTTCTCCGGACTTGACCCGGTTAACACTGAGCTCTTGAAAGATATGTGTTTTGACCTGAAGAACCGGGGTAGAGCTGTCATCTTGAGCACTCACCAGATGAATCAGGTCGAGGAACTGTGCGACCGCATCCTGATGGTAAACAAGGGACGCGCGGTTCTTTACGGCGACCTGAGTGAAATCAAGTCGGGATACCAGAGCAATTCGGTACTTCTGGACTATTTAGGGGAGCTGGGGGAAGTGCCGGGAGTATCCGAAAAGCGTGCCCGCAAGGACCACATCGAACTGGTGCTGGATGGAAAGACAACCCCCGGGGAGGTTTTGGCTTATCTGGTAAAACACGATATAAACGTAAACCGTTTTGAAGTGGCTACTCCTTCACTCAATGAGATTTTCCTGATGGAAGTGGGGAAGCACCGTGAATAAGACGCTGCTGATATTCAGGCACGAATTTTTACACACGATTAAGCGTATCGGGTTTGTTGTCATGACCCTTGTCGTTCCGGTCATAGCCCTCCTTGCCATCGGCATTTACCAGCTCGTTACAACGGTCACCGAGCCGTCGGCGGTGGAGGTAACTACCATCGGGTACGTCGATGAACTAGGGGGATTCGATGGGTATACCACTCAGGGAGCTATCGAGTTTGCCCGTTACGATACCCGTGATGAAGCCACTCAGGCCCTGACCAGTGGTGATATTTCGGAGTATTTCGTCATTCCACATGACTATATACTTACCGGCTTAGTCAACCGCTATACTCTGGAGAAACAGCTGGAGACGCCTCCGTCGATGGTCGCCGCGATTAAAAATTTCCTCACGAGCAACCTGCTCTCGGATAGAGTGTCCCGGGATACCGCTATTCGCATAGAAGCGCCGTTATACGTCGTAGTCACCAGACTCACCGAAACCGGCGATATAGCTTCGGACCAGGGAGGATACGGAAATGCTATCGTTCCGGGTATTTTTGCCTTTCTGCTGGCATTCTCTCTGAATTTCAGCGCCAGCTATTTTGTCCAGGGATTGGGTGAAGAAAAGGAGAACCGCCTCATCGAGGTACTGTTGTCCTCCGTTTCCCCCCGCCAGTTGCTCATCGGTAAGATTCTGGGGCTGGGTGCCGCCGGAATGGTACAGGTAGCCGTCTGGCTCATCTCACTGCCGCTTATTCTGGGTCTGGCATCAGCCACTATCGGCGGCTTTTTCAGCACGATAGAGCTGCCACCCAACTTCGTTGTACTGGGGATAATCTATTTTATTCTGGGTTATCTTTTGTTCGCCGTGCTCTCGGCGGGTGTCGGCGCCATTAGCCCCGGTGTCCGCGAGGGGCAGCAACTGGCGCTGGTTTACACACTTTTCGCTTTTGTTCCCCTCTGGTTCTCATCATTGTTGTTTGTCTTCCCGAGCAGTCCCATCTGGAAAGTATTGACCATTTTCCCCATCACCGCCCCGATAGCGATGATGCTCAAGCTCGGCGTTACCGATATTCCTGCCTGGGAGCTGGCTGCCAGCATTATCATCTTGGCACTCTCCATTATCGTGCTGTTGTTCCTGTCAATCAAGATATTCCGCGTTTATTTACTCATGTACGGGAAAAGGCCCGGTCTAGGCGAAATTATCCGCAACCTCAGGAACGCCTAGTTATGTATTCTGATTGACAGATTATCCACCCGCCGTTAAAATAAACCAAAATATCCGCTTTGGGCGTTTTCTGTATTTTAAGGTGGATAATGGACGCTGATACTTACATACAAAGACTGAAAGTATCCAATTCATTGCGAGAGTCGACTCTCCTTGAGATGGTGAAAGCGTTACATCTTCCCGCTGGCAGCAGCGGGCTGGACGCCGGCTGCGGTGTCGGGTTGCAGTGCTTGCAGCTGACCAGGGAAATAGGGCCCGCCGGACATATCACCGGACTCGATATATCGGCCGAGATGCTTGATTACGGTCGGGAAATGGTAAAAAAAGCCGGTCTTTCTGAACGGATTTCTTTCCGGGAAGGGGATATTGGTAATCTTCCTTTTGATGACAGTACCTTCGACTGGGTATGGAGCGTCGACTGCGTCGGGTACGGTCCCTGGGATACCATGAAACTATTGGGAGAGCTGGTACGTGTGCTTAAGCCCGGAGGCATCGTGTCTATTGCTGCCTGGTCGTCGGAGAAGCTACTGCCCGGATACCCACGACTTGAAGCCAGGCTGGGAGCGACCGCGGCGGGTATGGCACCCTTCGTGCAGGGGAAGAACCCTGAATTACACTTCTACCGCGGGTTGGGATGGTTCAGGCAACTGGGACTAAAGAATATCAGGGCGCAGGCCTTTGTCGGTAGCGTCCACGCTCCTCTGGACGACGATGTCCGCCAGGCTCTTGAAGAATTGATTGAGATGCGCTGGCCCGGCGTAGCTTCCGAGCTTTCTCCCGAAGACATCGCCAAGTTCCAGCGTCTTTGCCTGCCAGACTCGCCGGATTTCATCCTGAATCTACCGGACTACTACGCTTTCTTTACCTATACCATGTTCTGGGCTGTAAAGCCGTGATTATAAAGAGGAGTTATCCAGATGTACAAGGTTAAAATGACCAAAATACCCTGGCTTGAAGTCGGTAAATCGGATGTTATCTTTCATATTGATAGCGATGATGAAAAGCTGGGAAGCTTGAGGATAAGCAAGGGGCATATCGTCTGGACACCGGCCAACAAGGAACTCAGCTACTGGCTTAGCTGGCACGACTTTGATAAGATGGCCACTAAAAATGGCCAGCAGAAAAAAGCCTATTTTTAGTACTTTAGTATATTCCTGTGCTCATAAAAAAAAATTATTGAAAATATCGTCGAAGATAACGCTCTCAGCCTCAAATCCATGTTGACAAAGCTTTAACCCTGTGATAAACTTATTTCTACAATGATGAAGGCAAAAACATAACAGATATATCTGGTGGTAAATGACCAGACGGATAGAGGTCTGGTGGGCAAAACCGCCAGGCCTTTTCTTTTGCCTTCCGCACTTTAAAAACTGAATATAGCAATTAATATCAATCCTGAAGCAGGTCAAGCGTTAAGAGCATACGGTGGATGCCTTGGCATTAAGGGCCGAAGAAGGGCGTGGCAAGGCTGCGAAAAGCACCGGTGAGCTGTCTAGCAAGCCTAACCGGTGATTCCCGAATGGGGCAACCCGGCCAGGTAAACCCTGGTCACCCCCGGCTGAACACATAGGCCGGGAGGAGGTAAGCGGGGGAAGTGAAACATCTCAGTACC
>DUFB01000031.1 GCA_011192005.1 Dehalococcoidia bacterium
CTCCTCCTCATTTTTGAGTAGGCGGGCTCTGTCAGGGGAGAATCAGGTAAAGTCTGGTGTCGGTGCCCCTCCCATTTGCAGCCTGGTGCATAATTGGCGTGATGGCATCCCGCCTATCCTTATCCTGCCAGATTCTAAAAGCAAATCAGTGTGGAAAACATTGGAAATACCAAGCTCATCGGAAAAAATTGTTTACACTACCGAACTAGGATCAAAGAAGATAAATCTAAATTTCACCCTAAATGAATTAAGGTTTAAAAGGAAAAACGGTAATTTCGAATCTTTTGGAGAATTCAATTAGCCCTAGATTGATAAATAATTATTTTCTAAGTAAAAAGGTTAATATTGATTCCCAACAATAATCTTTTACAAGCCGTTGGTCAATCTACTTCAAATACTCCTTTTTACTGACTTTTAGTGCTCTTGCGTTACTTTTTAACCTTCTGTATGGGAGTACGATTCAATCATTTATCATAATTCATTATCGAAAACTATAATACGTTAATAGCTTCTAGTGCCACATTCCACTAAAATATTTAACTTTCTTTTTACATGTAACATTGACAATTGAATTAATTAGAGCATAATATTTTTTATTAATATGTATAACATCTACAAATTGAGCAGGATGTAATATTAGAGGAGGGTAAAATGATATAAATGATGAATAAGGTCAAAATAACAACAATATAGGAGGTATAAATAGAATGAAAAAATTACTTCTAGTCATCTTATCGGTTATGATGATTGGCGCTCTTGTGTTTGGTAGTTGTGGCGAACCGGAAAAAACTACACAACCTACCACGACAACACAACCTACAACAACACAACCCACCACACCACCCGGACCAAAAAGAGGCGGCACACTGAGGGTAATATACACTGACTTTCCGAGTAATCTGAGCTATATCCCAGAGCAAAACCTGGCTGATGAAACCATGGCTAAAGCCTATGCGGAAACCCTAATATACTGGGCCGGGGATGGCGAATTCAAGCCTGAACTAGCCAAGTCCTGGGAAATCGATGAGGTGAATAAGACCCTTACATTCTACCTTGAAGAAGGTGTTACGTTCCATGATGGCACCCCATTCAATGCCGAGGCAGTTAGAAAAAATGTACAGCTTCTGATAGATAGCCAGAGACTGGCTAACGGCCAGTACGTAGACTCCATTGAGGTCGTCGATGAATATACCTTCCGGTACAATCTCAATGCAATGTTCACCCCGCAGATGATGCTCCACTCTTACGGATATAATCTCCTTACTATGTTTTCGCCCACCGCCCTCGAGCAGTACGGCAAGGAGTGGGCTATTACACACTTCGTTAGCACTGGGCCGTTCAAGTTTGAGAGCTTCGAACGGGATGTTCTCCTGAAGATGGTAAGATATGATAATTACTGGCGCGGTTCCGAGTATCCCTACCTCGACGCTATAGAAATCATCTTTGTTGCCGATGATACCATCGCTTCGACCAAAATGCAGGCGGGAGAAGGGGATATCTGTTCAGGTTTACCTCTGAAGGAATCCTTAGACCTAGAGGCTATGGGTTTCGTAGCTATCCCTATGTCCGGCGTATTCTACACCGACCTCATTCCGGATACCACCGAGGGTTCGATTTTTCATGATAAGCTAGTACGCGAGGCAATTGAGTACGCCATCAACCGGGATGAACTGGCAGCTGGCCTGGGGTACGGTATAGAGAAAGCCGTGAAACGAACGGGACCCGAAGGTACCCAGGGTTACGACCCGAATTTCCAGCCACGTGAGTATAACCCACAGAAAGCTATGGATCTGTTGAAACAGGCAGGGTACGAAAACGGATTTGATACCACAATATACCAGTTGATAGGTCCAACGGATGCAGCCGAGGCTATACAGACATATCTTGCTGAAGTTAACATCAATGCCGAAATCCAGGTCGAAGATCCTGGTAAGTTCTTCGGCAGAATTTATGGGGAAGGCTGGAGCGATGGCATGCTCCTGTTCTCATGCCCGATAGACCCTGAATTCGCCATCGGCTGGTTTGTTCATTTCGGTCCACAGCCCATCTTCCCTTACGTCAGCCTGCAGTGGCCCGATGGATACTATGAGTTGTTAGAAAATGTGCGTACGGCACCCACTATTGAAGGAATGCATGATGCTACCAGGAAATTGATGACTTTCGTCAGCGAAAATGCGGTAATCATCCCACTCATTAGCCAAACGGGTCTGTACATAGTTGAGAACTATGTCCGCACCGAACGTTACCAAGACCACTTTATGGTTTGGCATACCTATCTAGACTGGCTGGATAAATAAATACCCGCTTCATTTGATTTAGAAAACTGGGCGATTCATTCCTGACTCCCCCGTCAGGGAGTGAATCGCCCAGCCCTGAAAAATGCGGTATGGCTATACATAAACTCATTAACTATGTCTTGATGGATTTGATATTGGGGAAGGGATAGTTAGAGATGGGTCAGCGTATCACCGGAGTCGATATATTTTGACCGTCTGAGGTAGAAGATGATCAGGTATATTATAAGGCGGCTAATATGGGCATTAATACTTATTATTTTGTTAACAATGCTCGTCTTTTTTTCCATGCGACTTTTACCTGGTGATCCAATATTAATATACGTTGCTTCAACATCCGCCTATTCCGGCATGTCCCCCGAAGCTATTGAGCAACTCAGGGCACAATACAATCTGGACAAACCTGTAATAGTTCAATACTTCATTTGGGTAGGCAATATTTTCCAGGGTGACTTAGGTGAGTCAATAACCTACCACGAAGATGTGGGGGGATTAATAGCTAAGCGTCTTCCTATAACTATGCACATCGGCGTACTCGGTTTTATCATCGCAACCATTTTGGGTACGGCTTCAGGGCTATTGGCAGGATTAAGAAGGGGCAAATTAGCCGACCAAATAATTACACCTCTGGCATATGTCGGTATTTGTATTCCCATTTTCTGGTTAGGCATATTACTGATGTATGCCTTCGGTCTTAAGCTAGGCTGGCTCCCCATCGGCAATTATACATCCCCATTTGACGATTTCTGGCTCAATACCAAACAAATTATCATGCCTGTTGTTTGTCAGTGTGTTACCGGTCTAGCCGCCTTATCACGCCAGATGCGTTCGAGTGTACTTGAGGTAGTTCAGCAGGACTATATTCGCACTGCTTGGTCAAAAGGCCTTAGGGAGCGCGTCATTGTAACAAGGCATATGCTAAAAAATAGCCTCATTCCAGTTATCACTTTGATGGGTTTTGCTATCGGTTTGATCTTTGGTGGTTCGGTTTTTATCGAAACAGTATTTAACATCCCAGGTGTAGGCCGATTAATGGTAAATGGAATCTTCAGCCAAGACTATGTGATTGTTCAAGCATGTACACTCATATTTGGTGGGATAATACTAATAGTCAATTTAATCGTAGATATATCTTATGGATGGCTTGACCCAAGGATACGGTACTAACAAGGGATCATAATAATGACAAAGGAAGATAGTACCACCATTTCAGGTTTTCAAGAAGCTCAGCCTAGAGTTAATGAGTGGCGACGGTTCACCAGGGTATTTTTTCAGCGTAAGATGGTTATATTAGGGTTGATGGTGTTATTCCTACTGGTGGTATCCGCCATATTTGCAGAATGGTTGGCACCATATGACCCCTATAAACGAGATATGTTTAATGTCCTAGCGCAACCTAGCTCCGAACATTGGCTAGGTACTGATGCTATCGGACGCGATACTTTAAGCCGACTCATATTCGGAACGAGAACAGCCATTCTTGTGGGTTTTGTTACCGCCGGTTTTGCCTCGATTTCCGGCATGTTGTTGGGATTGATTGCCGGGTACTTCAGCCATAGTATTCTCAATATGATAATCATGCGGATTATGGATCTGCTGATGACTTTTCCGATGATTATTCTGGCACTTTTTATCGCCAGCATCCTTGGTGTCGGAATCCAGAACGTTATTATCGCCCTTGGAATCAGTGCTTTACCTGGCTATGCCAGAGTTATGCACGGACTCTCTCTAAGTATAAAAGAAAACGACTATATACTTGCTGAAGAAGCTGCTGGAGCCAGTTATTGGCGCATCATGTTTCACCATATCCTACCAAATGCTGCACCTCCTATGATCGTACTGGTAACACTTCAATTAGGAACTCTCATACTAGCTGAGGCTGGGCTAAGTTTCCTCGGTATAGGTATTAAACCACCGGGAGCCGCATGGGGTGGTATGGTTAACGACGGCTACAGATATCTTGTTACCAATCCCTGGCTTTCCTTTGCACCTGGTATTGCTATCATGTTGGTTGTTTTCGCTTTTAACATGGTAGGAGATGGCTTAAGGGACGCTCTTGATCCCAAGCTAAGAGGGACATTATAAACAAGGATTATCAAGTGATAAAGACTTTTTTTGTATACAATATATATACTTTTTATCACGAAGTAAAAACTCGTGAGTTTGGCGGTAGTAATAGCCTTAAAATGGTTCCTTTTTAGTTTAATCTTCTGGATGCGAGCCCGATTCTATCTTTTTTCTTAACGTATAATCATTTTCGATAATGCATTAGTAGCCTCTGGTGTTACATTGTTTACAAGTTTTTATTCTCATTCATTCCTGCATGGAACATTGACAACCGAGTTAATTGCGCATAATATTACTTTTTAGAGTATAAATATAAATCAAAAAATTGACTTAATATTTACGTTAAGGGAGGTTAATCATGATATAAATGATGAAGAAAGATAAAAAGAATAACAATATAGGAGGGAAGAATAGGATGAAACGATTATTACTGATCATTTTATCTGTCGTGGTAATTAGTGCTCTGGTATTTGTAGGTTGTGGTGAACCCGAAGAGACGACAACTGCACCTACAACTGTACCTACAACTACACCGACTACCCAACCGACAACCCCCGGACCGGTTTCCGGTGGTACTGTCAGGGTAATTAATGCCTCTGGTGTCAATGTTATGGGATACTCTCTGGAACAAACTCCGTGGGATTTGTTTGTCCTGTTATGCGCGGTGGAAAAATTAGTGGAATACGATGAAAACCAGGAGCTGGTGCCTCACCTTGCTGAAAGCTATAGTTTTAACGAAGCTGCGAAAACCATCAGTGTGAAGATGCGAGAAGGCATCCGGTTCCATGATGGTTCCGATTGTGATGCCGATGCGATAGCCTGGAACTTCGAGCATCAAGTAATGAACCAGAGGATAGGATACCTTGACCAGTGGGACAGCCTGGAAGTTATTGACAAATACAACTTCATCATCCACTATACGGGAGACTATAATAACCAGCTCACGGTTGCCTGGCTATGGTCGCCCCCTATCTACTCCAAGATGGCCTTCATTACCGCCGGTGGTACTATTCCGGAAAATAGCGATATTGAAAAAAGCAAGGACTGGGCTCGATTGAACGTATCAGGTACGGGGCCGTTCAAACAGGGAGAGTTCATAAGGGACGTATCGTTAACCATGGTAAGAAACGATGATTATTGGGGTGGGACTCCTTACCTTGATGCAATCCATTATCTGTTTATTCCTGATCCAGTAACTGCCAATCTGAAAATGCAGGCTGGAGAAGCCGATTTCTGGTTTGGTCCATCAATCAAAGACCAGCTTGAACTGGAACAGGCTGGACTTACTAGAATAGAAGCCCAGCCATCTGTTTGGTGTCTATTCCCGAACATAGTTAATCCTGACTCGAAATGGCATAATAAGGATCTACGCGAAGCGGTTGAATATGCCCTCGATAAGGAAGGAATGGCTGTCTCATTAGGATTCGGTTATTATACAGCCGCCAAGATGGTGGTGCCCGAGGGGAAAGAAGGTTATGACCCGGATTGGGAAGGTCGTTCCTATGACGTAGACAAAGCTAAGGATTTACTAGCAAAGTCAGGTTATGATGGCGAAACCATTAAATTGATGGTATTGACGGGACCAAATGTTGATCTCGCTACGGCTGTTAAACGTTACCTTGATGATATCGGCCTGAACTGTGAGGTAGATATTGCCGATCCCGGCAGATTCTACGGCAGTGTCTTCGGAACCAGCTGGGATGACCTAATAATCTATAGCTTCGGGGTGATGGGGAGTTCTCTGGACTCCTTCCACAATAATCTGGGGGACCAGCCTTTGACCAGAATGGCAGGCTGGGCTTTACCTCCAGATATACTTGACATGAGTATAGAGTCGCGTACTTACGCGGATGAAGCAGATCAGATAAAAGCTATCGGAGATATTTTCATGGCGATATCGGAAGACGCCTATATTATACCGATTTACAAGGTAGCGAATGCTTATATGGCATCGCCTTATTTTCATACCACCATCGGGCAGGAATCGGGCTTTTCACAGTACTGGGCAAAGTACTGGTTGGAACCCCGGTAGGTGCGATTAAAATAACAAAATTCACAGGATGCCGGGTAAATCTCCCGACCTATCAGTATTTGTGCCCATAATTACCCGGCATCCTGATGAATAACGCATGCATATCATGGATTAGTAACGGTAATGAAATTTCCTTTTACCCCTATAGTGCCGTGGATGGTTTGACCTGTAAAACTTTAAGCACGAAAGCTGACTAATAATAATGACAGCATATATTATTCGCCGCCTATTAATGGCAGTAATAATTGTCATCTTGGTTACCATAATGGTCTTTTCTGCCATGCGATTACTCCCCGGTGACCCATTGGAAATTTTTATTGGTCAGAGTGCCGGTATGGGGCAGATGACGGAGGATGTGAAAGAGCAGCTCCGTCATGAGTACGGACTGGATAAATCACCCGTGATACAGTATTTCGACTGGATCGGTGGTGTTCTCCGCGGTGACCTAGGAAGATCAATAACCTACCGTGATAGTGTCGGCACGCTGATGGCCGAACGTTTCCCGATAACACTCCACATCGGCTTGGTTGCATTCGTTCTGGGTAACATAATCGGCATTGCCATGGGTATTATCGCCGCCTTGAGGCGGGGTAGTTGGATGGATTCACTGGTAACAATGCTATCATATATCGGGATATCCATCCCCGTTTTCTGGTTGGGATTTCTACTGATGTATGTTTTTGGTTTTCACCTGAAATGGCTACCAATCTCAGGTTATGTCTCACCGTTTGATGACTTCTGGTTAAGTACCAAGCATATAATCATGCCGGTTATCTGTATCATGATCACCGGATTGGCTGTAATCGCACGTCAGACACGCTCCAGCGTGCTTGAGGTAAGTCAACAGGATTATGTCCGTACCGCCTGGTCAAAAGGACTTCCAGAACGCGCTGTTGTAGCAAAGCATATTCTGAAAAACAGCCTTATCCCAGTAGTTACTTTGTTGGGTATCGGCATAGGTATTATCTTTGGTGGGTCGGTTCTTGTTGAACAGGTATTTGCTATTCCGGGTATCGGTAGATTACTGGTTACCAGCGTTTTTCAGCAAGACTATGTCGTTGTTCAATCGGGTGTTCTGGTAATATCATTTATCGTTATTATGAGTAACCTTATTGTTGATATATCCTATGCCTGGCTGGATCCCAGGATACGGTACGGCTAGAAAATTATAAATTATGACAAATAATCCTAACAAAGTAACTTTCTATGAAAGCCCTCCCCGCATCAGTGAGTGGAGGCGTTTCTGGAGGGTATTCTTACAACGTAAATTGGTTATCATTGGACTAATGATACTGCTAATATTGGTAATTACCGCTATTTTTGCTCCTTGGCTGGCCTCATATGACCCCTATCGCGGAGATCCATATGATGCTCTGGCACAACCGTCAGCAAAACACCTTTTAGGAACTGACATACAGGGGAGAGATACTTTAAGTCGGCTGATTTACGGTGCCCGGATGGTATTCATTGTTGGTTTTGTAACCACCGGATTCGCTGCTACCGTTGGTGTCACCTTAGGTATTATTGCCGGATATTATAAGGGTATTACGAATATGATAATAATGAGGATCATGGACGCTCTCATGGGCTTTCCTATGATAATCCTGGCCCTTATGTTGGCGGCTATACTTGGTGGAGGTATACAGAACGTAATCATCGCCTTGAGCGTTGCCATGATTCCGGGATATGCTAGGATACTACATGGCCTGACTCTAAGTATTAAAGAAAACGATTATATTCTTGCCCAAGAAGCTATGGGTTCGTCCGGCCGCCGAATCATGTTCACCCATATTCTCCCTAATAGCCTGCCAGTTATGATTGTGCTGATAACTCTACAACTGGGAACTCTCATACTAGCTGAAGCCGGGTTAAGTTTTCTCGGTGTTGGTATTAAACCCCCGGGGGCAGCTTGGGGTGCGATGGTCGCTGACGGTTATAAATACCTAACAACGAATCCGGTACTTTCCTTTGCACCTGGTTTCGCTATTATGCTGGTTGTATTCGCCTTCAATTTGGTAGGCGATGGCTTAAGGGATGCCCTTGACCCTAGGCTCAGAGGCCTCCTATAGTGAGAAACAGGTCTCATGACAAGACTATTGAGTTAATAAAATATTATGTTACTCCTGGATTAAACATTGTGTTGTCAACATAGTTTAAGCATCTGTTAGGGTGAGTCAGTTATAAAAGTTCCCTTTTTACTTTATGATTAAGCTCAGACATACCTCACAATCCTGTAACGTAGTACACTCTTATCGATACGATTAATCAAAACCAGAGCTATTACCTAATCCGGAGTAGACTCAATAGCCTGACTAAGGCGATAATTCCGGATAACCGGAGAGCTAAAAAAGACTATTAACGCAATACCCGCGGTGATAGTCCCGAGGATAATTGTAATCATTTTCGGTCCTCCAAACAGATCAGAACCCGTACCAGCTACTAAACCACCCAGAGGCATCAGGGCAGCATTTAAGTTAACAATGCTGGTTACCCGGCCTCTTAAATCATCCGGAATGGAGAGTTGTAGCAGGGTCTGGTTGGTGGTCAGAAAAATCATTTCAAAGAATCCCGAGAGTGCCAGAAGCGGTAATGCTAGCGAAAGTGTTGTAGTATAAGCAAAGCCTATTAACGATAAACTAAGGAGGAAAAGACTCACAAGCTGCAGCAGACCCCTGCGTTCGACGCGGTTCATAAATGCCACAAATATACCACCCGCAATACCTCCAATGCCGACTGATGATAACAGGAATCCCAGCACCTCAGGACCACCATGAAACACTTCAGCAGCATAAATAGGAGGTAGAACATTGTATATCGGGATAATGAATAGCGGCAGGACAAATCCCATCAGCATAAAACTCCTGGTGACACGTCTTTCAACAACATATCGCAGGCCATCTTTAATATTCTGGATTGGAGAACTATGCACTGCGGTTGGTTTTCTTGCTGGAAAATGAATGTACATAATATTAATTGCTATAAGGGCATAAATACCGGCCTGGACGAGGAAATTACCCCCTGCACCAAGCCAGAGGATAAGGAAACCTCCAATACTGGGACCGAATGACCTCATCAGACTCCACCCTGTTTGAATTAGTGCTACGGCATTGGGAGTAATTGAACGTGGCACGAGGTCAAATAATACAACCTGTCGGAGAGTCCCATCTATTGTTTGTGTCATACCACCCAAAAAAGCAAAGACGAAAAGATGTGAGATATGCGAATAATCAAAGAGCAGGATTAGTCCAAGCCCTAAAGTGATAAATAGCAACCATCCGTTTGTTATCAACATCAGGTTACGCCGATTAATACGGTCAATTAATAATCCAGCCGCTGGTATCATACCCAACGAAGCTATGGACCTTACCAGATTTATCGAGCCTAATATTGTGCCGGAACCTGTCATTTCGTAAACAAGCCAGCTTAATGTTACCTGTTGAATCCACTGAGTTGCGTTAGAAAGGACAGTCCCAATTAACAGCAGGCGAAAGTTACGTATGCGAAGGGACGAGAATGGACCGGGTTTTTCTGCAGGGGGTGTCATTTCATAAATATTATATCTAATTCGCTGACAGATAAGAAATTAGATTTAAGCTTTAACAGTAGTAATTATTTTTTAACTGCCTCTATCAGCCTAAAATTGATTTTATAAAGATAAACTCAATTGACAGGAGCCATTCTAAAATTATATAAATATTCATCGTTATTATTTAGGCGGTCAAAATGAAATTCATTATAGACATTGACAATGGCGGGACTTTTACAGACGGGTTTTTTACCGGTGACGGGCGAATTGAACGTGTCAAGGTCGACACTACTCCTCATGATTTATCGGAATGTTTTCTCAAATGTATCGAAGAAGGCGCCAGGAAGTTTGGAATGTCAGTCCCTCGGTTACTCCATGAAACAGAGGTGATCAGATTTTCCACAACCCACGCAACCAATACCTTGATACAGAGATCAGGTCCCCGCCTGGGATTGATAATAACCAGAGGTTTTGAAAAAAATATTTACTCCTCGGATGATAAGAGTCCGGTTCTCGACTTTATCATTCCGTCCGAGATGGTGGTTAGTGTTGAAAGTCAAGCCGGCAAAGGTGGCCTTGATAGAGAGCAAGTTATGCCACCTGTTCGCAGTCTTCTCGGGCGGGGGGCCAGGATTATTGTTGTCAGTCTTCAAAATTCACATGTCGACCCCGCTGACGAAAAAAGGATAAGACAGATAGCTGATGACGACTACCCCAAACATTATCTCGGGGCCGTGCCACTACTGCTTTCAAGTGAGATCAGTACCGCTAATGATAACGCTGCCAGAACTAATGTTGCTCTGCTAAATGCGTATTTTCATCCGGACATGGTCAGTTTTCTGTATAAGGCTGAAGACGACGTAAGAAACCTGGGTTACCGAAAACCTCTGCTCGTGGTACATGCAGACAGCGGTGTAGCACGTATCGCCAAGACCACGGCAATTATGACTTACAACTCCGGACCTTCAGCGGGTGTAATGGGAACAACCTACATGAGTAAAATTTATAACCTGCCATACGTAGTAAGCATGGATATAGGCGGCACCAGTGCCGATATTGGCCTTATTATTGACGGAAAGCACGGTTATAAGCGGGAAGCAAGTATAGAGGGCATATCAGTTATGCTGCCATCAATCGAAGTGTATCCTGTGGCGGCTGGCGGTGGCTCTATTGCCAGATCAAAAGGGGAAAACCGGGTATCTGTTGGGCCAGACAGTGCTGGAGCCATACCCGGTCCTGCATGTTATAGCCTTGGCGGTGTTGAGGCAACAGCTACAGATGCCTGCGTTGTTTTAGGCTACATCGATCCCGATTATTTCCTAGGAGGCAAGCGCCGGTTGGATAGTAGCCTGGCAAGAGAAGTCATCGATGAAAATATCGCCAGACCGTCGGGTTTCTCCGTGGAACAATGCAGCCGTTTAATTACCGAGAAGATGGAGGATACCTGCGCCCAGAGCATCAATAGATTAATAAAAGAAAAAGGGTACAATCCAAACGATTTCGTCCTCTTTTCTTTCGGTGGAGCCGGAGGACTGTACTGCTGCGCTGTTGCTGATAAGGTGGGTATACCCAAGATATACTGCTCTCAGTTCAGTTCCGTGTTCAGTGCTTTCGGTTCGTCCTGTGCCGATGTCCTGCATTCATATGAGTCATTTTCCAGAATATCAATCAAACGTCAGATAATTCAATCACAAATCCAGAAGTTTAATGAAGTGGTGAAAAGATTGATGAACTCGGCATGGCGAGATATGAGGGGTGAAGGTTTCCCGCCGGAAAAAGTATCATTTTCTACCGAACTGGAGATAGAATCAGGTAATACCACGGTATTATTCGAGTCTCCGGTAACTCTAATTAATGGACAGGAAGATATAGATAATATTTTTAGCGCATTTACCGGTCAAAATAATGATAGTCCTGCAGCCGAATTGAACATACTTAACATACGGTTACGCGCCAGAAGCCCTGCAGCCCATCAGGAATTACCCGTTTATGAATCGGTCGGGGAAAATCCAGAGGAAGCATTAAAAGGGACAAGAGATGTATATTGGAAAGATAGCTACATACCGACGCTAATCTATGAGCAAGCCAGACTCAAATGCGGTAATGTTGTTTTAGGGCCGGCCATTATTGAAAGTGACGATACGACAATATTAATTCCCGCACACAAGAAATATACCGTCGATTATTTACTTAACGGTGTCATCGAACCAGCCTGAAAAGGAGGAAACCATGAGTAGTGTGAGACAGATAACTGAATACCTGAATATAGACCTAGAGAAAGAACTCTGGTGCTGTAACCGCTGTGGGTATGAACTTATCTCCGCGAGAGAAAACTATAAAAAAGGTTGTTTGGTCTATATCAGGAAAGACCCGACGACAATATACAACTCGGTTTTGACGGGACCCTTCAGCTTCTCACCGGATCCCGACTGGGCTATGCTGGTAGAATTTTACTGCCCCAACTGCGGAGTTATGATTGAGAATGAGATGCTCCCACCGGGACATCCCGTTACCCACGATATAGAACTGGATATTGATAAACTTAAGGAAAAATACCTTACAGCTAAGAGTGATAAATAAACAACAAGGCAGGTATAATGATGAAAGTTTCTCTCGATGTTGATATAGGCGGGACATTTACCGATTTATTTCTAAGCTACGACGGCAAGACTGCGTTCACCAAGACACCCACTACCGAGTATAACCTTTCCGTAGGTTTTATGCAGGCGATAAAGGAGGCTGCCAGGCAACTCAATATTTCGGTTAAAGATTTGCTGAGCAGCACCGATATCGTCAGATATTCAACAACTATCGCCATGAACACGTTACTTCAGAGGACAGGCCCCAAGCTTGCGCTTATCAGTACGGAAGGTTTTGAGGATATAGTCCCTATCGGCAAAGGTGCCTCATGGTCAGACCAGCTCACGTTTACAGAGATCAGAAACCTGGCACGTATCGTCAAGCCCGAGCCAATCATTACCAGAGATATGACTATAGGCGTTAAGGAAAGGGTCAATTCCCGTGGAGAAATCGTCAGGCCGCTGGATGAGGAAGACTTCCTCGAAAAGCTTCAATATCTGGTCGATAAAGGTGCTCGAGGTTTTGTTGTCAGCCTTCTTTTCTCGTATGCCAATCCTGCTCACGAAAGGCGAATCGCCGAAATCATCAGAAAGGAATATCCCGATTTTTACCTGGGCGCAATGCCTGTCGTGCTTTCTTCAGAGGTAACACCCAAACAAAACGAATACACGCGTACGGTTACCACGATATTGAATGCCTACCTTCATTATTCCATGTGGGAACAAATATCCGGTACCGGCGATGAACTCCGGAACTCCGGTTACGATAAGGTTATAATGATGGTGCATAACAGCGGCGGCATGGCCGAGGTCTTCCGTACGGCCGCCATCCAGACTTTTAACGGGGGTCCGGTAGCCGGGCTAATCGGTGGGGCTAACGTCGGCAAGACACTGGGTTACGATAATATTGTGGTCAGCGACATGGGAGGTACGAGCTTTGACCTGGGTCTGGTGGTAGCCGGCAGCAGCAGGTTTTATCAATACCACCCCCTGATTGACCGATGGTGGGTGGACATGACCGTGCTGGAAACGAGATCTATCGGTGCCGGTGGGGGTTCAATTGCCTGGCTGAATCCCGTTATGGGTAACCGATTGGAAGTAGGACCACGGGGTGCGGGCTCTATGCCCGGGCCGGCATCATATAATCTCGGAGGCACCGAACCTACCGTGACCGACGCCGACATTATACTGGGTTATATTAATCCCGATTACTATCATGGCGGGCGTATGAAGCTTTCCAGACAAAAGGCGGCTTCCGCCATCAAGGAAAAGATTGCGGGACCCCTCGGGATTGAAGTCGAAGAAGCTGCCTTGCTGATTAAGAAAATAGTCGATGCCAATATGGGTGATACAATTGCCAAAGAAACGTTCCTGAGGGGTTATAAGCCTGCTGATTTTATCCTTTTTGCCTTCGGCGGTGCCGGTCCCACTCATTGCTGTGGCTACGGACCTCATGCCGGAATTAATAAAATCGTCGTCTTTCCATTTTCGCCTGTATTCTGCGCTTATGGCTCCAGCACCATGGATGTCCTGCATCTCTACGAGCAATCTTTACGCCTGCCTCTCCTGGCCGCAGGCGATATGAGCCCTTTCAGCGAGTACGATGTTTTCAACAACACTGTGAAAAACCTGCAGGAGAAAGCAATTAAGGATATCACCGATGAGGGATTCGCCATAGATTCCATTAAGTTCGGCCTCGAGATAGAAGCCAAATACGGCGGGCAGCTGAATATCCTGCGTTTCATGTCTCCTCTTCTGTTTATTAACAGCGAAGACGACGTAAAGAAGATATATCAAGCTTTTGAGAATGAATACTGCCGCGTTTATAACCGCATATCCGCTTATCCTCAGGGGGGAGTTGACGTACTTAATCTGATACTGCGTGCTACTGTCGATTATCCCAAACCGAAACTTCCAACCTATCCTCTCGCCGGTGAGAAACCGGACCATGATGCTTTTAAAGGTGAAAGAGAGGCTTACTGGATAGAATATAATGGCTTCCGTACCACGCCGGTGTACGAGGCGAAACAGCTGAAACACGGCAATATCATTGAGGGAGAAGCGGTTATTGAAGCTGAAGACACCACTATAGTATTGACACCGGGTTACAGGTTAACAGTAGACAAATACAATAACTTCATTATCAAGAAGGGAGGATAACATGAGACCGAATCCAAAGAAATTACTGGAGTGGATCAAGCCGGGGGCTCCCACGGATGAGGAACTGGAATGCATGAAACTGCTCCAACCTGGCGATTACGAAATATATACCGAAAAACTGAATAACTTTCTTCTTGAGTCCAAGGAAGTCTTTCTAAAACTGGGTGTCAGCAGCATGCTGCGTTCCGGAGACCTGGTTACCGGAATCTATGCACCCAGCGGCGACATGGTGGCTGCCTGGTGTGGCACCTATCTGCACGCCGTTGTAGGCCAGCTGCCAATTAAGTATGTGGCAGAAACATGGATAAAAGACCCCACGGTGGGTTGTAAAGACGGGGACATTTTCTACTGTTCCGACCCTCTTTACGGGGGTATCCACAACTGTGACCAGATTGTAGTCATGCCGGTGTTCAATGATGATGAATTGATCGCCTGGACCAACGCGGCGGTGCATCAGCCGGAAACCGGCGCCTGCGAACCGGGCGGGATGCCACTCACCGCCAAGACCAGGCATGACGAGGGTATGTTGCTCTCTCCCATTAAGATAGGAGAGAATTTCCGCCTCAGAGAAGACCTCGTGGAGATGTGTGTCAACCTGATGTCACGGGCGCCGCGGATGCAGGCTATCGATATGCGGGCACGTTTGAGCGCCGCCGACCGCCTGAGAACTCGGCTTGTAGCGCTTGCCCAAGAGAAGGGTAATGACTTCGTGAAAGGACTTTTCCGACGAATATTAATCGAGGCTGAAGAGGGCACCAGGCGACGAATCAGGGAGTGGAATGACGGTACTTACCGGGCAGTATGCTTTATGGATATTGTCGGCGAGAAACACAAGCTGGTACGCAACTACCTTACACTGCATAAAAAGGACGACAGGTTAATCTGGGACTTCACCGGCACTTCACCGGAGACAGACAGCCCGCAGCACTGCATGCCTCACGCACTGGCCGCCAACGTGGCAATACATCTCATGTCCTATTCATTCCATGACCTGCCGGTCTCGGGCGGTATATTCGCCCCGATGGAATGGATCGTGCCTGATGGCTGTATGTTTAATCCACACTATGAAGCTGCTCAAAGCAACAGCGCCCCGTCATGTCATGGTGCCATGACTCTGGGTACCATCTGCATGAGCAAGCTAATGTTCGACAGCCCTCAGCGTGAACTCGTTGCGGCGGCCACCGGTAATACGGGCGTCGGTATAATCGTCTCAGGCGAAAACCAGTGGGGTGTACTCATCGCCGATTTTCTCGCGTTCGGCCTGAACACGGAAGGACACGGTGCCAGGTCGGATATGGATGGTATCGATGCCTACGGCTTCTCGCATTGCCCCACGGGGAGGGCTCCTGATGTTGAAGATATCGAGAATGAGTTCCAGTTCTTTAACCTTGTAGCTAAACTCTGCAAGGACAGCGGAGGCTTCGGTAAATACCGCGGGGGCGCCGGTACCGAGACGATATACTCCGTTAACTATGTGAATTACGCACTGTATAATAGTCATGTAAAGGGTAGCAAAGTCCGCAACTGTATCGGACTCTTCGGCGGCTATCCGCCGGGAACGCTGCCGGGCATCGAAGTACTCCATACTGACCTGTGGGAGAAGCTGAAAAGAGGTGACAAAGACATCCCCACCGGAGCCGTGCAGCTTATCTCCGAAAGGACAATTAAGGGCGATTACAAGATAAGTAGTATTTTCCAGAAGACGCACGTGATGGAAAACGGAGACATCTGGGTTGTCTTCAGCGGAGGCGGCGCCGGTTATGGCGATGTGCTAGAGAGAGCGCCGGAAATGGTCATGGACGACCTCAGGAGGGAAATAATCTCTCACTGGACGGCAGAGAATGTCTACCACGTGGCTTATGACCCCGAGACCCTGGAGGCCGATGTTGAAAAGACAAAACAATTGCGTAAAAAGGAGCGGGAAAACAGGAAAGCACGGGCGATGACCTGGGCTGAATTTGAAAAGGAATGGTCCCAGCTGCGTCCTCCCGAAGACATTCTCGACTACTACGGTTCATGGCCGGACGGTAAGAAAACGAGAGAGATCATCAGGTTATAACCATCTCATGATGTGATTTATGGACAGACAAATTACTTCGAAGCAACTGGTCAGAGGCGCCTTTGAATCGGTCGATTTACCGCGGTTACCCTTCGTCCCGTGGGTGTTTACGCATGCCGCCAGGTTAGAACAAATAGCAGTAAGGGATATGTACGCCGACCCGACTCGATACTCCAGATGTCTGCAAAATACCAGGAAACTCTATGGCTACGACGCTATTACCGGCAGCTTCGATCCCTCGCTGGAATTGGAGGTATGCGGTAGTCCTATTGACTGGAAAGGTGATTTCGAGACGCCTGTTGCCAGGCCAGATCCCGGTTTTGACTTCAGCCATCTTAAAGAAATCGATGTAGAAAGTACCGGCAAAACAGGCAGATTCGGCACCGTAATCGAGTCTTTGCGACGCATTAACATGGTCTCCGGAAAAAATACAGCCCTAGTTGCTATGGTTAGCGGGCCTCTGACAGTAGCATCCGGTCTGACAGGAAGAAATCTAGTACAAGATTTCATGGAAAATTCCGAACAGGTCGTGAAGATTATCGAGATTACCTCCGCATATATACTCAGGATTGTGCAGGTATATTGCCAGCTCCAGCTGGATATTATTGCGATTGCGGACAGGTTGCTGACAAATTGCCCTGATGCCTTACTTTCACAATTACAATCATTCCTGTCACCCGTCCTAAATACTATCAGGTTTTATAATGCTTTTTCCGTCATCCTGCCGGGGGATATAACGCCTAGCAGGCTATCTGATATTATCGATATAGGGTTTGACGCCATAACAGCTGATACAATGCTTGTGGACGATTGGCAGGATATCAGGGGCGGTCGCCCCTGTGTGCTGGGGCAGGCCATTCCCTCTCGCCTGCTCTTATCAGGTGGTGAGGAACTGAACGATTATCTTGAGGACTTTCTCCCTGAAAATAAGGAGACAGGCGTTTTTCTTACAACGGATTGGGAGGTGCCACGGGATACTTCGCCTGAAAACTTCCATCTGGTGATGGACATGATATCCCGTGACCAGAATGCTGCTTCAATGTAATTCAAGGAGTCATCGTGCCCGTAAATAAAGTTGTTAATAACTGCGATGAAGCGGTGGCAGATATTCCCGATGGTGCGACCATTATGATCGGGGGATTCGGCTCTTTTGGCGGTCTGCCCATAAACCTTATCGTGGCCCTGGCCAATCAGGGAGCCAGGAACCTTACCTTAATCGCTAATATGGGCGGGGTGGGCTTTGAACTCAGCCATCGAATCAAACCGGGGGGATACCAGGACTTGGGGATATTGTTCGAGAATGGCCAGGTAGCGAAATTCATCGGGTCGGTACCGGCACTCGGTGGTATGCCGCCTACTTCTCCCCTTGAAAGACTCCACAACGAGGGTAAGATTGAAATAGAGATGGTACCACAGGGTACCCTGGCTGAGAGGATTCGGTGCGGTGCCGGGGGGCTGGGAGGATTTTATACACCCGTCGGAGCAGGCACGGTCATCGAGAAAGGCAAGGAGAAGAAAGTAATCGACGGTAAGGAGTATATACTGGAGCTTCCGCTTTATGCCGATTTTGCCCTCATCAAGGCCCATCATGCCGACACTCTGGGGAATCTGGTCTATAAAGGAACGGCCAGATGTTTTAATCCCGTAATGGCCGGCGCCGCCAGAATAACAATTGTGGAAGTTGACAAGCTGGTTGAACCAGGCCAGCTTGACCCGGAGGTTGTGGTCACGCCCCACGTGTACGTTGATCGTATTGTAGAGGTACCCGGATGAAAAGCCGTCTGGATGAGCAGACAATTGCGTTGCGAGCAGCCGGAGAATTTACCGATGGTTCCGTGGTGAACCTTGGTTACGGTATGCCCGGTTTGTGTGCTAATTTCGTCCCCGAGGGCAGGACAGTATTCTTTCAGAGTGAGAACGGCATTCTGGGCTACGGCAGCCTGGCGACCGATACGGAAAAGGACTACGAAATGATCAATGCCTCGGACCAGCCGGTTACAGCTCTACCGGGCATGTGTTTTTTCGATAGTGCCGTGTCTTTCGACATGATCAGGGGAGGACACGTTGATATCGTGGTTCTCGGAGCCTACCAGGTATCCGAGAAGGGTGACCTGGCTAACTGGGGGCGGCCCGGTCGTCCCGCGACAGGTATGGGCGGGGGTATGGACCTTGCCGTCGGTGCCAGTAAAGTCATAGTCACCATGTTACACACTACTAAAGAAGGAGAGCCACGCATACTCAGAGAGTGCACTTTCCCCCTGACTGCCAGACAATGTGTTGATTTAATTATCACCGACCTGGCAGTCATCGAAATCACCAGAGACGGGCTTGTTCTCAGGGAAATAGCACTCGGTTGGACTGCTCCGGAGATACAGGCGGTCACCGGGGCTGAACTCATTTCAGCGGCAGACCTGAAGGAAATAGAGCTTTAGTTCAGCAAGAAAATAGCATTGAAAAATGGTTGAGAAATTCATCATGAATAATAGGCTGAAAGAGATAGCATATGCCAATCAATCCGATGCACAAAAATTAGACCTTTATATGCCATCGTCTGTGTCGGACCCCTGTCCTATAATCGTCTGGCTTCATCCCGGTGGTTATACAGGGGGGGACAAAGAAGGGGTTGTGCCTGTTCTTGATGATATATTAAAAAGAGGCTATGCAGTAGCAAGTATGAATTATCGCCTGGCAGATGAAGCCTGTTTCCCGGCACAATTATTCGATGCTAAGGCGGCTGTTAGATGGATAAGAGCTAATGCAGCAACCTATAACATAAATAAAGAGGCGATAGCGGCATGGGGAGTTTCCGCTGGAAGTACCTTTGCTGCTCTGCTGGGAACTACAGCCAACATTACGGAATTAGAAGACCTTTCAATGGGAAATCCGAAAGAATCCAGCCATGTGGATGCTGTAGTCGCCCTGATAGGGCCGATGGACTTCTTACACATGAATTCTCAACTTCTTCAGCTTGGGTATCAACCCCTGCGTGATGACGTTGCTTCAGGCATGTCTATGCTGATTGGCGGGCAGCTAACGGAGTGCCCGGAGATATGCCAGGCCATAAACCCGGCAAACTATGTAACGTCTGAATGTCCGCCTTTTTATCTTCAACATGGTACCGCGGATCACTTAGTTCCTTATCTGCAGAGCGTAAATTTCGCTTGTGTATTAGTTGATACCATCGGGCAAGAACACGTTATGCTGAACCTGATTGAAGGAGTTGATCATTTCGACCCGGAGCACAATTCATCTGAGAATGTGAGTAAGGCTCTTGATTTCTTAGATAGATACTTGCGGCATTAGCTCTATTCACACAAAACGAAACATTATGTCAGGTAGAGCCAGCCTCGCTGCCAGACATCCGACCGTGGTCGGGCTGGTGCTTTGCTATCGCCGTGCTCCGGCAAGAAACAAAACTCTTCGCTCAAATAAAAATTCGGCATTATAACTTTCACAGACGGCGAACCTCAAGTATTGTCAGTACCAGCCATATTTCTTGACTGAGTCAACCATTGCTCTCATGTTCTCAGGTTTTGCATCATAGATGCCACCGCCGTTCGCCAAGATGAAGCCGCCTCCCTTGCCACAAACCTTGATTAACTTCCTGCAATACTCCTCAACATCCTGAGGTGAACCAAGTTGGAGGAGATTGAGAGGTACGTTACCCATCAGACAAACCTTTTCTCCGAGAATTTCCTTAGCTCTGAAGATATCCGTCCGTTCGAATAAAATGACCAGTCTCCCTTTAGGAAAGCCGGTGAAATACTCAAGCTGGTTATCACGCCGTCCCTCACAAAACATCCAGACAATATCATATCCGAGATTAAAAGTCGCCTCGATAGATCTCTTCCAATAAGGCCACACGAATTCCTCGAACTGTTTTAGGGACATGAATTCGTCGGATACTCTATGGGGTTCTCCGGAAGTGCCGATAGCCGGTTGCCCTTCTTTTTTCACGGCTGGTCTGGCAGTGGCAATCCGGTACTCGAGAATTTTGTTCAGGGCATCCTTGAGCTTTTCCGGTTGACGGAACATATCAAGAACTACGCCGCGGTATGTCCGGAAATTGTTACTGAAATCCGAGAAAGGCGGTTGAACACCACCGAAGGCTGGCGGCCACGTACTCGGGAAGCCGAGGGAAGCCATCTTCATATCCATTCTTCCCATCTCATGCTCCCATTTCGTCGCCTCTTTGCCAGCTCTTTTCATCGCCCTAGCCAGCTGCGCGAATTCCTCTGAGGCACAGAGCATGCTTACCGCAGCCATGTTATTCCCCAGGCTCATGAGAGGAGGAAGCTTGGCTAACGGCCTCAAAGAGCTATATACCCGCGGTAGCCAGAACCGTACGATAAAGTCAGAGGGATCAGCCAGGAAAAGGTCGTATTCATCACCTTTCATGAACTCCTGCTCGACTACTTGATTACCGACATTTGGGGGTAGAGTGCCGCCGGGCCAGCGGGCGAAGTTGGAGCCGGTGGCTTCAAGAACAGCCCCCGATTCACGCCCGGCCACAGCCCAGCCATCTGGTTCAAGGTCTGCGAACAGCTTTTTAAAGGCAGCCTTCCAGGCCAGTGCGTCATAATAGGCCGCGGAATAGGGAAGCCCGGAATATCTGCAGGCAAGTAAGGGGACATCGAAAAAAACTATCGGCACCCTATCCGGCACTTTCAGCTGCATAGCGTCAAAAATCCTTTTTTCTCTCTCCCGGTAAAGCTCTTCGACGGTTTTTCCGTGTTTCTTTTCGATTTCTTCTTTCAGTCTTTTTTCTTCTTCAATGAGTTCTTTCCTGGATTTTACTGCTGCCATTTCTCACCCTTTTCTCGAAGTGCTCTTGCTTGCATCGGTAAATTCATCGGAGGATAACTATTATCGACGTCCCCTCAATCAGAGATTCATTTCATAATACAAGGAGTACTCACATTATATTTATTTGAAATCTAGCTAGCAAACACCTACACTAAAATATACAACATCAATGAGGTAAGGAGAACAATTATGAGCAGTAATACTGATATTGCTTATGAAGTATTAAGCCCCTGGGCGGAGGCTGACCCTGTACCAATCAGGGCAATCAATGCCAGGATAAGTGACCTGTCAGGCAAGAAATTGGGTTTATTCTGCAATACCAAGCGTGTTGCTGAGCCTACCTTAAAGGTAATTGAAAACCGCCTCAAGAAGAAATACACATCGGTAACCTTTAGCTGGTTTTACAATACAGTTCCTAACGAAGCAATTATGGAGCAGCCGCGGAAAGACGAGTTTGAAAACTGGTTAAAGGGAGTGGATGAAGTTATCGCTGCTTACGGGGACTGAGGGTCATGCACCAAGTACCTTGTGTACGACGCAGTTTCCATAGAAGACCGGCAAAAACCTGCCGTGATGCTGGCGAATTACGGATTCGCCAATGATGCCGAGTCCGCTTCCCGCAGCAAGGGTATGCCGGGATTGAGGGTCATTCCTACAAAAGTTCCCTGCGAAAGCACGGTGAAGGCGGATATTGAAGCCGGTGTGGACGAAGCATTAAATGATGTCATCACCGCTTTAACTAAACCCCTCACCACTGAAGAAAAAAGCCCCAAAGTTGAAAAGACCGAAAAACCGGTACGAATTATCTTTAAAGGCAATCTGGAAGAGGTTAACCGCTTTTTTTACAGACGTGGTTGGACAGACGGTCTTCCCATAATCCCGCCCACCGAAGAAGCGGTGGTGGAAATGCTCACGGGAACGGAATTACCTGCGGATCATCTACTGGGTAAACTGCAGTCCCGTTTAGGTAAGGCGACCGTTGAAAAAATAGCTATCAATGCGGTTATGGCGGGTGCCTTACCAACATACATGCCGGTACTAATTGCCGGTACTATCAATCTTCTTGAATCAGAGCAAGGTTTCATGGGTTATACAACCTTCGGGTTTAGTACTGGTTCCTGGGCACCTTTCTGGGTCATCAACGGCCCCATTCGTAACCAGTTGAATATCAACAACGGATCTGGTGTGTTTAGCCCGGGTAATATTGCCAATGCTACCATCGGGCGCGCGATGGGGCTCATTATTAAGAATATCGGCGGGGTACGCAAGGGTATAGAAGATATGGGCGTCATGGGCAATCCGATGAAATATACCATGGTGATAGCTGAAAACGAAGAGGAAAGCCCGTGGGAACCACTGCATGTCGAGCATGGCTTTAAAAAAGAAGACAGTACTATCAGTCTCTCTTTCCCCCAGACATTTCTACAGCACTATCCACCCGGCAGCGATGCTGCGAGCATATTACAATCGGTTATCGATAATATACCGCGTAGCATGCGCTATATAATCGTTTTTAACCCGGCTACGGCAAGGAGTATTGCTCGGGAAGGTTATACCAAAGAAAAAATAAAAAAATATATCACTGAAAAGAAGCTCGTGCCAGCGGCGCAATTAAGAGCACAGTCGAACGCCATCGTCACACCGGGTAGTAAATTACAGCAATCATCGGTGGATGACGCGGAAATGGTGCCGTTGATAAAAGACCCACGCTTTATACGAGTGATTGTCGGGGGTGGGCCGGGTGCATTCGTTGCCCACCTTATCGGTGGTGGTGCGACGCCGGGTAAAAAAGAGATACAGAAGATTGAATTACCTGAAAACTGGGATAAGCTGGTAGCTAAATATAAAAATTTAGTTCCGGTTTACGCCAAGTATTAACAGGATATTGATCTGTTAGAAAAAACACCACTCTTTAGCCTTAAGGTTCAATTAATACTATAGAAATCTAAGATTGACTCAAACGGGTATTGACAGGAAATACGGGTCAAGGGAGGAAAGTGTTCGTATGGAAAGTACAAAATACGGGCAGTATATTTTAACAGAGCGCGGCGGTAGTACGAGTATTCCCGGCACCGGCGTGAAGCCAGTTATACTGGAAGGCCTGGAGGACTGGGGAGGTATCCAGCACCGGATGAAGTGGAAATTTGTTTCCGAGCCCGGTGTTGTCATGGACAATCGGCATTCGCACGAGTTCGATGAGTTCCTGATTTTCCTCTCCTGTAACCCTGCTAATGAACTGGATTTTATAGCCGAAATTGAACTACTACTGGGAAAGGAGCAGGAACCTCATATTATCGTCTCTCCCACCATTGTGTGTATTCCACAAGGCCTGATGCATGGCCCGCTTACCTTTAAAAGTGTCGGTAAGCCTGTATTATTCAGCCACATTTACCTGGCTACGGATTACCGGCAGATACCGGCGGTCTGACGCCAGCGTAAACGGATCAAGAGAGAACGGCAGAAGGAGAATGAGTAACTATGGCTAAAACAACGTACGGTAACTATGTTTTAACCGAACCAAAGGTAAAAATCATGGAGATTAAACCGACCTCGAAGCCGACTTTCGGGCTCAGTGAAGAATTGATGGACGGTATCAAGAAATTCGATACGAACTTTAACTTTGTGGCCATACTGGGACCTCATGTTTTAATGGATCCACCACATAAACACGACTGTGACGAGCTGCTGTTCTTCATCTCGACAGATCCAGAAAATCCTACCGACCTTGGCGGCGAGGTTGAAATAGCGCTGGGAGACGAGTGGGAAAAGCACGTCATCAAAACGTCAGCGATTATCTGCCTTCCGAGGGGTATGGCTCATTGCCCTGTGTATGTAAGGAAGGTGGAGAGGCCGTTCTACTTCGGACATCTACTGATGGCGCCTTCATATGGTTCATCGGCCATGGCCAACGAATAGGAGGAGATATCAGATGAAAATTGATCCCGGCAGTTTAAGTGAACGTCAACGTCATCTTTTCATGGGTAACCTGGTTGTACCACGTCCTATTGCCCTGGTGTCTACTATATCGCCGGAAGGTATCCCTAACCTGGCACCATATAGTTTGTTTAATATCGTCTGCTACCATCCGGTACCCATAGTATTCTATACGCCGATGAGAAAGGCAGGCGGTCAAAAGAAGGACTCCCTGGTTAATGTTGAGTTAACAAGCGAATTTGTTATCAACCTGGTTACTGAGGAGATTGCTGAGAAGATGAATATAACCAGTGGCAATTATCCTCCCGAAGTCGATGAATTTACGGTAAGTCACTTAACTCCCGTACCGGCAGATCTGGTGAAAGCCTCACTGGTTAAAGAATCCCCGTTTAACTTGGAGTGTCGTCTCTATAAAATAGTCCCTTTTGGTAGCCCTGATATTGCCGGTGACATGATAATGGGTGAAGTATTAAGAGTTCATGTTAAAGATGAACTCTGGAACGATGGTATTATTGATGCAAACCATGCCCACCTTATTGGCCGGATGGGATGGGGCCTTTATACCCGTACCCATGACCTTTTCGAAATCGGCCATCCATCAGATTAAATATGATGAACATTGATGACCTGTCCAAACCGAAGAGGATTCCATCAATGATCGTAACCGAATAACAAAATTGTTCCAGTGAGAGATCGACCTCGATTCTGGAGGGTAGAAATCCATGAAAGAAATTTTTAACAAAATCTGGGAACTTGCCCTGCCCTATCAGGATAAACGTGACGATGCTGGACACGCCAAAACAAGCCTGAAATACGCCCTCAAGCTGGTAGACCTCGAAAAAGGGAATGAGGATGTAGTTATACCAGCTATCATATTACATGATGTTGGTTGGAGTCAGCTTCCTGAAGAGCGACGCCTTATTATATTTGATCCAAGAGCCAGTGAAGAAGACAAGCGTGAGGTACAGCTTGAACATCAGACTGAAAGTGTTAAACTGGCCGTAAAAATCCTGCGGAAAGTTAACTATTCTCCCGAGCTGACTGATGAAATTCTTGAAATCATCTCTCAGCATGATACCAGAAAAGGATTTATCTCGAAGAATGAAGGGATAGTCCGGGATGCAGATAAATTATGGAGAACATCAAAGGAAGGATTTACCGCATCTGAAGCGCGAGCTAAAAAACGGGAGGCAAAACGCTTTAAACTAATTGAAGAGGGCTTGAACAAAGCAGATTATATATATTCTAAAACCGCCAGGCAAATAGCATTAGCGGATCTTAAATACTGGGAAAAACAAAAGCGGCATGATGAGGCGAGTAATAGCTAAAAATATGTTTACTGCCGATAATCTTATATGCAGGTATTCACGAGAGGTAGATGGAATACCGCATCACGGTCTTCTAGTTTTTCCAGAAGTGTAAAGTTACCATTCCACCAGGCTTACTCGTCCGCCTCTATCCATTGTTCCGCAAATTCTTAGAAATATTCAGCTGTTGATTCGGTTTATATTACCAGCAATTAAGCCTTCAGTATATCCTTATGCCTCAGCGCCCTCTCCAGCGAGGGCTGCATCTTCATCTCGCGGAACTCCTTGATGGCGAAGTCCAGGTGCTCCAGGGCTTCCTTTTTCTCGTTGGGGTAGCGCTCAAGGAGTAACTCAGCAAGCTGGAGGCGGGAGAGGGCTAACTCAGGTCGGAAGGACATCTCGGTGCAAACCTTAATTGCCTCTTGATAGTATTTGCGGGCTTCATCGTACCTGCCAAGGAGGGCTACAGCTCCTCCCATATGACGAGGGATACAGGTAACATAGTAGTCTGCAGAACACAGACCGGTGCCGCTATAACGTTTCAACAGCAGTTCGGCGGCCTGGCGGTGTCCAGCGAGTATTGCGGCCTCCAGGTACAGAGTATCTATCCAGACCATCGTCACATCATCAATAGTACCAATGCCGGGACGATTTACCACATTCTTCTCTAGAATCTCAGAGACCTCTTCCTTCTGCCCGAGGAAGGCCTGCGCCAGGTAAGGTACTATTATCTCTTCCATAGGTCCAAGTGGAATCTCGCGTCCAATGGTCTCAAGAGACGTACCCAGATATAACTGTGCTCTATGGCCAGGGGAAGCGAGTACATGGGCAAGTGTTGATACGCCGGCTTCTTCTCCGCGAGCCCGCATGCTTTTTGCCATATCCATTGCCTCTTCAAGGCAGCCATCCATGACGGCCAGGGCTGTATCTACTGATGCAGACATCAACCTAGGGGTGATTTGCCCTGTACGTTCAGCTATAGTACGCAACTCGCTTAACACTTCCTCGGCGAATTTTCGACGCCCCATCATGAGCGATGCCCAAATTATCCAATACAACGCATATGATGTAACGACATTTAGTCCTGCATGTGAACCAGCCCAGAGTTCTTCACCAAGTCGCATACGCTGCTTAATATCCTGTGGTTCCGAGAGATTTAAGAGAAGAGAACCTGCAGTTATCCACAAAGCCTGCTGGTCGCCGATGCGACGCGCTAGGTCTAAGGCCTGATTTAAGATTGCCAGTCCCGACTTCCTATCGCCTGTCCAGGCTTTCCAACCTCCAAGAACCATATCAGCGTATACCTTCTCGACAGTACCAGGCTTGGCGTAACGGTTAATACGTTCCGTCCACTCGCCAGCTTCAGGAGAGCTAAACATCGCCTGCTCCACGATAATTGAGAATATAGCAGGTATACAGGCACGGACCGCTCTTGAGCCATCACCAAGGCTCTCCGCCATGTCAAACGCAGCCGGTGCCTCTATCTCAATGATTCGCCTGGTATCTACAACGAGGTACAGGGCGTCACACAGGTCCAGCAGCAGGTCACACCGCCTGGCCTTGTCATCTGGGTCAAGGATTTCATGTACCTTAAGCGCCTGCTCCAGTAACCTCACCGCCTCTCCATACGCGTAGACATCTGTAGCTCTTTTAGCAGCCATCTCCCCGTAACTAACCGCTTTCTCCAGGTCGGCCGCATCGGAAGAGTAAGAGAAATGTTCGGCCAACTCAACAGCATGCTCTTCAAGTCGATTGGTATATATCTCTTCAAGTGCTCTGGCCACCTGTTGATGAAGAAGTATTCTACGCGGGGCAATCAATTCTTCATAAAGTGTCTGGCGGAAGA
>DUFB01000032.1 GCA_011192005.1 Dehalococcoidia bacterium
AGAGGACGCCGCCGAGAGCAGGGAGGACATCACCCCTTACTGGCGCACGATTAAAGCCGGCGGCAAGCTCAACGAGAAATTCCCCGGTGGTGCCGCCGCCCAGGCGGAAAAGCTCATCGCCGAGGGCCACGTTATAGAGCCAGGCAGGGGCAAACAGCCGCCCAAGGTAAAGGACTTTGAAAGCAAGCTGTTAGAGTTGTAGATACAGTCAACATTTTACACGGACTAAAATATGGAAAAATTTAATATAGCAATATTACTATTATCAATCCTTGTAGCACTATCTGGTTGGGCTACTTTAGGATATCAAGTACTTACTAGTAAACCTAAACTAATTGGGCGGGTTTTCAATGTTATTATTGGCGAAATTGCCGAACCTGAAATATTCAATGGACATCATACTTCTTTTCTCACCTATCTTTATATAATCAATGAGAGAAAGAATAGTGTTCATATATTGGATTATGAATTAGAAATTGATGTCGGAAATGGATTTGAGAGGCTTTATAGAGCATATGGAGTTCAAAATATACAAAACTGGGGTTTTTTAAGTGATAAGTATCAAATTAGTATACCAGATTTTACTAACAAACTTATATATGCTGAAAACCGCCCTGTTGAATATGGCACTCCACTTCATGGATTCGTTGTTTTTACTAGTGAACATCCAAAGAGTGATTATGTAAGTAATATGGAAAATAATAAATATAGACTCACGATAATAGACGCTTTTCAAAACAAGTATGTATTTACAGTTTCTCCAGACACATTTCCCAGCTTGTTTCTTTTACAGGATTTAGCCGGTATAAATTTTACTCCGCTGAACTAATAAATTTAAAGGAAAAACTATGAAACTTAAAGGCATAGTCCATAAATACGGCGCCGATGTCAATACGGACGTTATCATCCCCGCCCGCTATCTCAACGTCTCTGACCCCGACGAGCTGGCCGGGCACTGCATGGAAGACATCGATGCTGACTTTCTCAAGAAGATGAATAAGGGCGATATCATCATGGCTGCTACCAACTTCGGCTGCGGTTCCTCCCGCGAGCACGCCCCGCTGGCTATCAAAGCGGCGGGTATATCCTGTGTTATCGCTGCCAGCTTCGCCCGCATCTTCTTCCGCAACGCCATCAATATCGGCCTTCCCGTGCTGGAATGCCCTGCCGCCGTCGAAAAAACGGAGTCGGGTGATATTCTGGAAGTGGACCTGGAAAAAGGCGAGATAAAAAACACTACTAAAGACATGGTTTTCTCCGCTGAACCTTATCCCCAGTTCATGTCTGATTTGATAAAGGCTGGCGGACTGATTGAATATACGAAGAAACGTCTGGCAAGCAGGAGGATTTAGCGTGGACTTTAACCTGACGGTATTGCCCGGAGACGGCGTCGGACCCGAGGTCTGCCGTGAGACTGTCAAGATGCTCGAAGCGGTCGGTAAGAAATACAAGCACAGCTTTAATATGAACTACCGGAATGTCGGTGGTATCGCCATCGACGAGGAGGGCGTCGCCATCTCGGCGGAGACGATTGACCTGTGCCAGCAGGGTGACGCTGTGCTGCTGGGGGCGGTCGGCGGGCCCAAGTGGGACGACCCCTTGGCTAAGGTACGCCCCGAGGACGGGCTTTTGCTGCTGCGCAAGGAGCTTGGTCTTTTCGCCAATCTTCGCCCTGTTAAGGTCCATAACGTCCTGGTGGACGGGGCTAACCTCAAGCCCGACGTAATCCGGGGCGCCGACTTTATTTTCGTACGGGAGCTTACCGGCGGACTGTACTTCGGCAAGCCCAAGAGGCGCTGGAAGAAAGACGGCGTGCGCTGGGGCGTCGACTCCATGCTGTATTCGGAGCATGAAATCGAGCGTATCGTGCGCGTCGGCTTCGAGCTGGCGCGGCGCCGGGGCAAGAAGCTCATTTCCGTGGATAAGGCTAACGTGCTGGAATCGTCCCGGCTCTGGCGGCAGGTGGCTATAGAGGTCGGCCAGGACTATCCCGATGTTGAACTCGAGCACATGCTCGTTGATGCCGCCTCGATGCGTATCATCCAGAATCCGCGCTATCTCGACGTTCTGGTCACGGAAAATACCTTCGGCGATATCCTCACCGATGAGGCTTCCATGCTGGCTGGCTCGATGGGTATGCTGCCCTCGGCAAGTCTGGCGGGCGTACCTGAGGCGGGCGTGAGAATATTCGGACTCTACGAGCCCATTCACGGCAGCGCGCCGCGGCGTGCGGGTCTGAACATGGTTAATCCCATCGCCATGATTTTCAGCGCCGCCATGATGCTGCGTTACTCCTTCGCCCTGGAAAAAGAGGCTGATGCTATCGAGACTGCTGTCGAGACCGTGCTCAAGTACGGCTACCGTACCTATGATATAATGAGTGAAGGCATGACCAAGGTCGGCACCAGTGAAATGGGCGACCTTATCGCCGGGAAAGTGCTGGAATAGCAGATGAAATCGGTACAGCTTTACGATACCACGTTGCGTGATGGCGCCCAGAGCGAGGGTATATCCTTTTCTCTGGTCGATAAGCTGCATATTGCCCAGAAACTCGATGACCTCGGTATCCACTATATCGAGGGCGGCTGGCCCGGCTCGAACCCCAAGGATGCCGAGTTCTACCGGAGAGTCAAGAAGCTCAAGCTGAAAAACGCCCGGATTGTCGCTTTCTGCAGCACGCGCCACCGCGATGTCAGGGCGGAAGAGGATAATAATCTCCTCGTCACCGTGGAAGCCGGGGTTAAAATGGCCACCATCGTCGCCAAGAGCTCGGATTTACAGGTCACGCGCGTCCTGCGGGCCACGCTGGAGGAAAACCTGGATATGATTTCCGATTCCATCCGCTTCCTCAAGTCCAAAGGAATGGAGGTATTCTTCGACGCTGAGCATTATTTCGACGGCTATAAATCTAACCCCAAATACGCCCTGAAAACTCTGGAGGCAGCCGCCGAGGCCGGTGCCGGTTGCCTGGTGCTCTGCGATACCAACGGCGGTACCCTCCCCGACGATATTACCAAAGCAGTGAAAGCTGCCCTGAAGGCTACCACGGTGCCCCTCGGTATTCATACCCATAATGACGGCGGACTGGCCCTTGCCAGCACTCTGGCGGCCGTACAGGCAGGCGTTGGTCAGGTCCAGGGTACCATCAACGGTTACGGCGAACGCACCGGTAATGCTAACCTCTGCACCATCATTCCCACCCTCAAGCTTAAGATGGGAATCGACTGCGTTACCGATGAGCAGCTGTCTAAACTCACCGATGTATCCCATTACGTCAGCGAGGTTGCCAATCTCCTCCCCGACCCCTATTCTCCTTACGTTGGCAACAGCGCATTCAGCCACAAGGCAGGCTATCATATGGACGGAATTACCAAGTGGCCCGATGCTTACCAGCACATCGACCCCGCCGTGGTGGGCAACCGTCAGCGGACGGTCGTCTCCGACCAGTCTGGCAAACGCAATATTGTTCAGAAAGCCAGGGAACTGGGCGTGGATTTGGCTTCTAAAGCTAAGGAGACCCAGGCACTATTGCAGCAAGTCAAGCACCTGGAGAGCCGCGGCTTCCAGTACGAAAATGCCGAGGCGTCTTTCGAGTTGCTTATCCACCGGGCCGAGCCCGATTACAAGCCACTCTTTGAACTCGTCGACTTCATGGTTGTGGTGGAGTCGAAGCGGCGTCCTTCTACCCGCAAGGAGCAGGAGGAAATGCTTTCCGAGGCTATGGTGAAGGTCAGGGTTGGCGGGGATGTTATCCACACCGCCGCCGAGGGTGATGGCCCCGTGAACGCCCTCGACCTTGCTCTGCGTAAGGCTCTCTTGCAGTTCTATCCTCAACTCGAACAGGTCAGGCTCGTCGACTACAAAGTACGCATCTTGGAGGAAAGCGTTGGTACCGAGTCGCAGGTACGCGTTCTCATCGAATCAAGCGACGGTACCAACGAATGGCGTACGGTGGGCAGTTCTACCAATATCATCGAAGCCAGCTGGCTGGCTCTCGCCGACGGCCTCGAGTACTGGCTCCTCAAGCACGGGGAATAGGTTTTATCCCAGCCCCTCCCATAGTTATCTATTCCCGCTCTCCCTATCATTCCCGCGAAAGCGGGAATCCACCTCCATCCCACCCCCTTTATATTATCTTTTCCCACCCGATCTCCCCCAGCGTCATCGGCAGCATGTCCGACCTTTACTTGACATATATATATATTAGTGCTACAATCACCCCACTTTTATACACGGAGGTGGTAGCAATGAGTTATCCGGTTACTTTTAGCGTAGATTACCCTGAAAAGCTCTCGCGCGGTATACTGTTGCTAAAGACTTTCCTTGGGTGGATTTATGTTGGAATTCCTCACGGAATTGCACTCTGGCTTTATGGAATTGCTGTGTGTGTAGTGCAATTCATCGCTTTCTGGGCGATTCTTTTCACCGGGAAATTCCCCCGTGGAATGTTTGACTTCACAGTCGGGTATTATCGCTGGACCAATAATGTGGCCGCGTATATGACCTTCATGAGGGACGAATACCCACCCTTTAGTGGTAGCGTATAGAAATAGCCGCCGGCTCTGCTACATTATTAGCGTTGAGGTTTAACGGCCTTGACGGATAATAACGGTATGTTATCCGGCAGTATTATCCCTGTTGGTATCTGGATACAAGGGTAGTGTCTGATATCTCCCTCCCGCTCAATATTTCCTACATCTTGCCTCATACCTTGACTCTCACGTACGCTATGGGATAGGATGAAAAGAGCCTGTAAATCTGGAAAGCAACCGTCTGAATGACTGATAACGATAGCGTCATCCGCGCCGAACAACTGACCAAGCTTTACGGCAAACAGCGGGGTATCCTTGATATTGACCTTGATATCCGGCGTGGTGAGGTCTTCGGTTACCTCGGGCCCAACGGTGCCGGCAAGACTACCACCATTCGTATTCTCCTCCATTTCATCTTTCCCAGTCGCGGCAATGTCAGTATCTTCGGACTCAACGTCGCCCGGAAACACCTGGAAATCCGGCGCCGCATCGGTTACCTCCCCGGCGAACTGGAGGTCTATAATAATCTTACCGGAGCCGAGTTGCTCGAGTTTATCAGCCATCTCCGCGGCGGCGTAGACTGGCAATACGTGCGTGAAATGGCCGAACGGTTTGACTATGACCTTTCTCAGCGTATCAAGACCCTCTCCCACGGCAACCGGCAGAAGATAGGCCTTATCCAGGCTTTCATGAATAAACCCGAGTTGCTCATTCTCGATGAGCCCACCATCGGCCTCGACCCCCTCATGCAGCAGGAATTCTACCGGCTCATCGGCGAGGCCAGGGCGGAGGGAAGTACGGTCTTCCTTTCCTCGCACATCATGCCCGAGGTGGAGCGAGTCTGCGACCGCGTTGGCATCATCCGCGAGGGACGCCTTATTGCCGTGGAGGACATCGATGTCCTCAAGGAAAGGGCTATCCGCCGCCTTGAAATTCACTTCGCCGCGCCCGTATCGCCCGGGGAATTTAATAACATTGAGGGCGTGCGTGATGTGCAGGTACACGAGAATATACTTACCTGCACTATCGCCGGAG
>DUFB01000033.1 GCA_011192005.1 Dehalococcoidia bacterium
GCGTCAGCGGTCTTTCCAGGTTCACTTTATCTCCGATGCGTAACGTTCCCAGGTTCGTCCTTTTTAAAGTTTCCGGCATCACGTCTACGGAGAAGGACGAAGCCGTACGGGCGGTAACGGTCTGGCACACGCCGTTCACCGCGATACTCGCCCCGGGTTCTATTCCGTCCAGGATTTTCCCCGCGTTGATTACCATCCCCCCCGGTGGTAGAGAGGCAATTGTCCCTATCTCCTGTATAATGCCGGTAAACATGACTGATACTCTAGAGAAAAGAAATTAATTACTCTCATTTTAACACTTGTCATAAGACAGGTGCAATATTGAGCAGTTATTCAGGTATTTCACAGACGGCTCTGGCTCTTTCCTCCCCTTCCTGGTCAAGGAGTATAAAGGTGATTTCGCCGAACCGGGTCATGTTATCTTTACTTATCCTAACACTACGCGTAGGTTCAGAGTACATAGGCTGATAGGTTGGACCACCTAAATCAAAATTAGCTTGAACATAGATAGTATCTACTTCCTGCCATATACTTTCTACCGTGATTTTCGGGCCGGTCACAGACTGAATTCCCATAGAAACAACTAATATAAAATTATTTGAGAAATCTACATCTTCAACATTGATGCATTTTTCTCTGTTAGGGTCTGAAGTATAGTATTTCCATCCATCTGGCAATTGTGACTGAGCGTTTGTTATTATAAAAATATAGGGAGGGATATCCTCAATCGTTCCTCGAGATGGGAAAAATGCTACCCATAATTCTTCAAAATATAGTTCATTATCATGCGGTGGTGTAGTGATTATTTCCGGGGGTTTAGTTGGAGTATTGGTTATCTCTGGAGACGAACTTGCCGTTGTAGGAGTTGTTGATAAAGGAGTTACTGTATCAGCTGTGCTACACCCGTATGGCAGTAATAACAGTAGGGTTGCAGAGAATAAGAAAATCCATATTAGCAAATTTCTTTTCTCCATGCCCTTCAACCTCCCCCTAAGAACACTTAGTTCCTTATATACTACTCTGCTTTTATGCTAATTACTTACCTGTATGCTATATCTTGTTTTTATCTTGTACCTGCTGTGTTAATTATTTCCGTTCCAGAGGATTTTTCCCGACGATGGTTGAAGCGAAAGTAGGAGCGAACATGATGTGCCCGAACATAATCGGTTTGTCCACCCTCTTGAATTCCAGGGGGCAGTGCAGCACGTTCCCGGGTACGTACACCCAGGTGGTGGTGGTGATGGTATGTGTTTCCGCTTCATCGCCCTCGCCTATCGTGAACTCTACCTCCGCCCCGAACTCCTTGAAATTCATCGGGTCGCCCCCGATGAAATACAGGATTTCCGCCACTTTATGCCGGTGCCCTTCGGGTATCATCTTGTAGGGTCGGTAAATAGGGCGCAGGACCTGTGTCAGGGGCTCGTCCCACCCTTCCACGGGCTTCTCCTGCCCGATTCCTATGTATACCGGTGCGTCGGGAGGTGTACCCGGATGGATGACTCCCCAGGGTTCCTTTAAAAAATATTTCCCGTATTTAGTTTCGCTCATTTTATCTCCTTCCTGTAACCTGTTTTAAAACCCGCAACGCTCTCAGGGTTACCCATTTGTTCGGCTGCTTTTTAGGGCCGAAATCTCCCCACGTTTTGCCAGTATAGCTGTATTCCATCGGCCATCTACCGTTCCCATCCTGCTTATCAAGAATTAGTTGCAAGGCATTGGCCAGCCTTGGGTCCTGGCCGTAACCGAGACGTGCCAGCGCTTCGGCGTTCTGCAGGATATCGGAAACCATAAAAGTCGGGAAACCGAATTTCCACCAGTTGCCACTTGGCTTTCCGGTAGGCTTCGGACTGTAGCCGACGGGGTAATCGGCCGTGGCGGGGTCCTTGCTGAAAAGAAAGTCTACCCCCATTTTTATCGCACGCTCAATCATGGGTGTCTTTTTCTCCGCGGGCAACTTACCGAACGCAAGCATTATCTTTATCGCTCCCCAGGCACAGGGCTTTCTTAATGTCCCGCCGCAGGCAAAGCCCGGCCCGCACAGGTCACCGGCGTAATACCGTAACGGCACTTTCCTATCCGTCATCGGGGCGATGCCTTCCCCGGTCACGATGCGCGCCATCAATTCATATGACTTGTCCAGTCGCGGGTCGGTGCAGCCAAGCTCAAGGAGCGAACAGCAAAGGTTACCCTGCAGACATTCCAGGGTGCTTGAGGGTGAACCTCTCGTCGTAAAATGTCCGTATTTTGTCAGGTTATGGTCCAGGACATATTCGCAGGCGGTAGCGATACGCTTGTCCATATCGATAGTAGCGCCAAGTTGTGCAAGCAGAATCACCGACCACGCGGTGCCGGTGTACATGGGGGAATACCCCGCCCCCGGCTTCACCCAGAAACCCTCCTTATCCATTTTGGAGAGAACTTCAGCAATCGGGCCGCTGATATGTGCGGTTTTTTTGGCGATTCCCAGTTCTGCGGTGCCGGCCTCGACTATGTCACGCAATGCCAGGTATCTCACCCCGGGGTCGTCCGGCTCCAGCAGCCAGTCGGTGGGGTCAGCCTTTAATACCTTCTTCCAGTCCTGACGTTCGGCCATTCGTGTTTCTGCTTTAATTACTCTGCCTTCCCCCCGTCCCCTTGGCTGTCTTGGCGCCAGCTTTTTCGCCTTCCTTCGGCCTGAGGTCGCGCGTTGCTTTCCCGGCCTGCCACATCTCGGAATCGTGTATTTCCGCCAGTTCCTTGCCCAGTATCTCGCGGTAGTCCGGCCGACCGCATATCTCTATTACCCGCTTGGTCTCCGCGCCGCTGGCTACCCGTTGGTACAGCTCCTTGAACACCGGCAGCGTGGCTGCCTTGAACCTAGGTTTCCAGTCGAGGGCGCCCCGCTGCGCCGTCGCCGAACAGTTGGCGTACATCCAGTCCATGCCATTCTCAGCAACGAGCTTTATCAGGCTTTCCGTGAACTCCTCTACCGTCTCGTTAAATGCCTCGCTCGGACTGTGACCGTGCTCGCGGAGCGTGTCGTACTGCGCTTCCATGATGCCGGCTATCGCGCCCATCAATACGCCCCTCTCGCCCACAAGGTCGCTATAAACTTCGTTCTCGAATGTCGTTGGGAACAAGTACCCGGAACCGATGGCGATACCGAGCGCGATACAGCGCTCTCTGGCACGCCCGGTAGCATCCTGGAATACCGCGAAGCTGGAGTTGATGCCCGCGCCCGAGAGGAAATTCCGCCGCAGCGATGTCCCCGAGCCCTTAGGCGCCACCATGATGACGTCCACGTCCTTAGGCGGGATAACGCCCGTCAGCTCTTTGTAAGATATCGAAAATCCGTGCGAGAAGTACAGGGCATCACCCTTTTTGAGGTGCTTCTTGATGTTCGGCCATTGCAGTTTCTGGGCGGCATCGGATATGAGGTACTCGATAATCGTGCCGCGCTCCGCCGCTTCTTCTATCTCGAACAGGGTCTTGCCCGGTTCCCAGCCGTCGGCTACGGCTCTCTCCCAGTCGGGCATAAATTTCTTGCTCTGCCCGATGATTACGTTGAATCCGTTGTCTTTCATGTTCAGAGATTGCCCCGGGCCCTGGACGCCGTAACCGATGACCGCGATGGTCTCGTCCCTGAGTACTTCCTTGGCTTTCTTAAGCGGAAACTCTTCCCGCGTGATTACTTCTTCTTTTACTCCGCCGAAATCTATTATTGCCATAACTCTCCTCCTGTATTTTTATCCTGCTAGTCGATGCTGTAGGCTACCAGCATGGTAACCGTTACGGTCGTTTCTCCCGGACTGATTGATGAACCTGTCTCCGGCGCGGGAATGCCCGATTCGTAAATCATGTCGAGCGTATATGTATTATATCTGCTGGTCTCGCTGACATAGGTTGGCGTTCCCAGCTTGAGGTCGGCGATATCGGCTATGTGCTGGGCTTTCTCCTCGGCGTCAGCCAGCGCTTTTTCCCGCGCTTCTTTCTGATATGGGGTGGGGTCATCGACCGTTAATTCTATGTTGTTGATTCTTAAATAATTGCCGCCAGCGGCGGCAACCGCATCGATAATCGCACCCGTGTTGGCTACCTCTCTAACCTTTACCGTCACCATATTGGTTACCCGGTACCCGGTAAGTTCTTCCTCGCCGGTACTCTCGTCCCATCTCCTCGTCGGGTAGATGCTGTAATACTGCGTCTGGATATCGTTTTCCTCCACGCCGCTGTTCCTGAGTGCGGCCAGTATGTAGTTCATTGCCGTTGTGGCCTCGCTCTGCGCCTGGGTGACCGTATCCGCCTGGGCTTCCACCCCCAGGCTCAGGATGGCCAGGTCAGGGACGACTGTTACCTCTCCCTCGCCCGTTACCCATATACCCGTCTGCTGCGAGCCCAGAGGTACTTCCGAGTCCACCGGACCCGTGATGCTGTCACACCCGCTTATCACGGTGACTATTAGCGCTATCAGGATAATACCTGTTGTGTATAAAATACGCTTCTTCATAATTGCTTCCTCCGGACCAGGGGTCACATAATTGAGTATAGATAATGTTCAGAGTGAAATCAAGATGGTGGCTCTAGATTGCCGGGTGTCGGGTATGTCGCTGCCCTGATGTAATCAAGCAATCGGCTTCGCGAAGGCGTACTCTACGTTATCGCAGACCGGCCTGAAACCTATTTTCATGTAGATGGAGTTTGACGTCGGATTACTCAGGTCCGTATAGAGCGTACAGAAATCATAACCACTCTTCAGTATCTCCCGGCAGACCCCGGCCACGCAGGCGGTGGCATATCCTTTCCGACGATGCTCAGGCGGTGTATAAAC
>DUFB01000034.1 GCA_011192005.1 Dehalococcoidia bacterium
TCCGGATTTCTAACCTGCCTAGCGTAACCTCCCAGATGGTCAAGAAGTTTGGTATTACAGCCGTGGGTGGCATGGACGTTCTTGGTCTCGCCATGTCCATCAGCCTGGCATAATACCGAATGCGGACCGTATTTTTTGATTACCCTCTTGAGCTCGCTGGCTATCAGGTCCGTTGCCTCGTCCCAGGAAATCCTAACGTACTTGCTGGTACCCCGGTTCTGGGGATTTCTCTCTCCGTTGGGATCCCAATCTACTCTCTTCAGCGGATAGAGAATCCTGTTAGGAGAAAAGATACGTTTCTTGTAGGCCAATCCATGTGGGGGTACCATGGATTTCATCGGTGGTTCGAAAACTTTGCCGTGTGCCTCCAGTTTCCACGGTTGCCATTCCTCGGGTTTGTATTTCCAATCGAAGTGGAATGGTCTGATCCTGATTAGTTTACCATTCTTAACATCGACCGCCGTCATATTTGAGTTATCACCGAAGCTACTCAAACCGGTACCCTTAATACAGGTGTCTTCCTTTGCTTCGCTTCTCTTTTTTTGAGCCATATTCACCTCTTTTCTGAAAAATAGTTACCTATGGAAATATACAGTGTTAAACTAATATACTTCGGTATTTCGGTTGATGTCAAACTCCCTATCTATGAAATAAAAAGAAAACATTTTAGGTAATCGGCAGAATTTTTAAAAAGAATATCAACACTGCTTTATATGACCGCAAATCAACATGTAATATATGGAAAAGCTCGACTACTTGTGGGTATAGTATACTATACCCTGAGCTAAGATAACATACAATGAAATAATGTGAACACGGGTAAAAACAATCCTGATATTATGGGTTTCACCAAGCGTAAACCGTGAATATTGTTGCAGAGAAGCCAACTCCATTAAGTAAAGGGGTAACTGAAAATGAGTTCCAAAGAGACCGCAAGAAAATTGCTATCTCTCGCAGGGATAGAAATTAACGGGGAAAATCCCTGGGATATAGTGGTTAACAATGATGCTTTCTACAGCAAGGTGATAGCCCGAGATTCTCTGGGTCTCGGTGAATCTTACATGGATGGATGGTGGGAATGCCAGAAACTTGACGAGTTCTTTTACCGTATTCTCAGCAAAGACCTCGGACAACAGGTTAGAAAGAACTGGGCGTTACTGGCAGGTGGGTTGGGAGCCAGGATTTTCAATCTTCAATCCAGAAAGAGAGCCTTCCAGATTGGCGAGCGACATTATGATATCGGTAATGACCTCTTCAGCAAGATGCTCGATAAGCGCATGGCATATAGCTGTGGTTACTGGCGAAATGCTGATACCTTGGATGAAGCTCAGGAGCATAAACTTGACCTGATTTGCCAGAAGTTAGGATTGCGGTCGGGGATGAGAATGCTGGACATCGGCTGCGGCTGGGGCAGTCTTGCCAGATACGCGGCTGAGAAGTATCAGGTTGAGGTGGTAGGCATAACGGTATCCCGGGAACAGGCTGAACTCGCTCAGACGCTATGTAAAGGTCTATTCGTGGAAATAAGATTGCAGGATTATCGTGATGTACACGAACGGTTTGACCGGATTGCCTCGGTAGGGATGATCGAGCATGTCGGCTATAAGAATTACCGTATGTTTATGGAAGTAGTATATCAATGCCTTGATAAAGGCGGGCTATTTCTACTACAGACTATAGGTGGTAACCAATCACGGATCTCAGTAGACCCTTGGATAAACCAGTACATTTTCCCCAATGGCATGCTGCCTTCATTAAAACAGCTAGGTAGTGCTATTGAAGGATTATTCGTTATGGAGGACTGGCACAGCTTCGGTGCTGATTATGATAAGACGCTCATGGCCTGGTATCGGAACTTTGAGGATAATTGGAATTCACTGAAAAATAATTACGATGAAAGATTCCATCGAATGTGGCGTTATTATTTGCTATCATGCGCCGGTTCATTTCGTGCCCGTAAAAACCAATTGTGGCAAATTGTTCTGTCTAAAGAGGGTACCCCCGGGGGATACCGGTCTTTTCGTTAAAGAGAAGTATCATAGAGTTTACTCAGCTATGTATCAAGGGGGATCGTACTTCCCTTTTCCCCAGTTTTAAAATATCAGCAAGAGACAAAAATGCTCGATGTTGTTTAAATATTTACCAAGTCTTTAGGTAGTCTCTGTTAAACCACAAGACTCGCCAGAACCGACTTATTAGCGTTGAAGTATACCTTGCCATCAATACGCACTACTGGCCTGCGGACGAGTCTCGGCTCTTTCAACATTAAATCGATGAGCTCACTATCGCTCAAATTATCAGGTTCAAGGCCGAGTTTCTTGAAGCTGGGGCTCCTGAAGTTGAACATCTCCGAGGCCGGTTTGCCCTGAAGTAGCTCTTCGATCTCTGCCCGGGTAAATTTGTCTTTGAAAAAATCGCGGTCGTTAATCTCAACATTTTCCTGCGAAAGAAACTCCTTCGCATGGCGACAAGTATTTCATTTCACCTAGCAATAGAAATCTACTTTCATAGCCATTACACCTCAATATTTATCTTATACATTATTAGTTAGGTCGTTTTAAAAAGTGCTGCCCATATGATGGCGTCGAGAATCGCTGTATGGAAAGCGAAATACCCGCTGCCGGCAACCGACAGCCAATAAGCAACTCCCTCTCTCGTCTGCAAGCTGAGTAACGCCCAGACCAGAGCTATCGAACCAATCCCAACCAGGGCTAGAATGATACGTACGATTACCCAGGTTCCGGTGGAAGGAGCGCCGACATAGAGGTTTGTCAGAGGCATCCATAATGCCGAGGGTAGCAGTATCAAGATGAATATGGCGAAGAATAGACTGAAACCAAATGTATTGGCTATAGATACTTCTGAAGGAGAAAGCCTGAAGAGAATGTAATAGAGGAAGGCAAAATAACCTAGGGCAGATATAATCATAGAGACGAAATATACGGGCCTTATATTTTCCGGTACGCTGCCCCACAGGACGTTAGCCCCGCCGGACTGTGCGTTAAGACCGTATATATAGCTGCCTATAACGGCAGCGCCTCCGATAATGTTGATGACCAGTAGGACAATCTGTTGTGTACCCATAATAATACCTCCGTCTCTACGTTGGAGTTTCAGATTTTCTAATAGCCGCTAACAATACCCCCGGTCCACCGTGAACGCCCAATCCAGCCCCGAGTTCTGCAATGGCTATTTTTTCTTCCTGGATGAATTCTTTCAATCGTTGTTTGAGTTTTTCTGCCTGGTCGGCTATTTTGCTGTGCACTATTACGAGTTCGCTGATAGGAGTGTTCTTCTTCACGAAATCGAAAATCTTATCAGTGCCTTTACTTATGGTGCGTACCAGTCCGGCCCTCACGATTTCCCCATCGTAAAAAGTAAGTAATGGTATAACATTGAGGATTCTTGATGCTGCGGCGATTGTCTTGTTCACCCTGCCGCTACGGGCCAGGTATTTCATCGTTTCGAACATACCGAACATGCGGACCTCATCAACGGCATTTTTAGCTTCATCAATTACTTCTGATAAACTTGCCCCCGATTGTGCCGCTCGCGCTGCGGTTGTCACAACCAGGCCGAGCCCGCCCGAGTTTAACCTGGAATCGATAATCTCAATGGGACAATGAGTCTCAAGAGTTTTTTTAGCCATCGTCGCCGAATTGACAGTCCCGCTGATCTTGGAAGAGATGTGTATAGATACAATGCCATCAACACTATCGCAGTATTCCTTATATACACTGGTAAAATCTTCAGGATTAGGCTGAGAGGTGGCCGGATGTAGCGGTGATGATACCAGTTTGGAGTAAAACTCATCTCTGGTGATGTCAACCCCATCACGGTAGGTCTCAGACCCGAAACGAAGGTATATCGGTACTACTCTGATACCAAGCTCTTCGGTAAGTCCGTCAGGAATGTCGGATGTGCTGTCTGTTATTACCTGTACTGTCATTATCCCCTTCTCTGCAAACAGACTTAATGTCCTTGAAATAATCCGTTTATTATTTAAGTTGACATTAGTACGGGGAAGAATACCTGCCAGGCTAACAGAGCCTTAGCGGTGAGACTGAGAATGATGTATACTTTCTCACCAAATAAATAATCCCGCCAGGGTCCCACCTGCTTGTACTGCAATACCATATTAACAGCGAAGCAGTTAAAGAAAACGAAGAGGGAAGCGATAATTCCATAAACAAATCCCGGCGGTGATACGGTGAGTCCCGGTGCCACCACGTAGATAACAATTGCTATCCAGGGGATGATGCCGGCGAAACTGCCAAACCAGAATGGCAGCCAGCTCGGCCTGCCCGGCTTTTCGTATTTTTCCTGTAACGCGCCGAAGAGTATCATACTGGCATTAATACCAAAGATAGCCAGCAAAGCCGCTATGTCGCTTATACCGGTAATTTGAGAAATCAGGACGATCATTATTGAAGAACTGAAGAAGTACTCTATCCAGCGTCCGTAATTACGACTTTCTAGCAAATTGCGCTTGTACCACGGAAAGACCGGAGGCGAGGCGATTATAAGAAGGGCGGCGGCGGAAATGGCGAGGAAGGCAAACACTCCCCAACCGGTTGAAATGTTAAAGAGTGTATGGAGTTCCGGTGCCGTCCCCGGAGGTCCGCTCATAAAAGTAGCTGTAACCGGAAGAGAAAAATTATTCGTGAGTACCACTATCATGACCGCCTGTACGGCAAGAATAAGACCTACCACTATATTCCAGATGCGTAACCGACTAAGTTGTCGTTCAACGGATATGTCGCTTTCCATTAATTGCCTCCTTTTTCCATAAGGTCTAAGTAGAAATAGGGGTGACTATAAGGATATAACAAAAAGACGAAAAGAGCAAGCTCCGGTGATACATGTCACAATAAATTATTCACTTTGATATTATAACCATATGTATAATATAAAAATGTGATATATATCTCTTTGCCCTAACATCTTTTAACATGAGGAAAGCATTTAGAGAAGCAGTTTTTTAACGAACCCCAGCCGCTGGAGAAGACCCATGTAAACGCCCCGACGGGCTTTTAGAACCATGTCTTCATCGATGATTCCCAGTCTACCTTTTCTGGGGCTGAATCTATTTTCGTTATAAACCCTGATAATGTCGTCGAGGTCAGCAGTCTGGTCGGGCAAGGCTATCGCCAGAGTACCGGCGAATTCACGCGGTGTCTGCTGGGGCCTGGGCGCCAGCCCGACAATCGAAGCAATTCGGCACATTCTGGAGTATACCGTTAATGCCATCTGTTCCCTGTCCACTCTCCATAACCAGCGATAAAACGCCAAACGTAGCACCAGACGGAGGGTAAACAGGAGTAATAGAATGCCGACAATGATAAGGATGATGAGCAGTGTTCGGCTAAATGCTCCGGAGGACGGCGGAGTTGCCGGCGGAGCGGGATTTCCTGCAAACTGTTGATCCAGGATAGTCTCATAAAGCTGGTTTAAATATTCCGGTGTAAGCCATGGTGCATTCACATCCACCGGAGGATTTTCCGGATTGTTGACAGTAGATACAAAGGGTGTCTCCACGCCAACCGGACTGCCTCCGCTGCTGGGAGTCGCTTCAATATCGACCCAGCCATAGCCGTCGAAGTAGACCTGCGGCCAGGCATGATAATGCTTGTTACGAAGGATATACTCTCCTTCCTGTTCCCCGTATTCCCCCGGAATATAACCGACAGCAAGTCTTGCCGGCACATCAACCGAACGAAGCATGACCACCATAGCGGAGGCAAAGTAGAGACAGAACCCGGATTTCTGAGTGTAAATGAAGTACTTTATGGCGTCAGTACCCTCCGGCGGAGGTTCGATTTTATCTGAATAGGAAAATTGTGAAAGGTAGTTATCGATAGCGGTTACCTTTTCATAGGGAGTGGTGGCGTTGGCGGTTATTTCCTTGCTCAGTGACCCTATCTCGCGCGGGAATTCGGCGGGCAGCCGTGTGTACTGGTTAGCAACTGAAGAGGGATAGCCTTCCGCGACAAGAGCCAGGTCTTTAGACGAAGGAGTAGTGATGCGGGAAGTGACCGTGTAGCGCTCGCCGGGACTGAGTACACGGGGTGTCGCCACTGAAATAACGTCTTGATCGATAACACTTACTAGAACGCTGGTATCCGATGATATAAAATTACCGGCGGTCAACATGGCGTCGGTTTTGATATTCGTAATGACCGTATAGGTGATTACTTGCCCGCTGGCTTGAACACCGGCATCTTCCAAGGGAACATCTTTTCCCAGCAATTCCTCGACGACCGGACGGTTTGTCCAGCCCTGTAAGGTGTAAGTATCGTACACCTGTATCCGCCAGTAAGATGGAAACGGTGAAACGATAAGGAAATCAACCTCCTCTTTATCCTTCCAGACGTTGCTGAAGGCGAGGTCCTGGCGTGTGCTGCTCGTACTGAGCGGCTGTTTGGACGGGACCTCGGCGAACAGGTTGAGGAAAGAGTCTTCCAGGTTCTGTACCCAGAGGAACTTAGTGGCGATGAATGTCTGGAGTTGAGGTATGCGCATGTCTGGAACTATCCTGGCAAAAGAGACCGTTACGAAGATTATGCACAGGAGTATCGATGAAAAGTATAAGATACCCCGCCTGGTAAAACCGGTGGTATGCCCCGCCAAGTATTTTCGTTTAATAATGCGTATCCAGACTATCAGGGAAACGGCGGCAGCAAAGTAAAGCCCGAAGAAGTAGTAATAACCGAGCGGAAGGTTGCTTAAATTACCAAGGATAATAATGGTGCCGGCACAGACGGCTATCCAGGCATTTTTCCTGCGCACGATAAACCAGGTGGATAGATAACCCATTATCCAGGTCAGGAACGAGAGGAACATGGCAAAGCCAAGAGTATCGGTGGTTGAAAGGTGGTATGTCTGCCAGGCCGTGATGCCGCTGCCGACTAAAAGAGCAATAATGTGAGTCAAGATACCGGGGAGCCGGGTGCTGGCGAGATACCACGCTAATCCTATGGAGATGACGAGTATCAACGTGAAAGAGGGTTGATGGTGAATCCAATGCGCCCGCTCTACGGAAAGGATGGCGATTTCCAGGGTGAGGAAAAGCAGGATAATGCTTACCCAGGTCCGCCAGTTGCCCGGTCGGAAGAGCCCATTTTCACGCGGGCTCGCCGGTGCCGGTGAATTTATCCTGTTTCTATCAGTGACACTCATTGTCATGTTCTATCCATCGTGTACTGGAACCGTGAGGAATACAGTCTACTATCCAGCGCCCTGGATATTTCCATTCCCTGCCTGACAACGTAGACATGGAAGCCGCTGGAACTGAGATGGCGGGCGCTGTTCTCGGAAGTGCGTATGCCACCGAAGCTGAAGGAGTCGAGGAGAATAATTATCACTTTACCCTGACGGTCAATAACATGGCGCAGTGATCTGGCTATCGCGGGATTTACCGAAGGCATGATAACGATTACTATAGATTCCGGAGTAAAATATTCCGCTTTCGAATCGAGCAATTCATTGATTGACACTTCGCCGGTAGCCTTTAGCAGTGCCAGAGAATGCAGTATGCTTTGCAGATGTTCCTCACCTGCCTGGGGAGATAACAGATGGGCGTGGTCGCCCGTGGTAATCAGTCCCACCTTTTTCCCGGTGTCCAGGTATTTTTTAGCCAGTGATGAAGCTATGGTTACGCCGTATTCCCCGGTGGTCTCATCGCCTTCCCCGAGCTGGGAGCCGCGATACATATCAAGGACAATCCAGATGTCCTGCTGGGTGTATTTAGCGTGGTCGGGGTCGAACTCCTTGACCATGAGATTGCCAGTATGGGCGGTCGTATGCCAGTGGATATGGCGAAGGCTGTCGCCACTGATATATTCCCGCACCCGTGAAGCATTAGGACCCACCTCGCTGGCGAGCCACCGCCTTGAGCCCATGCCGCTTATCTGCTCCGGAGACAACTCGAAGTACGGCAACTCCAGCGTTGCCGGGTAAATAACAATTTGCTGCCCCCGATTTAGAAATTCTTCTACGGGCCAGAGACCGAGCGGGTCGGAGGTTTTTACTTTAATAGCCCCGAGTCGGTAAGGTCCCCGGCGCCGGCAGTGGATGCGGGTCTGCCAGGTGAAGGAATCACGTGGAGAAAGACTGAGGGTTAATTCATTTCCATATCCCGGCAAGTCGGTGTCCTCACGGGCTTCAATCAAAGGAGAGGGTAACCAGCTGTGATTGGTTATGGTAAATTTTTCCTCGAAATGCTTGCCTACCTGGCTGATACCGGGCGTTTCTCCAGCGTTACAATCTAATTTGCGGGTGCTGTACTTCGACCATAAGTAGCCCAGCGCCAGCAGCACAACGAGAAATACCAGGAAACGCCAGAGGAGGGTAAATCCCCCGAGTATGGCGATTACCAGGATTAGAGAGAGTATAATAATGAGAACCCAGCGTTTTTTCATGGTTTAACCTGAGATAGAGGATATTTTCATGTTATCCCAATCCCCCCGGTCTCTATCGTTCGGGGATTGTGCCCGGCACGGGTACCGTTTCCAGTATCTCGGCGATAACAGCCTGGCTATCCCTGCCCGCTGTCTGTCCCCCGGGCGATAGCAGAGAGCGGTGCGCCAGGGCGGGTTCCGCCAGGGCTTTTACATCATCGGGCAGAACGTAATCGCGACCGTTCAGTAGGGCTTTGGCCTGAGCTGTGCGGAAAAGGGCCAGCGAGCCGCGGGGGGAAGAGCCGAGGAATACCGACGGGTGCTGGCGGGTAGCCTCTACCAGGGCGACGATATATTGCTTGATTACATTGTCCACGAAAATCTCTTTAACCGTCTCCTGAATCATCAGGATATCCGCGGCATCCACCACGTGACTGATTTGCTCGATAGGATGAACGTACTGCTGATTTTCGACAATAGCTATCTCCTCGGATGAAGTGGGGTAACCCAGGTTTATCCGCAGCAGGAATCTGTCCAGCTGCGCCTCCGGGAGGGGAAAAGTCCCCTCGAACTCGATTGGGTTCTGAGTAGCCAGGACGTGGAAAGGCGAAGGCATCTGGCGGGTTACGCCGTCCACGGTAATCTGTTTCTCGCCCATGGCTTCCAGCAGGGCGGACTGTACCTTGGGGGTAGCCCGGTTGATTTCGTCCGCCAGCAGGACCTGTGCCATGATGGGGCCGGGACGGAACTCGAAGTCGCTGGTCTTCTGGTTATATATGGTTACTCCGGTGATATCGCCCGGGAGCATATCGGGGGTGAACTGGATCCTTTTAAATGTGCAGTTTATCGATTTTGCCAGGCTCCGCGCCAGTATCGTCTTGCCGACACCGGGGGTATCCTCGATAAGGAGGTGCCCCTGGCTGATTAAGGCGATTACGGCCAGCTTCACCGCTTCGGTCTTACCGACCACTACCTTTTCTACGTTTTCTACTATTTGCTCAGCGAGCTGCTGCGCTTTTGCTATATTGTTTTCTGCCATTGCTTGCCCGGAGGAATCCCCGAGATTGATTTCAGAATAAATGTTCCCCTAATTCGAGTATAACACAAGAGATATTCACTGACAAAAACCCTAATAATATGAGGAGGCCTCTTCACTTCTTCCTCTGAAATACACATGAAGTAAGAGGATTGTTAATTCTTTATTTGTATATTACTCAAAAAGGGATTTCTCACCAGGTTTTAATAGGCCTTTGCTGTCTAAGTAATCAAAGAGCTTCTGGTTATTTCTGGGGTCTTCTTCAGTATAAGGGTCTGACCAAGGATAACCGTTTTGAATGATAATTATGTTGTGAGTTTTGTCAAGTTTTATCAGCGCGTCCAGAATCACTACCCCGGAATAGGATGCTGAAATAACCATAGAGTAAAATTTGCCGCGATAGATTTCTTCACCGTTTATATTTAACACGAAATTTTGGGATACAAGTGTATCTTTCAGCTTGGGAATATCACTGTAAGTCATGTAGGAGTTCCACTTTTCTACGCCTTCCTCATTTAACTCGATGGCGTGAGATTCCCAGTAGTACGCTTCGATGTGCTAGTCGGATAATACCAACTCTCCGGTTTCGACCAGATAGATGCCGAAGCCCGGTTCATTATTGTTGCAGGCTGGTAGATATGCACAGGTAAGTAGTAAAGCGAGTATAAGAAATGAAGAAATACATTTTTCCAACTTATGACCTGTGTTTTTCATACCAACACCTCATGCAAATAAATACCCGAGCAGATAATTATACTACGTTTGCCATGTGTAGGAGTAAATGTGTAAAATGACAGTGGTAGCAAGCTTCATATTATCTTCTTCTAATCGTTAAGTATCACATCTGATAAATGACTATCCTCAGAGGCAAATCCTCTGGTCAGGAGGAAAATTTTGAGCGAAGTAGCTGAGTTAACGGTCAGTTCCGATGCCCCGGGCGCCAGGATGTTCATGCTGGGGAACGAGGCCTTCGCCAGGGGGGCTATCGAGGCCGGTGTCCAGTGCGTGGCATCCTATCCCGGCACACCTTCGAGTGAGATTACAGAAACGCTGGTAAATGTCTCTAAAGAATTGGGTTTTTACGCCGAGTGGTCGGTGAACGAGAAAGTAGCCCTGGAAGTGGCCATAGCCGCCTCGGTAAGCGGACTGCGCGCGCTGGCCATCATGAAGCACGTCGGTGTGAACGTTGCCCACGACCCCCTGATGACGGCCAGCTACATGGGGGCGCGCGGTGGTCTTGTGCTGGTATCCGCCGACGACCCGGGACAGTGGAGCTCGCAGAACGAGCAGGACAACCGTTACATCGCTAGGCAGGGATATATACCGGTACTGGAGCCGTCCACCGGACAGGAAGCCAAGGACATGATGGCCGATGCCTTCCGCCTGTCCGAGGAATACGGGCAGCTGTTCATGATAAGGTCGGTGACGCGTATCGGGCACGCGCGGAGCGATGTCGTTTTCGGCGAGATATCCCGCGACGCCAGGCAGGGCAGGTTCGTGAAAGACCCGGTCAAGCTGGTTTGTTTACCGGCCAATTTCAGGAAGAACCGCCGCCTGGTAATCGACAGGATGGCTAGGATAAGGAAAGCGGTCGATGACCTGCCTTATAACCGGCTTACCATTAAAAATAGGGCTGAACTGGGGGTAATCGCCAGCGGTATTTCTTACGGATACACCGTCGAGGCAATCAGGTTGCTGGGATTGGAAGACAGGATATCCGTATTAAAAATCGGCACGCCATATCCTCTGCCGGAAGAGCTAACCAAGCAGTTACTAAAGTCAGTGCCAACCGTTTTGGTGGTGGAGGAACTAGAACCCTTTGTTGAGGACGAGGTCAAGGTTATCACCAAGGACAACGACATCGACGTAAAAATCCACGGTAAGGACCATCTAACGCTGGTGGGAGAGCTTTCAATTCGCCAGGTCACCGAAGCCCTCAGCACTCTGACGGGCGTTAAGTCACCGGTGGACTTTGCGGCGATAGACAGGATAAAAATAGAGACAGAGTCCCTTTTACCCGTTCGTCCGCCGACGATGTGCGCCGGCTGCCCGCACCGGTCGTCCATTTATGCCATCGACGTCGCCCTGCGGCGGTATGAGAAGGAAACGGGAAAAACACCGGTAAAGACGGGGGATATCGGCTGTTATGCCCTGGCGGCTAATCCTCCGCTGAACTCCGATGACATCGCCATCTGCATGGGTGGTGCTTTCGGGCTGGGCAGCGGCTTTCCGCACGTTCTCGACGTACCGGTGGTGGCGCACCTGGGTGATTCCACGTTTTTCCACTCCGGTATTCCCCCGATGATTAACTCGGTATTCAACAAAGCCAACGTGACCATGGTGGTCCTCGATAACGCCACTACCGGCATGACTGGCTTTCAACCCCACCCCGGTGCCCCGGCCGACGACAGCGTGCCGGTGAAGATCGAGGATATCGCTAGAGCCAGCGGCGTTAAATTCGTCGAGGTCGTGGACGCTTTCGACGTTCCCGAACTTATCGACACTATGGAGAAAGCGATAAGGTTTGAAGGGCCTTCTCTGGTGGTCGTGCGTCGACTCTGCAATATCCTGGATGCCCGGGATAAACGCCGGCAGGGAGTGAAAGTAGTCCCTTATGAAATCGACCAGGAGAAGTGCGTTGCCGGCAGTCCGCCCGCCTGCCAGGCTACCTGCCCCCTGCATATCGATATCAGGGGATATGTCGGTCTGATAAAGGAGGGAAAGTTTGACGAAGCGCTGGCGTTAATCAAAGAAGAACTACCTTTTCCCGGTATTATCGGACGGGTATGCACGCGTCCCTGCGAGCAGAAATGCGTGCGGGGCGATATCGAGGAGGCTATTGCCATCAATGCCCTCAAGCGCAGCGCCGTGGATTACGGGCGGGTCGCTGACGACTACACAATCGCCGGGGAAAAAGATAAAAAAGTGGCGATTATCGGCGGTGGCCCGGCCGGTCTGATGGCGGCGTATAAACTGAGGAGAGAGGGCTATAAGGTAACCATCTTCGAGGCGCTGCCGAAGCTGGGTGGCATGATGACGGTGGGTATTCCAGAGTTCCGCCTGCCCCGCGACATATTAAATAATGAGATAGACGCCGTTAACAAACTGGGAGTGGAAATAAAACTGAATACACGGGTGGGCAGGGATGTGGAGCTGGCGGCTTTACATAAAAAATATGATGCTGTGTTTATTGCTGTCGGTGCCCACCGGAGTCGCCGTCTCGGGGTTGAGAACGAACAAGCCGATGGTGTTATCGACGGCACCGAGTTTCTCCATAAAGTAAATACGGGAGAGAAAGTACTCGTCAGGGATAAAGTGGTCATTGTCGGTGCCGGTAATGTAGCCGTGGACTGCGCCCGTACCTGCGTGCGATTGGGCTTTAGGGACGTTATTATAGTTTACCGCCGTTCCCGGGAGGAAATGCCAGCCATCGCCGAAGAAGTAACCGAGGCGGAGAACGAAGGTGTGGAACTCCACCTGCTGGCGGGACCGAGTCGGGTTATCGCCGACGGCAATAAAGTCACCGGCATGGAATTTATCAAGATGAAACTGGGAAAGCCTGATGAAAGCGGCCGGAGACGACCGGAACCGGTGGCCGGTTCGGAATTCATCATCGATACGCCGCTGGTAATCTCGGCCATCGGCGAGGAGCCGGATTTGCAGCTTATGTCCGGCGAAGCTGCTAAAGCAGTATCGAAAGGACTGATTGGCGCCGACCCGGTTACACTGCAGACCAGCATCAAAGGCATCTTTGCCGGAGGAGATGCCGTCAGCGGACCGGCTACCGTCATCGAGGCCCTGGCGGCGGGGAAAAGGGCCGCCATATCCATCGACAGGTATCTGAAGGGCGAGCCGCTCGATACGGGCAGGGAAGGCGAAGGTATTTACGAAAGCAAACTTACCATGGATACCTTCGGGGTCGGGCAGCAATCGAGAACCATTATGCCGACTCTTCCGGTTGAGAAGAGACGTGGTAATTTCAAGGAGGTCGAATTAGGCCTGAGCAAGGAAGATGCCATCCGGGAAGCGGAACGCTGCCTTTCCTGCGACTGCCGGCTCTGCATCAATCTACTCGGTTGTCCGGCAATAATTACCGAGGGCGAGGACGTGATAATCGACAGCACCCAGTGTCCGGGCTGCGGGTTATGCGCTCATGTGTGCCCGCATGATGCTATAATACCGGGAGAGAAAAATGACTGATAAAAAAGCGCTGGAAGTAATCATCTGCGGTGTCGGCGGGCAGGGTGTGGTTTTAATGTCCGAGCTGCTGGGAACGGCGGCAGTCAAGGGTGGTATCGGGGTAAAAGGTTCCGAGGTGCTGGGGATGGCTCAGCGGGGTGGCTCGGTGTTTAGCAATTTACGCCTGGGGGACGACATCTATTCACCGCTGAGTACCGAGGGTACCTGCGATATCCTCCTGGCGGTGGAACCATCGGAAGCTATCAGGAATATCCAGTACCTCTCCAGGTCCAGCATTGTGATACTAAATACCACCAGGGTCTTGCCGTTCACCGTTTTCCTGGGGAAAAGCGGATATCCCGAGATTGAAACCATCCTGGAAAAACTCAGGAGTGTCGCGGAGAGAGTGATCGCTCTTGACGCCAGCCAGATTGCCCGGGAAGCCGGTAACATCCAGACAACCAATGTCGTCATGATGGGAGCGCTTTTCGGGACCGGCCTGCTGCCGATATCCGTCGATATTGCCAAGGAAGTGGTGCGAAACCGCGTCCCCGCCAAGGCTATCGATGCCAACCTGAAAGCTTTCGATATGGGCTACGAGGAAGTGAGGAAGCAGCTTAAGGCGGCAGCCTGATTACTCTTTACCCGGCCCACGATATTTCTGATAGTAAAAATCCTTCGGCTTGCTTCTGGTTGCCGGTAAGGCTTTCTTTCCCGTAGCTTCCGGTATGTTTACCCCTTGCTGACGCAGGTTATCCGTTAAGGCCTTATAATCGACGTTACGAGGCTGGACTCCCGATTTGACCGCTAGGGCGGCGGCGGTACCGGCCGCCTGTCCGTAAGCGATACAGTGCGGAATGATATTGAATGTCTCGTTAATCATGTCATTCGACGAGAAGGCGCGACAGCCTATTAATAGCCCGTCTATTTTTCGCGGTACCAGGCAGCGGTAGGGTACGCAAAGGGTGGGGTGCTTGAGGGAAATCTCGCCGTAATCGTTATTGGCCAGCGTGACGATGGTATCCTCGAAGACCTCGTCGGACTCCATATCGTTTTCCGTTAAAATGTACTCGCCGATGATGCGGCGGCCGCCCTGCGTGCCGAGCTGCGGGGCGGAAAGCATGATAAAGCTGTCCCCGAAGCCAGGTATGTTCTTTTTCATAAACTCGAACGTAATCAGCGCCCTTTTCCTCGCCCTGATATCGATGCGGGTCAACTGCTCAACGTCCGTGGCATCGGTCCGCTCTGACTGCGGTTGCATGCAGTGGTACCAGACGGTGTTGGGCATATTTTTCAGGATGCCTTTGAAGAAACCGGGGTAACCATCCAGCTTTACCAGTTCCTGCATCAGTTCTTTGAATTTATCCGGTTGCGATGCTTTGAAATCGTCATACTTTTTAAGGTTGACGTTGGTCACCCACCAGACCAGAGCCAACCAGGCGGTGCGGCGCTTGTTGTCGCACTCGTTATCGAACTCGGCTCCCGCCGAAACAAAGATGTCACCGTCTCCGGTGGAATCGATGATGACTTTACCGAGGACAGCCTGCGTCCCGGACTTGCTCTCGAAGATGACGCCCTTAACGGCGTTTCCTTCCGTGATGGCGCGTGTCCCCCAGGAGTGCAGGAGGAGTTCCGCACCTGCTTCCAGCACCATGTCATTGAACTCATCCTTGAGAATCTCGGGGTCGACGACGGCGGAATACAGGACTCTCGGCTGGCCTTTGAGGTCCTTACGCAGGTAGAACCAGCCTAGGTTGGCATCCTGATAATAATCGACTACCTTTTTATCGGCAGTGCCTCGATCTTTCCCGGCAGGATAGGAAGTCCCTCCCCGCCTGTCCAGTCGGTCGAGTAATTCCTGATTGAGTCCGAAAACATGCTGTTTACCATAGATATCACTCAGGTTGGGGATAATGTTGACCAGTCCCCCCGTGGCCATGCCGCCGAGGTGACCATATCTCTCGATGAGAATTGTTTTAGCACCGCTGCGGGCAGCTGCAATAGCCGAGCCAACGCCGCCCGGGCCACCCCCGATGACCACGACATCGGCTTCCCGGAATACTTTAATCTTTCTCGCCGGGTCGGTAATTGTTTTTACCATAACTAAACAGCCTCCTTAACACTGGGGATAATCACCCCCTGTTTCACCAGGTTCTGCTGCTTAATGCGGCGGCGTAAAAGAAGTCGAGACCAGTCCCGGTCCGTCGTATTTATAATCCACTTTTTTGGAAACGTCCGGCAGCGGGACACCCTGTTTGGCAAGCTGCTTCTGAAGAGCTTTGATGTCAACATCCTTTACCCCAACTCCAGCCCGGAGTGCCAGAGCAGCGGCGGCTCCGGCGGCTTCGCCGAAGGCAATGCAGTGGGGAATCAGATTGAAATAATCCTGGACATGCATGTCTGAAGAAAAGGCACGGCAAGCTACAAGGAAATTGTCCACGTTCTTCGGCAGCAGGCAGCGGTAAGGAATGTACATATTGGGATGGTCAAGAGAGTCCTGACCGCGGTCAAGGTCCGGGAAGATGGCGATAGTGTCTTCGAACGGCTGGTTATCGGAGAGGTCCTTTTCGGAAAGTTGGTATTCGCCAACCATGCGGCGACTGGAGCGGGTGCCGAGCTGCGGACAGGAAAGTACGATAAAGCTCTTTTCGAAACCGGGCATGTTCTTTTTGAAGAACTCCCAGGTCTTGATCATCTTCTTGCGGCCTTCGAACTCGACGCGGGTAAGTTCCTCGACATCTATCTGGCTCTTATTGGGGTAGCGGTTGTGGAACCAGACAACAGCGTCCTGATTGGGGAGATTGCTGGGCATGAAGCCTCCCTGACCGCCGGCTTCCATGGCTTTGCGGTTCAGTTCCATGAATTCCTTCGGATTATTCTGGCGGAAATCCATAGCCTTCTTGAGGTCGACACCGTCCACCCAGAAGCAGAGTGCCAGGTTGGCGATACGGAAGTGCGGCGGGATATTGTCCTCGTATTCGATACCGGCATACGGAAACAGGTCGCCGTCGCCGGTGGAATCGATGACAACCTTGGACAGGATAGCCTGTCGACCGGACTTGCTCTCGATGATTACTCCTTTACAGTGATTACCTTCCATGATGGATTCGGTACCCCAGGCGTGGCAATAGACTTTGATTCCGGCTTCCTCTACCATTTCGTTGAGGATATACTTGGAAATCTCGGCATCGATGATGGCAGCGTAGACAACTCTGTCCAGCCGCGTCATGAAGAAGCTGCGCTGGAAGTAGTACCTGACAAGTTCCTTGTCCAGGGAGCCCCAGTGCTCCTTCTTGGGGTAGTCCACGGCATTGCGAGTGATAAGGCGGTCAATCCACTCCTGCGTAATCCCAACAATCTGCTGTTTACCCGTATAATCGGTCAGCTGGGGAATTATAGTAACCAGTCCGCCGGTACCCATGCCTCCCAGGTAACCGTATCTCTCAATTAGAACCGTGTCAGCCCCGTTGCGTGCGGCGGATACCGCGGCACCGATACCACCGGGTCCCCCGCCAACGACCACAACGTCGGCTTCACGTATTACCTTCGTTTCCCGGGCCGGTTCTTTAATTGTTTTCATATAAAACCTCCTGAGGTGAGTGCAATTATCGTGGATTTATGTCAGTGTGCTAATTCACAGAATATAAGATTACCGAGCTTGATGTCAAATAAACGGGGGCAGTGTAAAGCGACAAAAATCACATACGGCACAGGTAATTTCTAATACACTGTAGCTAGAAAAACCGGGATAATCAAGGAGTATAAAATGCCGATATATGAATACGAGTGCCGTGTATGCGGTGAAGAGTTCGAGGCGTTCCGGGGGCTATTTGATAAAGATAGCAAAGTGACCTGCCCCATGTGCGGTGAGAAGGGTCCGAAAAGGAAGATTTCTAAAACCTCTACCGGGGGCTCCCCAAATAAAGGGAATCTTTCATCTCCTACCTGAGGCTCCAGATGCTAAGGAGCCGTTGGCTTCAAAATCAATACAGGACGGGTTAAAAGATGATGCAGATGACGAGGAAGACAGCACTGCTGGACTATACTAAATGCGTGCCCGGTGAGTGCCCCGCGGGCGTTTGCGCGGCGGCAGAGGTCTGCCCGTCCAAGCTGCTCAAGCAGGAAGAGCCGTATTTCGTGCCCATGGCGGAGCCGTCTTTTTGCCGGGCCTGCGGTGAGTGCGTAAGAGCCTGTCCGATGAAAGCGATAGAGATTGTCAGTCTTTAGGGTAAAAAA
>DUFB01000035.1 GCA_011192005.1 Dehalococcoidia bacterium
GACCTGCCGCCAACCGCGACTATAGCCATGTCGGCCTCACGCGCTGCCTTTACAGCTTCATTAAAGTCATCCTCCGAGGTATCATTAATCTCACAACCCCGTGCGTAGATGACCCGTGTACCATCTTTAACTTTTAATTTGATACCTTCCAGCAGGCTTATCACGGCGGGAATCACCACGCGGTCGCCCCGGTAGTCATCGTCAATCCACTTTATATTCACCGTATGATTCTGCTCATCAACATCGAAATTATAGCCATAACAGGCAGGAAAGGTGTAATCTCCCATGAGATTCCTCTGGCTATCAGCGCTGGGCCCGATGACGGCAATCGACTTCAGGCTTTTCTTCAGCGGCAATATTTCCGCTTCGTTTTTCAGAAGTACTATCGACTTACGCGCCGCCTCGAGGGCAAGTTCACGATGCTCCCGGGTATCAATAACGACAGGGGCGGCTTCAGGGTCGACGTACGGGTTCTCGAAGAGACCGAGCCTGAACTTCATGGCCAGTATCCGGGAGACCGCCCGGTCGACTAAACCCAGGGGGACCTTCCCTTTTTCCACCTGCTCCCGCAAAGGCTTAGCATAACAGTCGAAACCGGGCAGCTCGCTGTCTATCCCGGCTTGCAGGGCCAGCGCGGCAGCCTCTCCATCATCACGGGCTATCCCATGGACGGTCATCAACTGGCGTATCGAGAAATAGTCGGAAACCACGATACCGTCGAATACCCACTCCTCCCTGAGGATACCCGTGAGGAGGGCCCCGGAGGCGGCACAGGGAATGCCGTCAATCTCGTGATAGGCATTCATCACCGACAGTACACCGCCTTCCCTGACAGCCTGCTCGAACGGATAGAGGTACACTTCCCGGAATAGTCTCGGGGGTATATGCGAGGGAGACGAGTTCAATCCCCGCTCCGGCAGGCCATGCCCGGCGAAGTGTTTCAGCGTGGCGATAATGCCCTGTCTGATATCTTCACCCTGCAGACCTTTGACGTAGGCTACCGCCATCCTAGCATCCAGATAGGGGTCTTCTCCGAATGTCTCCTCGACTCTTCCCCAGCGGGGGTCGCGGACGATATCGACGACGGGCGCCAGGCCCTGGTGTATGCCGGTAGCCCTCATCTGTTGCCTGATAACACCGGTCATCCTGCCGATAAGCTCCGGCTCCCAGGCGCTGGCCAGGCCGATGTTCTGGGGGAAAATGGTAGCCCCTTTTGCTCGGAAACCGTTCAGGCATTCCTCGTGGATAATGGCCGGTATGCCCAGTCGTGTATTTTCTACAAGATACTTCTGTATTGCGTTATTCAGTACCGCAAGGTCGCGGGCTTCCAGGCCGGACGACCGCGCCGCGGCGCTTATCTCCCCGATGCCGTTACTGATGATACCAGCAGCTTTACTACCGGAAAACCGGCCATTTTCCAGCAGAGGTGTCGGGGTGATGCTACCCAGCTGGGCTATCTTCTCCTCAAGGGTCATCCCGGCGAGGAGGTCTTGAGTCCTTTCACCGGTCCCCCTGGTATTATCACGGTAAATATCCATCGTTCTCTCCCTTAATCGGTTCTACGACTTTCGTGAACTCTGCGGATGAAATCCTCGTCAAGGCCCAGGGCACGGTAGATGACCTCGTAAGCGGCTACAGCATCGTGGGCTGCCTGAGCCTGCGCCAGAGCCTTATCATCAATCCTGGCGGCAATGGAGTCGATATACTCCCACTGGTAGATGCTGCGCCGGACGGCTTCTACCTGGTCTTCCGTGTAGGGGAAAAGATCGAAACCCACCCGTTCTCCGTTCCGGCCGTAACCGCACCGGCGTAACGTCAGCGCCAGTTCCAACGTCTGCATGAAAAACGAAGCCCCGACCATATTATCGTCGTCAAAGTTACCCCAACCGGAATTGCCGTGCTGGTGCCCCAGCAGGCCTTCACCGGCCAACAGGGCGGCATATTCACTGAGAGGTTCGCCGTTCATGATGAGGTGCTGCCAGTCCATATTTACCTTGAGGTTATCCACGGCGACGCCCTTTTCCCTGACCTTGTTGATGACGAACATGGTCATACCAATGTCCCGCATCAGTATCCGCATGGCCGGCTCCGAGTTTTTGTGCTCCAGGAGGACCACCACACCGCGCTCGTTAGCCCAGGCTACGGCATCGGCGATAGCATCTATAAAATGTTCCCAGACTTCCCTATAAGGAATCTGGAATGGGTAGTTATAACCTTCGCCACCCGGCCAAATGATGAACTTGGCACCGACGGCTGCAGCCAGCTCGATACCTCTCCGGGTCGTGGCGATGGCTTCTTTCCTCAATTTCTCGTCCGGATTGATAAACGAACCAAGGGCATATCTGGGGTTGTTGAAAAGGCCCAGGGCGATGCAGTACAGGTCAGCCGTGCCCAGGGCATCCCTGACCTTATCGACGTTACCTTCATTGACCTCGCCGGGATAGTGGAACTCATAACCATCGGCAAGTTCACCCAGACCGTCGACAACCCGCCGTACCTTGGCAGGCATGTCCTCCTGCATCCCCTCAGGATGATACCCCGCCGGCATGAAACGCGTGGCATTGGCACCGAAGGCCCAGATACCGACGCTGTTTTTAACTCTGTTCATGATGCACTTACCCCCTTTTACCAGTTGATTTTCAGGGTAATATTTGGTCAACAAAAACTGTAATTATGTCGATAATGCTCTCTGGATTAGCTTCACTACCAGGAGTCCCCGGTCCCGCGTATTATCTGAATATTACCCGCCGTAGGTGAATAACCCGGGCGAACGAGAGACTAAGACGGCCTGACCGACGCCTCCTCGGTAATCCTGGCATCGATAAATATCAAGGGCTTACCCACGCGTTTGATAACCAGGGGGCAGTGAGCCACGCCCTTGGGAATAAAGAAATAACAGGGGTAATTGACCTTTTTTGTTTCCCCGTCCAGATACATTTCAATATCAGCATCGAAGTCGAGGAAATTATTGCCATCGCCCCCGATGAGAAACACCCACTGGTCGAACGGGTGCTGGTGGGTTTCGATGCCCAGCGTCTCGGGTTTCGTAATATAGGCGAAGCCAATTGCCAGGTTTGATTCGGGAATGTCCTTGGCGCCCAGTGCCGTGATCATCGGCGCCGTGATAGTATCGTGAATCGATTTCCAGGGCTTCAACTCAACAATATTCGGCCCGTGTTTGATATTCTCCAGTTTATCCAGGGTAGTCATTATATCCTCCTTCATAGTTATGTTTATACGTATTATGGATGGATATTTCAAATATATGTTATTTGCCATCTCAGATGCAAAACGTCAACACTATCACATGACTTTTTGTTTATAAACGTCCATGGGTAAGACGATAAGAGAGAATATTAACAGACAGGATTGCTCCAACCTTCAATCACAAGAAAAACTGCAGCAAAGTTATAAAAAATGAATTACCCGACCTGAAAAAGCCGGGCAATCCACTGGAGCAATAGGGTAGCTAAGCCGAAGATACCCTACTGGGGTATAGCTTACCACCTGCCATTTCTTCTGTCAACACTCTATGTTGGAATTTACTGTCTAGTAAGGTAAAATTATTAGGTAAAATATACTTCGGTGATATATTCCCCGACGGAGGAAGCTATGACGACCGAAAACAAAACAGAGGTAACAAGAGAAGCAATAGTGAAGCGACTCAAACGGATAGAAGGTCAGGTACGCGGTCTTCAGAAAATGGTTACTGATGAACGTGAATGTGAAAGTATAGTGACTCAACTGGCAGCCGTGCGTTCTGCGATTGATAGTGTTGGAGCTCTGGTATTGAACAATTATATAAAAATCTGTGCTCCGAAGGGTAGTAAATCAGACCCCAGTGTCTATGAATCCATGGTACGCGTGGTGGGAGTGTGGGGGAGGGTGCACTTAGGTGAGTAGACGCCGGTTATATCTAAAAATTGCTAACCGCTACCTTTAGATATTTCATCGTACCATTTGCTGTAGTGACTCCTGGCATAACCCCTGGATACTTTACCATCCCACATTGAACGCAGGGATTCTTTCATTCTAGGATGAAGAGAACCGGTATAGATATGTACCAGCAGCATGAGGAAAGCTAGAATAAAGGCAAAATCGTGAACAATAACCATCCACTGGAAAACACCTGGCGATAGAGTATCCTTGAGGAACCACATTAAGAGTCCGGTTACCACAAACAGAATCCCGGTAAATAGCGTAATGAATTCCCACATCTTCTGTCCGGTATTCACGTGTCCCTGTGGAATCATCCTCGACTCGCCGCCGCCGAAATAATAATCGGGCGCCGCCTGCAGCCATTTTATATCATCCTTACCCCAGGTAAAGGTTTCTTTTACAAAGCGCCACGACATTTTAGGATTGATGATAGTATATAATACCGGTGCCGCAATAAAGACAACCGCGGCAATACGATGGAGGGACCTCGTGATTCCGCCCGCGGCCGGCGCTCCCAGGCCGGGAAGAAACAGAATAGCGCCGGTAACCAGTAACACCAGAAAAGCCGCCGTATGAATCCAGTGAAACCAGATAGTGCGTTTCCTGAAGCGTTCGACTACTCTCGGTTCTGCCATTTACTCTTCTCCCCTTTTCATTCTCATACGGGCGACCAGGTAATTCAATCCAAAACCGGCTATCGCGGCGATCGCCAGTCCGGAGCCGAGCCACTTCAATATACTGCGGAGGGTAGTGGTGGGTGGCACTTCGGGGTCGGCTGGCAGTCCGTACACCTCCGGAGAATCATCGAGGATATACATTACGTGCAAACCCTGCATTTCATCAATACCATAAACCGAAGCCCCGGGATTGCTTTGACGAAGAAGGGCAATCCTTTCCTCAGCTTCAGTAATCAACTCCGTGCGCTCTCCATATTTAATGGCCCCCGTGGTGCAGGCGGCGGCACAGGCAGGCTGCTCACCATTGGCAACACGGTCGCAGCAGAAAGTGCATTTATTCATGATGGCTACCCCGGTTACCTTATTTGTTTCCATCTGGGGCACATCAAAAGGACAGAATTCAGCGCAGTAACCACAACCGGAGCATTTTTCTTTTTCATACTGGACAAAACCCATCTCGTTATAACTCAAGGCTCCGGTGGGACAGACTTCAACACAGGCAGCATCGGTGCAATGGTTACACGCCTTTTTTCTTGAGACCCACCGGTCATCCTTCATGACCGGATGGAGCGTTGTCCAGACATCGGGCGAGAGTTCCGGAGGTTGCTCCAAGTCGGGCTTAACAGTCTCGGGGAGCTGGTTGTATTCTTTACAGGCAGCGTAACACCACCAGCAGTTAACGCATTTGGTAACATCAATCAGCATGGCTTTGCCGGCACTGGTCTGCGAATTTTTAGCCATAGCCATGGCTGTCGGCGTTAATAGTATCAGTCCTGTAGCTCCGGCTCCGCCCTTTATAAAATCCCTGCGAGTTATCTCCATAATGTATCTATTTCCCTACCGTTTCCGGTAAATCAGTAACGATAACGTCCTGGTTGGCGTTTTTCTCATCAATCCTGATATCTTCTTCGGTCAGGAACAAATCGGCATTGCCATGACAGGCATCGCAGCTCTCGTTTTGAGGTGTGTGCAACTGAATGTTGTGGGGAGTGGCATACTTCCAGGTTGAAACATCATTGAAATTGGGGAAGAGATTTTCGCCATAGAAGTCGCAGGTACCGGAACAGGTCGGTACATGACGGAGCACCACATATTTATAAGGCCTTTCGGATGACCGCAACGGATTCTGGCCGATTTCAAACTGCATCTGGGACGGCTCGCTGGTGCGGCAGGGTAATCCTTCCGGGTCTATGGAAACGTGACATCCGTAGCAGTTCTTGTAGGCCACGGAATGGCAGACATAGCAGGAAAGGTCACTCAGGTGCTGCTCGTGCTGGGGATTGCCTTCAGTGTTTGTCCAGACATCCTCGTGGCAGTCTTCGCACCTTGCTACATTCGGATTATCGTAACGGGAATCTGACAAATATCCTGAACCGTGAAGCTCCTGACTGTGGCAATCGGTACACAGCATGGTTGCCTGGGTCCAGTGGACGTCAGCGGGAAAGCCTGCGTTTTCTCCAAGGTATTCCGCGCCAACACGGGCACCGTGACAGGCAATACAGTTGTATTGCATCGACGGAGTCAGGCGAAACTCATGGCCGGAAACAAGACCGCCGCCAAGCTCGTCCGGTCGGCTGACATGACATTGCCCGCAGGTGGTATGACACTCCTGGCAGTGGTTTTCCATCGCCGTCGCCAACGCAGAACCCTCGGAAAGATCCCCGCCCCTGGCTTCCAGTGCTGATTTAAAACCACTCAAAGTAGCATGAAGACTTAGATCGTGAGATTGAGCTACATCCAGGTGACAGGTGTTGCAATCCCCATCGGACGGGTCGATTATCAGATTTAGATGCGCCAGCTCTTTGACTTCTTCCTGGCTGTCACCACCGTGGCAGATAACACAACCCACACTACCATGGGTGCTCAGCAGGAACTCAGCATCCTTAACCCAGACTTTTTCCCATGCCTCCAACGGAGGTAAATCTCCGCCTCAGCCTTCGCCCGTTGTTTCCTCTGATACGATTTCTTCTTCGACAACCGCCAGTTCCTGGAGGAGCGCTTTATCGGTATGGCAGTCAACGCAGCTATTGGTTAGTTCTTCCTCGTCTTCAGGTCCAACTAACCCTTTATTGCTACACCCAATGGCGACTAAAGCAATCATGACAATGATTATGGGAACTGCCATAACGAGTTTTTTCATCAACCTCTCCGGTATTATATTAAATTATGTTACAGGGCAACCCTCTGTTATTATCCTGCCTGCCCGGATAATCATCCTGAGCAGGCAGAAATATTGCATTTTTCTACTTTTCCGTGGCGTAACCCGCGGCGCTGGCAGGATCGAAGCACTTGCCGGCATTAATATCGGGGTCGGAACTCCAGCCGCACATGCCGAACTTGACACTGTAGGCATCGTAACCCAGCATCTGCAGTAAAGCCGCAGCCTGAGCCGCCGTGTGTCCGGTGTAACAGTATACGTACACCGGTGCGTCGGGGTTTATTTTACCAAGATTATCCAGCAGAGCTGTAAGACCAAAATTAATAGCCCCTTTGATATGACCCGCGGCGTAGTTTTCCGCAGCGCGCAGGTCGATGATGGTCATATCTTCGCTCTCGGCTATCTTCATGTTCAGGTCGGCGGCGGTGATGTACTTGGGTGAAACGGTCTTCGCTGCAGCCAGTACAATCTCAGCCTCGTCATTAGAAGCCGTGTTATTCAACACGGGCATGGCATAGGAGCCACCAGAGTTAGCGGTCGTCTCGACAGCGAAGTTACCCTGACCGGTAGCCGGGTCAAAGCGTGAGACGTAGACATCGGGGTCATCAGACCAGCTGGACATACCGTGGAGCAGGTTGGTTACGTCATAATTCAGGACACCGAGTACGGCAGCAGCAAAGGAGGCCGATTGCCCGGTATAGCAGTAGACGAGAATTTCTTCATCCTTGGGTAAAGTGGTCAGTTCGCCGAAGGCTATGTTGACAGCACCGGGAATATGCCCCTTGGCATAATCGGCGGCACTCCGCAGGCTGACGATATAAGGAGCGTCGCCTTCAGCAATTGCCATGTGAAGGTCGGAAGCCTTCATGTTACTGGCGGGACTTGTCAGGTAATCGGCAATGACCGCCTTGACTATATCAAATTCCGATTTTTCTGCTACTGTAGTTGTGGGAGATGTTGCTGTGGGTTGTGTTGTGGTTTCTTCTCCCCCACCGCAGGCGGTGAGTACCGGCATTGATAACAACGATGCCAGCAGAATCACTATCGAGCCCAGGGTAATCCATAATTTCAAACGCATCAGTAACCCTCCATGATTATTTAGTTGTTTTTAATATATGTGCACACCGGTTTAGAGATCCGTCAGATAAAATGATGGGGCTGTAAGGTAATACCGGTGGATAGAAAGAGAAAGCTTTGAAAGCAGGGATAGTGTCAATACGGTGAAATCCTTTTTTATTCCCTCGTAGCATTCCAGCATGGATAATACCATACAGGGGTAGGCTAAGTCAACATCTCCGGTGTTTGACAGTCCAAATATATCCAGAGTAGACTTGAAACCGGGCAAGCCATTCAAGAGATACCGTTATCATGAAAAAAAAATACGTAATCGGGGGTGTGATAGTATTAGCGGCGGTAATATATCTGGTAATAGTTATTCTTCAAAACATGGGCAGTTACTACCAGGGAGTTAGCGAATTTTACGAAGATATCGAAAAAATCGGTGACAATAATGTACGAGTGGCCGGCACGGTGGTGAACGGTTCCGTCGCCTGGGACGCGGAAAAAGTCAAACTAAGCTTTATCATCACCGAGGGCGACCAGAATCTGCCGGTTTTATATAACGGAGCACAACCCAGCAATTTCAAGGAAGGTTCCGCCATCCTGGTAGAAGGGAAATACGGCTCCGACGGCATGTTTCACGCCTCACAGCTCATTTTGAGATGCTCCTCCAAGTATGAAGCTCTGCTAGAATAGATTAAATGATAGAAATCGGACGGATCGCCCTAATTATTGCTCTGCCAGTCGCCATTTTCTCGTTACTGGCTTCCATATCCGCTGCGAGGAGTGAATCCGGGCGGTTTTATAAAGGTGCGCGGTACGGTATCCTGGGAATATTCGGGTTGTACACACTGGCATTAGCCGTAGTTCTTTACGCTTTTTTTACCGATGATTTCAGCGTGAAGATTGTCGCCGAGCATTCCAGTCATGACCTTTCTCCTCTGTATTCTTTAAGCGCTCTCTATGCCGATAAAGCAGGCTCGGTGTTCTTATGGGGGTGGCTGATATCACTGTTTTCAGCACTGCTGGTCTGTCTGACGGGTAAAGCCGACCGACGCATGACCGCCTGTACCATGGCTATCCTGGTCGTTATCGAAGCATTCTATATATGCCTGGTAGTGCTGGTGGGTAATGTCTTCGCACCTCAGAGTTCTCCCGTCAGTGACGGCTTCGGTTTGAATCCGCTGTTGCAGAACTTCGGCATGCTGGTGCATCCCCCGCTTCTCTACCTAGGATTTGCCGGTTTTACCATCGTTTTCGCTCTGGTGATGGCAGCGGTTATCGACCGCAGTCCGGACATATGGCGCAATACCCTCGTACGACACTGGGCAATCTTCGCCTGGTGTGCCCTGGGCGTAGGCAATATCGTCGGTATGTGGTGGTCTTACAACGAGCTGGGCTGGGGAGGCTACTGGGCCTGGGACCCCGTGGAGAATGCGGGGCTGATGCCCTGGTTGCTGGGGACCGCTTTCCTCCACTCGATGGTAATGGGCCGCCAGAGGAACTACCTGACCGCGTGGGGCTTATACCTCATTGTATTTACTTTTGTGTTCACCCTGCTCAGTCCTTTCATCACCCATGGCGGTATCGAGTCTCCCCTGCACGGATTCTACGGTTCATCCTTTCCGCCGTACATTCTAGGAGCGATGATAGTGGTGGTAATCGGGTCACTGATACTGATATATATACGCCACCGCGACATCAGGAGCAAGGAAAGTCCACCGTCCCTGATATCGAGAGAGAGTGCTTTCCTTTTCACCAACATCATCCTGATAGTGCTGGTGATTATCATTTTAATAGGGACGGTATTGCCGGGAATAATCGAGGGCGTGGGAGGCACGAAAATAGCCCTGGAGCGCAGCTATTTCGACAGTACCTGCGGGCCGATAATGCTTCTCCTGGTATTACTCATGGGGGTCTGCCCCCTGCTCGGCTGGGGGAAATCGACGTGGAAATCACCAGGGCGCAATATAATAATCTTCCTCCTCGCCGGCACCATCGTTTCCGCAGTAATTCTCACCACCGGTACAGGCAACTGGTATATAGCCGTGGTACTGATTTGCGGTCTGGTGTTATTCGTGATTTTCCGGGAATGGTGGCGAGGAACCGCAGTACGCCACAACAACCAGAAAATCAACTATTTTCAGGCATTCTTTTCTCTTATCAACAGTAACCGGGCACGCTACGGCGGCTTTATCGCCCATATCGGGATAATCCTTCTTGCCCTCGGTATTATCGCATCATCATTCTACAGCATAGAGAAAACGGTAACGCTTGATATCGGCGAGACGGCCAGTGTCAGCAAATACGAACTTACTTACCAGGAACTGACATTCAAGCAGGATAGTGCTAAGATTAGCGCGGTTGCCAAGGTGCTGGTGAGCAGGAGTGATAAAGAGGTAACTACGATGCATCCCAGCTACGCTTACTGGTTCAGCCATGATAATTTCTTCGCCGAAGTTGCCGTACGCACCGCGGCGGCAGAGGACTTATTCGTTTCACTGGTCTGGACCGCTTTCGACCCGGATGATAAATCAGCAACTTTCCGGGTACTGGTGAATCCCATGATTGTCTGGATATGGGCCGGTGGTGGATTTTTCCTGTTAGGCGGCGCCGTATCTTTCTCCTTCAGGGAGAAGCAATCTTCCAGAGGTACGGGATAGAAGATGCGCCACCGTATAATATTATTCATTATTATATTACTCCTCGTGGGAATACCGACGCCTGCTTTAGCTC
>DUFB01000036.1 GCA_011192005.1 Dehalococcoidia bacterium
ATTAGCACCAGGCATAAGATAAGTGCTATGCAAAATACCAGCTTCCTCATCCCTTGCCTCCTTACTTGCATTAGCATAACTCTTAACAACGTTATTTATTTCTCATTGCCCACGATAAGGCAGCTGCAGATGCCGGTGCCGGCATTTCCGCCGAGGTTGTGCGTCAGACCCAGGCGCGGGTTCTTCACCTGGCGCGGTCCGGCCTTGCCCTGGAGCTGCTTGTAGACCTCGTACATCATCCGTAAGCCGCTGGCGCCCAGGGGGTGGCCGAAGCATTTAAGTCCGCCGTCGGTATTGACGGGTAAATCTCCCTCGAGGGTAAAGCTGCCGGCCTCGATATCATCTCGGGCCCTGCCCCGTGGACTGAATCCCAGGTCCTCATAGACAATCATCTCGTGGATGCTGAAGCAATCGTGCACCTCGGCCATACATATCTCCTTGCGCGGGTTCTTCACCCCGGCTTCCTCGTAAGCCCGCCGCGAGCCGATGACGTTCTCCTCGATGTGGACGAAATCGTAGCTCTGGTGCAGGGCGCCCTGCCTGGCACCGACGGCAATCTGCATTCCCTTGACGTAGATGGGGTCGTCCCTGAAGTTCCTGGCCATGTCCGCCCGCGTGACCACCGCCACCGCGGCGCCATCGCTGACGCCGCAGCAATCGAAGAGGCCCAGTGGCCAAGCGATTATCGGAGCGTTAACCACCTGTTCCACGGTGAGCTCGTTCTGGAAATGCGCCTTGGGATTGAGGCTGCCGTTATGGTGGTTCTTGACGGTAATCTGCGCCAGCAGTCTTTTCCCTTCCTCGGGTTTGATGTTATAATCGTGGAAATAGCGCGTCGCCAGGTAGGCAAACGACGCCGGGGCGCTGTAGCCGGGCCCGATGCCGGAGCTACCGTCCTGGTTGTCCCCGACGACGCTGGGGCCTTTCACCCCGGTGGTGCCCGAGTCCTTGAGCTTCTCCACGCCCACGGCCAGGGCGACGTCACAGGCGCCGGCCGCCACCGCGTAGCACGCCCCACGTAATGCCTCCGAGCCGGTGGCGCACATATTCTCTACCCGGGTCATGGGGATATAGGGAAGTTGTAACGGCGAAAGAGTGATGGCGCTCAGGCCGGAAAACACCGTGCCAATCCAGGCCGCCTGGACATCTTTGGGCTCGATGCCAGCATCCTCGAAAGCCTCGTAGGCAGCTTCAACGATGAGGTCCTCGACGCCCTTGTCCCAGCGCTCCCCGAACTTGGTACAGCCCATGCCCACGATGGCGACTTTATCCTTGATTCCTTCCATATAAATCCTCCGAAAATAGAGTCATTGCGAGTGAGGTCTAGCAATCTCTATTACCGTTCGAGGAGATTGACTCGTCGCTTCGCTCCTCGCAATGACAGCTATATTTATTCAACCGGTTTCGCCTTCCAGAAATAATTATAATAACCACGACTCTGAAACATCTTCCTGAAAGTCATCTCCACCGGCATACCCACCTCCACCTTGTCAGGTTCACAGTCGGTCAGCTCGCAGATAATCCTTCCGCCCTCATCAAAGTCGATGACGCCGTTCACGCCCGGTGGATTTTGCGTGGGCTGCAGCTGGTCAATGGCGTAGCTGAAGAGCTTACCCTTCTTGTCGGAAAATTTATAAGGTTCAAAATTATCTCTGGCCTGGCAGTTGACGCAAACCCGGATGGCCTGCCCCAGCTGATGAATCTGCGGCGTGCCACATTTCCTGCACTTTACCCCGTACAGCGCCGCTATCGCCCGCCTCTCCCGCCAGCGGCCCGGCAGGGAAAGCGCCGGGCGCTCGGGCAGGGTCGAGGCCTCGACATCGACCAGGTTTTTCCAGGTGAGGTACTGACCGTAATTTATGGCTATCTTTCCCGCCAGTTTATCGGTGATAAATGGCTTTTTCTGAAATTTTTGTATATTTTCAGTAACTTTAATACAATAAGCATCGGCTCCGTCACCGTAGCTGACGAAGAGAATACGGTCGCCTGCTTTGGCTTTTTCAATGGAGTCGGCGAGCATCAATAACACCGCCGTCGTACCGGTGTTGCCGATTGCCTGGTAAAGAGAGTCCTGTACTTTGTCTTTATCAAGCTTCATCCGCCGGGCCAGGGTGGCGTGCTGCCGGGCATCGGCGGCGTAATAGACGATTCTGGAAAAATCATTGATATCAAGCTGATATTTCTTTAGTAGACCGGAAATAGCTTCCTGCATGGTCGGCAGATAGCCCACCTCGTCGATGAACCGCTGCTCGGTTGTTCGTATATAGGTATCGTCCTCAGCCCGCCAATAGTCCGTAAAATCGTTGAATATGGAATAGGTACCCTCGATTTCCGCGATAACACCTTTCGAGCCCACGGCAACAGCTGCGGCGCCCTCACCCAAGGACTGCTCCAGCATGCCCTTGGCCGCACCGAGACGACAGTCGGCAGCGACAACAACCGCATTATCCAATGAACCGGCGCTGACGGCATCGACGGCCGCTTTCAGGGCTATCGAACCAGCCCTCAATGAGTCGGTAAAGTCGGCGGTACGGGTCTCCTGAGGCAGGTCCACCGCACTGGCGATAATAGCTACCGACTGCTTTTCGCGGTAGGGAGCCGTGGTAGTAGCCAGCGAGAGCCCGTCGGGCTCAATCCCACCCCCCTCCATACAGTCGAGGGCCGCCGCCACCGCCATGGTAACAGTGTCCTCGTCATAACCCGCTACCGCTTTGGCACCGCGGTTGCTCCTGCCTCCCCATGTTGCCGCTATGTCATCGCTGCTGAGCCTGTATATGGGTAAATAAGCCCCTATAGACGTAATACCGACCATCTGCCCGCTTTCCTTTCCTTCAGCACTCCGAGAATCTTATTGAGTTTTTAGATATATACGATTATGATTTCTTTTCTGTTATGAGAATTCCGCAGTCGGAACGACTTATTTGATAAATATCCAAAATAATCATATTCCGTACGTATTTTAGTGTCAAATTAACGGGTGTATAAATGACGACCTGTTTCATCAGTCTCCGTCAGGCAAATGCATGCCTCACCCCTGACCCCTCTCAAACAAGCGAAATCGGGGGTACTAAATATGTATCCGTTTGAGAGGGGATCAGGGGGAGAGTGTTCAATAATCTACCAAAACCAGAAAATATCGGCACTAAGGATAACTTGACACACCCAAGAATATAGTTTATAATATATACTATATAATATATTAACTATTAATTATATATATTATTTATTATGTATACCATTATCCCGTTAAAACTTCAGGAGGACTTAATATGGGAAGCGATATCCCGGGAAAAGTAGCCGTAGATTTGCTCTCTATACCACCTCTTGTCTTCAGGATAATCCGGAGTAAGCTGATAAACATCACCCTGGCGGATACTGATATTGATGTCAGATTGCCTCATATTGAAATAATGACGGTACTGAAAGAAGAGGGTACGTTGCATCCTGCGGAAATAGGCACCAAGCTGCACATCGCCAAAGCCCAGATGACCCATCTCATCGATAAGCTGGTAGAACTGGAACTGGTGGAACGGAGCTTCGGCGAGTCCGACCGCAGGACGATTAATATCACGCTTACCGACAAGGGCAGAAACTTCCTGGAAAAACACGAGAATATTATATTTAATGCAGTTGGAGAATACATCTCCGACCTCGATGAAAGCGAATTAGAGACTCTTTCAACATCGCTGAGAAACCTGCGCGATATACTCCTGAAACTATAGCAAACCGGTTCACGGCGTTTATTTAGAATCTCAGTAATATATATAAGGATTACGTAACTATATCTATGGAAAACAGAAATCATAGCATGTTGAATACCGACCGTATCGGTTCGTTACTTCTCAAACTAACTCTGCCGGCATTTTTCGGGATGTTCGTGCAGACGCTGTATAACGTCATCAGCACGATATTTGTCGGTCACTATGTTGGCCCGCTGGGCATCGGCGGGTTGACCATTGTCTTTCCGTTGCAGATGCTGGCCTTCGGCTTCGGGATGATGGTTGGTATCGGTGGAGCATCGCTGATATCAAGGCAGCTGGGAGCTCAGAAACATAGCGAGGCGGAAAAGACCCTAGGTAACGGCTTTACTATCAGTCTTGTCCTGTCGGTTATCGTGGCAATCGTCGTCCTGCCCTTCATGGACTTCTGGTTGAGGCTTATCGGTGCTTCCGATGCCATCCTGGTCCACGCCAAGGACTATCTGATGTTTATCATCAGCGGCTCGTTTTTCGCCATCTTTTCCACGGCCCTGCTCAGCTTTGCCCGCGCCGAGGGCAATGCCCGGGTAGGCATGACCGCCATGATACTGGGCGCCGGGTTCAGCATCTTTCTCAGCTGGCTGTTTATCGTTGTTTTAAATATGGGCGTCAAGGGGGCCGGGCTGGCCACGATAATATCCCAGGCTATTTCCATGTCATATTTGCTCGCCTACTATCTTACCGGTAGCAGCTACCTGAAACTACGCATCAGCAATTTCAAGCCTGACTTTCGAATACTCAAGGATATGTTCGCTGTGGGTATTTCCGCCTTTACCCAGACGATAGCCAGCAGCCTTTCGGCGATGATCATGATTCACCTGGTTGTTTCATACGGCGGTGATATCACCCTGTCGGCCTTTGGCATCGTCCAGCGCCTGATGATGTTCGCCATAATGCCGGGTATGGTTATCGGACAGGGCGCGCAGCCCATCCTCGGTTACAATTTCGGCGCCAGGCGTTACCACCTGCTCATGAAAACCATATCCATCGCCGCCATTACCTCGACCACTCTGAGCATCCTGGTGTTCCTGGTATTCTACTTCTCCCCGGAACCACTGATAAGAATATTCAGCAACGACCCGGCCCTGGTAGCCGAGGGGGCTCATGTCGCCAAGCTTACGCTCCTGGCCATGCCGCTGATGGGGGCTATCCACCTGGGCACACAGATGTTCCAGGCAATCGGCAAGGGGTTACAGGCTTTTATAACCGCCATCGTCCGGCCGGTAGTTTTCATGATTCCGCTGGTATTCATCCTGTCCAATGCCTGGCAGCTCGACGGCGTACTCATTTCTTTCCCCGCATCCGATTTCCTGACCTTTGTCCTGATTCTGGTCATGATATCACCGATTATCCGGCAGTTCAGGAAATCCGCCCAGCTGAAGTCGGAGGACGGGAAAGGCCCCCTATCACCGGAACGGCTGACAGAGCCTGTAAAAGTGGAAGTTGATGACCGGAGATAAATACAAATAGTAGAAGCGTGATTTGCCGATGATGGGCGACCGACGCAAGAACGTCCTAGATGACGAACATATCGGCCGTTTGCTGGCCAAGCTGACCATACCCGCCTTCATGGGTATGTTCGTCATGACTCTTTACAACGTGGTCGATACCATCTTCGTCGGCAAATTCATCGGCACCCCGGAGGAAGGGGCTCTGGCCATCGGTGGACTATCCATCGTCTTCCCCATCCAGATGCTTTCCATGGGCATCGGCCAGATGATGGGGATGGGAGGAGCATCGCTCATCTCGAGATTAATCGGTGCCGATAACGTTCCCCGTGCCGAACACGCCCTGGGTAACGCTTTCAGCGGCACCGTCATCCTCTCCGCCATCGTGATGGTAGTCGGTTTATCGAATCCCGATTACTGGCTCAGGCTGATGGGGGCATCGGATACCATCCTCCCTTATTCCCACGATTATTTCACCATTATTCTTTACGGGATGTTCTTTATGACCTTCTCCATGTCGATGAATACCCTGATAAGAGCTGAGGGGAACGCCCGTGTCCCCATGATCGGCATGATTATCGGTGCCGGTCTGAACATTGTCTTCGATGCTATCTTCATTATCCCGCTGAAAATGGGCGTTGCGGGTGCCGCCCTGGCCACCGTAATAGCCCAGCTGATTTCATCTATATACTTCCTGAGCTATCATTTCAGCGGCAGGAGCTTCCTGAAAATCCACACTCGTAACCTGATTATCCAGTGGGGAATCATGAAGGATATCCTGGCTATTGGTATCTCCGCCCTGGCGATGGTCGTGGCGGGGAGTATTGCTTCTATATTCGTCAACCGGCTGCTGGTATCCTACGGTGGCGACCTGCACATAGCCGCTTTCGGCATCATCCACCGCATCATGATGTTCGCCCTGATGCCGGGGATGGTCATCGGGCAGGGGCTGCAACCTATTCTCGGTTTTAACTACGGCGCCAGGCGCTTCGACAGGGCTCTTAAGGCAATCAGAATTGGCGTAACTTATGCCACGACGATAAGCGTTGTAGCCTTTTTCATCCTGTACTTCTCACCGGAACCATTTATCCGCATTTTCACCGACGATGCGGGGCTTGTCAGTGTCGGCGTTTACGCCGCCAAGCGTGTCTTCGCCGTGATGCCGATTATCGGTATGATGATGGTCGGCCAAGTAATCTTCCAGGCAATCGGTAAGGTCATTCAGGCGATAGTCACCTCTCTAGCGAGGTCGGCCATTTTCCTGCTCCCCACCGTCCTCATCTTCCCGCGCTTCTGGGGCATCGACGGTATCTGGGCAGCGTTCCCGATTACCGACGTGCTTACTCTGGTGCTAACCCTGGGGCTGATGATTCCGTTGCTACTCGACTTCAGGAGAAGAAGCAAGCAACAATACTTCGATATGAGAAATCCGGATTCTGTTAAGAATATACCCTTGAAGGATTTTTCCCCACGGACACCGGGTGAGTGATTTCTTCGTCTTTAAAGCATCAAAGTGCCATCAGCAGGTCGCCCACGGCATGGTCCCTTTCCAGCCGGTGACGCATCGGCAACTCGGGATGGACGATATAGCGGTTGCAGCGGCCTTCCTTGCGCCTGGCGATATAACCCGCTAATTCAAGTTCGGTGATTATCTTCTGCACGCCTCTCTGCGATAAACCGACTTCCCGTGAAATCAACTCGGTGGTACTTTTGGGGTGCTTGGATATATACACAAACACCCTGCCGTGATTCGTCAGGAATGTCCACTGTCCCTTTTCCATCTTACCCCCGGTGATAGCACCTTGACATTATTAAAAACATCAGCTATAATTACGTACGGTAATACACGTATTACAGTTCATATATTAGCATTGCCGGTCACACATGTCAACACCTTGATAGCTCTACTTTTAATTAATATTCAAATCAGCTACAATGGTACGGTCTGCCCGGCACACGTATGAACTAGGAAGGATAAAAGCGATATATGGGTATATTGATTACTGATACAACATTAAGGGACGCCCACCAGTCCCTGATTGCCACCAGGATGCGCACCAGGGACATGCTCCCCATCGCCGATCAACTCGATAAAGTGGGGTTCTTCTCTCTGGAGGTGTGGGGAGGTGCCACTTTCGACTCCTGCATCAGGTACCTCAACGAGGACCCCTGGGAGCGGTTACGCAGTCTCAAGGAAAAAGTAAAGAACACCCGACTCCAGATGCTGCTTCGCGGCCAGAACCTCGTCGGCTACCGCCACTACGCCGACGACGTCCTGCGGGAGTTCGTCCACCTTTCCGTAAAGAACGGCGTGGACGTCTTCAGGATTTTCGATGCCCTCAATGACCTGCGCAACATGCAGCTGGCCATCGAGGTAGTCAAAGAACACAAGGCACACGCTCAGGGGACTATCAGCTACACCACCTCTCCGGTGCATTCCAACGAGGGGTTTGCCGACATGGCCAAGGCACTTGAAGACCTGGGCTGCGATTCCGTCTGCATCAAAGATATGGCGGGACTTATCTCCCCGGCAGCCGCTGTCGACCTGGTGACGACCATCAAGAAGAAGGCGAAAATACCCATCAGCCTTCACTCCCACTGCTCCAGCGGCATGGCTCCCTCCAGCTATTACGCGGCGGCAGAGGCCGGTGTCGATATGCTCGATACTGCTTTCTCCGCTTTCGGCTGGGGTACCTCGCAGCCACCGACCGAGAGCGTGGCGGCTTTCTTTAAAGATACGCCCTATGATACCGGCTTCGACCTAGAACTACTGTACGAAATCGGCGAGTACTTTGCCGATATCAGCAATAAATACCGGATGCTGTTCACCGCCGAGACCACCCGCCCCAGCGTCAATGTCCTGCTGCACCAGATACCCGGCGGCATGCTTTCCAACCTAGTCAGCCAGCTCCGCGAGCAGAACGCCATGGACAAATACAGCAAGGTGCTCGAGGAGATACCCCGCGTACGCGCCGACCTCGGCTACCCGCCGCTGGTCACGCCTACAAGTCAGGTCGTGGGCATCCAGGCGGTCCTGAACGTACTAGCCGGAGAGCGTTACAAGCAGGTCACGCAGGAGGTAAAGAATTATTTAATGGGTCAATACGGCCGACCGCCCGGCGAGATAAACGAGGATATCAGGAAACAGGTAATCGGCGATGAAAAACCCATCGACGTACGCCCGGCCGACCTGCTCAAACCGGAGTTGGAAAAGCTCAGGGCCGAGGCACAGAAGCTGGGCATTCTTAAAAAGGAGGAAGACCTCATCACCTACGCCCTCTATCCCCAAGTAGCGGAGAAATTCCTGAAAGGTGAAATAACGGAAGAGAAACTCCCCTCGGCGGCTGACCTAGCACCGGTAACCGCCGGTGGCGGCGGGGACTTGCCCGTGGAATTCAGCGTGGACGTGGACGGAGAGGTGTTCAACGTCAAGGTAGCCTCGGTGATGGGTAAGATGGCCGTTTCACAGAAAACAGCACAACCCGTCGAGCTGCCTCCCGGCGCGGTGACCTCGCCGATGCAGGGCATGATACTTTCCGTTAAGGTAAACGTCGGTGATAAAGTAGCAGCCGGTGATGTGGTGATGACCATCGAGGCGATGAAGATGCAGAACGATGTTAAAACGCCCCACGGCGGCGTCGTTAAGGAGATAATGACCTACCAGGGAGAGGTCGTTAATAACGGAGACTTATTAATGGTGGTGGAACCCGATGCTTAAGAGAATACTGGTATCCAACCGCGGTGAAATAGCCATCCGCGTCATGCGCGCCTGCCGGGAGCTTGGAATTACCTCTATCGCCGTGTATTCGGAGGCGGACGAGGACGCCCTGTTCGCCAAATACGCCGACGAAGCCTATTACCTGGGCCCGGCACCGGCCACGGACAGCTATCTCAACATTCCCAGGATCATCAAAATCGCCAGGGAAAGCAAGGCCGACGGCATTCATCCCGGCTACGGCTTCCTGGCGGAGAATCCCAATTTAGCCTATGCCTGCGAGAGAGAGGGCATCAAATTCATCGGACCGTCCAGTAATATACTCGCTCTGATGGGCAACAAGATAAAAGCCCGTCGCGAGATGAAGGAAGCCGGGGTGCCGGTGGTGCCGGGCACCAACGAACGCGTTACCGTGTACGAAAAAGCCCGGGATATTGCCAGATCGGTAGGCTATCCCGTAATATTGAAACCTTCTGGGGGCGGTGGCGGTATCGGGATGATTATCGTTAACGAAGAGAAAGACCTGCGTGGGGCGATTGAATCCTCGCAGAACATCGCCACGACAACCTTCGGTCTTGCCGACGTCTATATCGAGAAATACGTTCCCAACCCCCGCCACATCGAGTTCCAGATACTGGCGGACTCGCAGGGAAATGTAATCCATTTGGGAGAGCGTGAGTGCTCCATCCAGCGGAGGCACCAGAAGCTCATTGAGGAATCACCCTCGCCCGCCCTGACCCCGGAGTTGCGCGCCGAGATGGGGGCCGCCGCCGTCAGGGCCGGCAAATGGGTCAACTACGAGGGTGCCGGAACGATTGAATTCATCTACTCCAACGGCAATTATTACTTCATGGAAGCCAATACCCGCATCCAGGTGGAACACCCGGTCACGGAAATAGTCACCGGCATCGATATCGTCAAAGAGCAGATACGCATCGCCAGCGGGGAGCCCCTGAGCATGAAACAGGAAGAAGTCTTCGCGCGGGGATGGGCGATAGAGTGCCGCATCAACGCCGAAGACCCGCTTAATAACTTCTCTCCCTCGCCCGGCAAGCTCCGAGGCTACCGTTCGCCCGGGGGCATCGGCATCCGCGTCGATAGCGGCGTGTATACGCGCTATACCATACCCTCCATCTATGACCCCATGATATCCAAGCTCATCGCCTGGGGCAAAGACCGCCAGGAAGCTATCGTACGTATGCGACGGGCTCTCTACGAATACATCATCTCTGGTGTAAAAACGAACATAGACTTTCACAAGGCGGTGCTGGAAAACCCGCGTTTCGTCAAGGGCGACTTCAGCACCCACTTCATCGCCAACGAGCCCGGCCTGCTGGATGATACCCGCAAGATAATGGAGCGAGAACAGCCACTGGAAGAAAAACTCACGCAGATTTTCGACCAGAAACGGAAGGTAGCGGCAGTAGCAGCAGTGGCTGCCGTCACCCAGGCAGCGCACCTCAGGAAACAGCAGGGCGAAGACTGAAACAAAGCCGGTTTATATTAGCCTCCAATAGCCTGGAGTTATATAAACCGCTCGAACCGCTCCTTTTTAGCCTTGCAGATGGGGCAGACCTCGGGGGGTCCTTCCCGGGCACAGAGGTAACCGCATACCCGGCAGCGCCAGACGGGCAGAGGCAATGAAGTCAGGCCAGTTACTTTCTTTTTCGCTTTCATCCGAATCCTTTTGTCAGGCGGGGGACGGCGTTCCGGAATGGAACCGATTTTCACCTTACCGTCGACCACGCCCTGCGATACGTAGAGACCGCAGTAGCAGGTATTGTAATCGGTAAGGTCGGGGTCGCGGTAATCACAGGGGCAGATGATATCGAGGTCTTTTTCCTTATCTCCGGAAGCCAGACGGCAGGGGCAGGCGCGGTAGCCGTAGCGTTTCTCGTTAACGATGAGACCCTTTACCAGCTCGCCGGTTACATCACCATCCGGGTTCAGGTGATAGCCGCCGGACTCGGCCTCCTCGCTCAGAGTCTTTCTTAGCCGGTCCACCTCTCCGCTAGAAACATCAGGCCCTTCAGTCACTTCTGTAAAGCCTCCCGGATTTCGTCCTCTTTGAAGCCGACGATGCATTTTTTATTGTTGATGACCATCGTCGGGAAATTGCAGCTGGGATTGAATTTCGTGATTTCTTTCACGACCTCGTCCTCCTCCGAACCACTCAGAAGGTCGACATCGATATAATCATAGGCGACACCCAGTTCTTTCAGCAACGCCTTGGTCTTCTTACACCAGACGCAGGTACTCAGGGTGTAAAGCATTACCTTGCCCGCGTCTTTACCGTCAACGTGTTCTACATTCATTCTCCCCTCCATAATGGATCTAACAATATTCTAACACAATGGGGATAAATAAATAGGAGAAATGTCACTTAACCAGGAGCCACCTTCATACTAAGGCTGAAGTTTATATTTCTCCACCGGTACCAGCAGCGTCGCCAGGTGAGGCGTGCCGTCTTTCGACTCTATCGTTATCCATTTGAACCAGTTCTTGTCGTCACGCTCGGGAAAATCCTCCCGGAAGTGACCGGCCCGGCTTTCCTCCCGCATCAGGGCGGCTCTATAGGTGAATTCGGCGGCCATGGCCATACTTTCCGCCGAGTGGTAGCGCGCCAGGTCGTGAAAGTCAGCGGCGCCGACCCTGCCTAACTTTTCTCTGGCGTCTTTTATGATTCCCAGCGCCTCGTTCATCCGGCCTGCTTCTCGCAGCCGATTGTACTTCATCGGAACGACCGCCTCGTGTACCCGATAGGTGACTTCCGTGGCGTCAATCTCACCCTTACGCTGCATCGGTGCCTTTATCCGGTCGATTATTTCCTCCGCACAGGCGGCGTCGATATCATATCGCCGGTTTTTCGCGGCGCAGGCAGCGGCGTTCTCACCCGCTACGAACCCGGTGATGGCCGCCGATTGTACGCCGAGTCCCGCCTGGCCGCCGCCCCCGCCCGACCAGCTGTTGCTGGACGAGCCGCCGGCCGCCCAGAGGCCTTCCAGCGTCGTCCGACCGCCGGTATCTATCCTGAGTCCCCCGCCGCTGTAGAGGTACC
>DUFB01000037.1 GCA_011192005.1 Dehalococcoidia bacterium
GGTACAACCCGGGGACATCCTTTACAGAATTATCCAGGGACATAGTTTACAGATTAAGGTACAGGCAGGAGGTAAACGCCTATGCCATGGAAGGAGACATGTCCGATGGAACAAAGGATCGAGATGGTAGGTGACTGGATAAGGAATAAAGCATCGATAGCGGAATTAAGCAGGATATATGGTGTAAGCCGGGTAACTATCTATAAGTGGCTGGAGCGGTTCAAAGAGAGAGGTCCTGAGGGTTTCAAGGAGCATTCCAGGGCGCCACACTATCACCCGAACGCAGTTCCACCCGAGATGGTAAAGAGGCTTGTATCAGAAAGGCTTAACCATCCAAGGTGGGGGCCAAAAAAGATACGGAATATATTAGTCGAGCAATATCCGGATGAGGAATGGCCATCGCTGAGCACAATAAGTGTGGTATTCAAGCGTGAGGGGCTGATAAAATCTAGGCGTATCAGACATAGCGTAGAGCCGTATACGCAACCATTTATTGATTGTGATGCGCCTAACAGAGTATGGAGTGCTGATTTCAAAGGTCAATTCAAGACAAAAGACGGGAATCTATGCTATCCACTGACGATAATAGATAACTACAGTCGTTTTCTTCTCCTTTGTCGTGGTATGGAGCGTACTACCTACATTCATGTAAGGCCCTGGTTTGAAATGACATTCAGGAGATATGGATTACCCGAAGCTATAAAGACGGATAATGGAGCTCCGTTTGCATCGAAAGGACTACAAGGCCTGTCTCGTCTTTCAGCATGGTTTATCAAACTCGGAATAAAGCCTGAAAGAATAGACAAAGGACATCCTGAACAGAATGGGAGACAGGAGCGTATGCACAGGACTCTGAAAGAAGAGATGACCAATCCTCCTCAAGTTAATTTGGCTGCACAGCAGAAGGCATTTAATCGATTTGTTGAGGAGTATAACTTTGACCGGCCGCATGAAGCGCTAGATATGAAGAAACCAGGAACTGTTTACGTAGCATCGAATCGGGGCTATACTTCAAGAAGCGCTCCGATTAAATATGGCCCTGAATTCGCTGTAAGGACAGTCCGTAGCACTGGTGAGTTTCGCTGGAATGGTAAATTGATCTATATTTCACAGGCTTTATCGGGAGAACGAATAGGATTACAACAATTGAAGAATGAAAACGAATGGGAGATCAGGTATGGCTTCAAGAGACTGGGAATTATGGATGATTACTCTTGTACTATAAAAGTGTAAACCATGTGCCCGGTATAAAGTGTAAACCATGTGCCAAGTTGTACAAAAGAAAAGCTGTCATAGCTGGAGAGGGGAGTTGAGGAGAGAGGGGGCTTCGCCCCCTTTCAAACAATCGATTAATCCATGGCAATTAAAGATACGGTTTGAAAGGGGGTAGCCCTGCCCGCCGTACAAGACTTTGGGAGGCAGGGGTATAGTAACAGTAAACGACCAAAAACGAACAGTATAATAATTTTACTTGACAGCATTTTCTCCAGTCTCTAGACTGTCCTTAGTTACATGAAATGAAAGGAGGTTGACGGGATTGGAACCGTTAGAAGGTATCAGAGTGCTGGATTTATCGCGCTTCCAGGCATGCCCGTTGTGCGGAATGGTACTGTGCGATCTGGGAGCCGAGGTAATAAGGATTGAGGAACCACGGGGCGCGGCGGACCGGACCTGGGGGCAGTGCGGACCGGACGGAGAAACGCTACTGTACAAGGTAATAGGACGTGGGAAAAAATGCGCCACGCTGAGGATAAATACCCCGGAAGGCAGGGAAATCCTGAGGGAACTGGTTAAGCGTTCGGATGTACTGCTGCATAACTATACTCCGGGTGCTCCCATAGCCGAGGAAGTGGCTTATGAGAACCTCAAGGAAGTGAACGAGGGGATAATCGTGGCGGCGCTTTCAGGATACGGTCAGGACGGTCCCGACGCGCAGAGACCGGGCTTCGACGGCACGGCGCAGGCAAGGTCAGGAGGTATGGTGCTGACCGGGTTCGAGGGTGATGACCCGATTAAGACAGGAATTCCTTTCGTAGATGTCTCCGCCGGACTTTTTACCAGTGTCGCCGTCCTGAGTGCTCTTCATCACAGGGAGAAGACGGGCAAAGGACAGGCAATCGACGTTTCGCTTTACGATACGGCTTCGTTCATTTCGCAGTCGATGGGGACCTTACTCCTTTATCATTTCTATGGCGAGGTGAGGAAACAGATTGGAAACCGGGGTTTCCACTCATATAATACCTGCCTCCAGGCTAAGGATGGCTGGGTAGTGCTCTCGGTGGTTACAAACAGTATCTGGCGCCGGTTCACCGAGAAATTCGGCAGGCCCGAAATGGCTGAAGACCCCAGGTTCGGGAGCGATATGGACCGTTTCTGGAATGCCGATGCAATCAACGAGGTGGTAGGACCCTGGGTGGCAGAAAAGACAGTTGCCGAGTTGGTTAAACTGTGCGAGGAAGCCCGGGTTCCGTGCGAACCGGTTCAGACGATAGACCAGTTGCTAACCGACGAGCAGATAAAAGCTCGCGACATGGTGCAACAGATAGAGTTTCCGGGGCTGGGTGAACTACCAATTGCCGGTATCCCGATGAAGATGTCGTTAACACCGGGCAGCATCAAGGGGCATGCCCCCGGGCTCGGTGAGCATAACGACTACGTTTATTCAGAACTGCTGGGCTTCAGTGCGGATAGAATTACCGGGCTGAAGGAACAGGGCGTTATGTAATAACTTATTAAGAACTAATGTGAAAGGTGTAAATGATGAAAATAGATATGTTCTGCCATATTTTAACTCCGAAGTATAAGGAAGAATTCTACAGGATAACACCCGATAACTTCTACCTTAAGAATGTTATCGATAGTCTACCGACACTCTTCGACCTCGACCACAGGTTTAGAATTATGGATAAATACCCGGATCTTGCCCACGTTCTGACCCTCGGTCTGCCTCCACCGGAGGCAATCGCCCAGGGCGAGAAAGCCGTTGAGCTGGCAAGGCTGGCGAACGATGAAATGGCGGAACTGGTGCAGAAATACCCGGACAAGTTTCCTGCGGCGGCGGCTTCTCTGCCGATGGACGATGTGGACGCTGCCCTCGAGGAAATCGACCGGGCGATAAACGAACTGGGACTCAGAGGTATCCAGTTGCTGGCTCCCATAAACGATAAACCCCTCGACCTGCCCGAATATATGCCCATTTACGAGAAGATGGTGGAGTATGATTTACCGATATGGGTGCATCCCACCCGCTCCGCCGACTACCCCGATTACAGGACCGAAAACAGGTCACGCTATATGATATTCAGCAACCTCGGCTGGCCTTACGAGACAGCGACCTTTATGACCAGGATGGTCTTCAGCGGAGTGCTGGAGAAATACCCGACCCTGAAATTTATCACCCACCATTGTGGGGGGATGATTCCTTTCCTGGGGCAGAGAATGGAGGGATCTTATGACCATGCAGTGATTCTACGCGGGGCGAAGTATACGCAGGGACTATCAAAACCTCACCTGGACTACTTCAAGATGTTCTTTTACGATACGGCGCTTTATGGCAACACCTCAGCCCTGATGTGCGGGTATGAATTCTGCGGGGTTGACCATATGGTCTTCGCCACCGATTTTCCTTTCGACAGCGAATACGGCGACAGGTATACCAGACAGACCATTGAGTCAATCGAGCGGATGGCAATCAGCGAAGCGGACAAGCAGAAGATATTCGAGGGCAACGCCAGGCGGCTGCTGCATATGGAGGAGTAAAGCCTGGCTTTTTTTTAATATCTTAAACGTTTTGCCTTATTGTAAAATATCCCGGTTTTCATTATTATTGTGGGAAATGAGCAGGGTGCCATATAAAGGATACCACCCTGTATTTTATACAGAACTCAATGGAGGATCTTCGCATGGCAAAAATAAGTACTGTTGAGAAATCATATAAGGACAGAGAAAAGAAACTAATAGCGGGAATCGAAAAAAAGCATGGCAAGTCAGTGGAAGAGTTGCGCCAGGAAAGGGAAAAGAGGGTACTGGATGCCATGCAATTGAAAGAGCCTGATAGGGTGCCGGTAACAATACACGCAGGTGGTTTTGCCGCCAGATATGCCGGAATACCACTTTCCACAATGTACTATGACCCGGCTGCCTACACTGAAGCCTGTCTGAAGGTTCTTCTGGATTTCGAGCCCGATTCTGGTGGTGCAGCGGCGGGAACGAACTCCGGGTTAATGCTGGAATTACTCGTTCCCAGACATCAACGATGGCCGGGTGGTACACTTCCTCCGGATGTCGCTTATCAGTTTGTTGAGGGCGAGTATATGAAGGCAGATGAATACGACCTTTTTCTGGCTGATCCAACTGATTTTATCATA
>DUFB01000038.1 GCA_011192005.1 Dehalococcoidia bacterium
CGGTAAGTCACATCTGGTTTGCCAAGGGCATACCGAGTCGGCTGGGATTATTATTGGACCTCTCGCCGCGCAGTCTGGAACACGTGCTCTACTTCTCACAATATATCGTGACAACGGTAAACGAGGCAGCCCGCGAGGAATCCATACTGCAACTGGAAGCGAAATCGGAAGAGAATATTACCAGGCAACAGAGCGAGCTTGAAGAGAAAATCACCCGGATGGAGCAGGACAAGGTAACGGTCGAAGAGATAAACCGTCTCCGCGAGCAGTTCATCGAGGAGAAAACCAAGCTGGAAGAGGATATCGCCAACGACATCGAGCAGTTGAATGATATTTACGTCAAGAAGATTCTCACCGAGAATCAGTACCATGACCTAAAAGAAAAATACGGAGATGTATTCGAGGCAGGGATGGGCGCCGAAGCGATATTGCTGATAATCAAGAATATAGACCTGGATGAGCTGCGTAACGAACTGCTACAGGAAACACAGTCGTCCTCAGGTCAGAGACGCAAGAAAGCCAGCAAGCAACTGCGGGTGGTGGAAGCTTTCAGGAACAGCGGTAACAAGCCGGAGTGGATGATTCTCACCGTGCTGCCGGTGTTGCCGCCCGACCTGAGGCCAATGGTACAGCTGGACGGCGGCAGGTTCGCTACATCAGACCTTAATGACCTCTACCGGAGGGTTATCAACCGCAATAACCGTCTGCGGCACCTCATCGACATCGGAGCGCCGACGATAATCATACGCAATGAAAAAAGGATGCTCCAGGAAGCCGTTGATTCGCTCATTGATAACGGCCGGAGGGGCCGGGCGATATCCATCAGCGGCAACCACAAGCTGAAATCGCTCTCCGATATGCTGCGTGGAAAGCAGGGTCGCTTCCGTCAGAACCTGCTGGGTAAAAGGGTCGATTACAGCGGCCGCTCGGTAATCGTGTGTGGGCCTGAACTCAAGCTCCACCAGTGCGGTCTGCCGCGGCGTATGGCACTGGAGCTGTTCAAGCCCTTCGTGATGCGCCGACTGGTGGCGCAGGGCCTGGCGCCCAACATCAAGAGTGCCCGGAGGCTCGTGGAAAGAGCCAAGGCGGAAGTCTACGACATACTGGAAGAGGTAATTAAAGAGCGCCCCGTCCTACTCAACCGGGCACCGACGCTGCACCGGCTCAGTATACAGGCCTTCGAACCGGTTCTCATCGACGGCAGCGCGATACAGATACATCCGCTGGTCTGCTCGGCCTTCAACGCGGACTTCGACGGCGACCAGATGGCCGTTCACGTACCGCTTTCCAAGGCAGCGGTGAAAGAAGCCAGAGAAATGATGCTGAGCCACCACAATATATTGCTACCCAGCAGCGGCGAGCCCACGGTTACGCCAACCCTGGACATGGTACTGGGATGCTATTACCTGACCAGCATACGACAGCAGGCAGAAGAGGACGCCAAATTATACAGCAGCTTCGAGGAAGCCAAGCTCGCCTACGAATTCGGTATCGTCAAACTCAGAGAAGAAATAAACGTCAGAGATGAGGAAACGGGCGAAATCCTGAAGACGAGCATCGGGCGGATTTTCTTCAACGAAATCCTGCCTAAAGAACTCGGATTTTTCAATAAAATAATCGATAAAACAACGTTAAAGCAGATAGCCATCGATTGCTGCCGCTTACTGCCCGACGAAGAGACCGGGCAGATACTGGACAGCATCAAGCGACTCGGCTTCCACTATGCTTCGAAGTCGGGAATTACCATAGCAATGAACGACATCGAAGTACCGGCGAATAAGCCTGAGATGCTAAACGCAGCCGAAACCAGAATTGCCGTCATCGAAGACCAATACGACCGGGGCCTGATAACCGAAGACGAGAGATACGACCAGATTATCAGCGTGTGGATGGAAACTACCGACGACATTACCAACACTATCTCCAGCAATCTCGACCGCTACGGCGGCATCTACATGATGGCAACCTCCGGAGCCAAGGGTAATATCTCGCAGATAAGACAGATGGCCGGCATGCGGGGTCTGATGACCGACCCGTCCGGTAAAATCATCGAGTTCCCGATTAAGTCCAGTTTACGCGAGGGACACAGTATTCTGGAGTACTTCATTTCCACCCACGGCGCCCGCAAGGGCCTGGCGGATACCGCCCTGAGAACATCGGACAGCGGCTATCTTACCCGCCGTCTTATCGACGTGGCACAGGACGTAATCACCGCCGAAGAAGACTGCGGGACAATCGATGGGGTATGGATAACCGAACCCAAGGATAAAGGACTGCTCCCGTCATTTACCGAACGCATGACCGGAAGGCTGGCCGCCAGCGATATCATCCATCCGGAAACCGGGGTAATTATCGTCGAGCAAAACCAGGAAATCGACGAGGAAAAAGCCAGAGAAATCATCGCGGCGGGACTAACATCGGTCTACGCCAGGTCGCCTTTGACCTGTCAGTCGAGGCGGGGCACCTGCCAGCGTTGCTACGGTCGCGACCTTGCGCGCGGAGAACTGGTAGGCCCGAACGTTGCGGTGGGCATTATCGCCGCCGAAAGCATCGGCGAGCCTGGCACACAGCTGACACTGCGTACCTTCCACACCGGCGGTGTGGTGGGACTGGATATCACCAGCGGTCTGCCCAGAGTTGAAGAGCTTTTCGAAGCCCGGACGCCCAAGGGACAGGCAATAATCTCCGAAATCGACGGGGTAGCCGAGGTAATTCAGGATGAAGAAGGCCGACGCATTAAAATAATCAGCACCGAGGTATACCAGGACGATTACGCGATACCGACAGGCTGGAAGGTGATGGTGAAGGACAGGGAGTCGGTAGACATTGGGGCGGTGCTGGCCGTAAAAGCGGATAAGACAAGTAAGAAAAAGGCTGACTCCGAAACCGAGGAGGAACCACCAATTACCGCCACTTTCGCGGGGGAAGTATCGGTGAAGAAGAAACAGCTGGTAATAAACTATGCCGAGAAGGAAGAACGCGAATACACCGTCACGTCGAGCGCCAGTATCTGGGTGCAAACCGGGGACGAGATCAAAGCCGGGCAGCAGTTGACCGACGGTTCCGTCAATCCCCACGATATATTGCGTATCCTGGGGAAGGAAGCCGTACAGCAATACCTAGTAGACGAGGTACAGAAGGTATACCGCTCCCAGGGCGTAAACATCAACGATAAGCATATCGAAGTCATCGTCCATCAGATGCTTACCAAGGTAAGAATAGATTCGGCGGGCGATACCGATCTGGTGCCTGATGAGCTGGTTGACAAATACACCTACGAAGACACCAATGCCAAGGTCCTGGCGGAAGGTGGCGAACCGGCCACGGCACACACCCTGCTCCTTGGTATCACTAGAGCATCGCTGAGCACCGAAAGCTGGCTGGCGGCGGCTTCGTTCCAGGAAACCACCAGAATCCTTACCGAAGCAGCGGTTAATGGTAAGGTTGACAAGCTGGTAGGGCTGAAGGAAAACGTCATCATCGGCAAGCTTATCCCGGCCCATTACCTTCCCGAGGAAACGGTATCAGAACTGATAACTGGCGAGGAGGACGAGGAAACCTTGAGTCTGCTGGTAGACGACGAAGAGGACGAAGTACAGAGGCTTCTCGCCAGCATAGACACGCCTGCCGAAATCGAGACCGAAGAATCCGAAGAAGACGAAGAGCTACCGGGTCCGGAAGCATTTGAAGATAGCCTTGATGAAGGGCTGACGGATATCGACGAGACTGAAGACGAAGAGGACAGCGAAGAACCGCTGCAGGAATAACGGCATCCTAACTTATCCAGGGGGTGAGACGAATAGCTCGCATCGTATCGGGTAAACCCAGCGAAGAGGATACACCTCTCGATACCAGCCTGAGGCCGAGACATCTGGCGGATTTTACGGGACAGGACAAGACGAAGGACAACCTCAAGATAGCCATCGATGCCGCTAAAGGCCGCGACGAAGCCCTCGACCACGTGCTATTCTACGGTCCCCCCGGACTCGGCAAGACCTGCCTGGCACATATCATCGCTGTGGAAGTCGGTGCCAACATCAGGACGACGTCGGGTCCGGCCATCGAACGCACCGGTGACCTTGCGGCCATCCTAACCAACCTGAAAAAGCACGATATTCTTTTCATTGACGAGATTCACCGGCTCAACCGTACCGTGGAAGAGATACTCTACCCCGCACTGGAAGACTTCGCTCTCGATATCATCATCGGGAAGGGGCCCGGGGCAAAGAGCTTGCGACTCAACCTACCGAGTTTCACCCTGATAGGCGCCACCACCCGCTACGCCCTGCTCAGTCCGCCCTTAAGGGACAGGTTCGGCGCGGTGTACCGACTTGATTTTTACGACCATACCTCGCTGGAGAAAATCCTGAAACGATCCGCCAGGATACTCCAGGTCCAGGCCGACGAGGGTGGACTGAAAGAAATAGCCCGTAGAGCCAGGGGCACGCCGCGTGTCGCCAACCGACTGCTGAAGAGGGTAAGAGACTACGCCCAGGTAATGGCCGACGGCATCATCACCGAGGAAATCGCCAGAGCGGCATTAACGAAGCTGGAAGTGGACGAAATCGGGCTGGATGAAGTGGACCACAAGGTACTGCATACCATCATCGAGAAGTTCAACGGTGGTCCGGTGGGGCTGGACACGATAGCCGCCTCCATAAGCGAGGAATCGGACACCGTTACCGATGTCTACGAGCCGTACCTCATGCAGCTGGGCTTCCTGGAGCGCACACCGAGAGGCCGGGTAGCCACGCGCTTGGCTTACGAGCACCTTGGCCTGCCCTACAACAAGTCCAACCAGCCGAAGATGCTGTAAGACCAATCTAGTCTTTAAACCACATTATTATAAAAAATGCGATTATTTTAGAAAATAATGTAAAAAGTACTTGACATTTAGTAAATTATATTTTACTATATGTAGTGTACATATTACAGAGAGGAGGAAGGGAAAATGACCATAAGTCAAAAAACCGCCTGGATACAGCTGGTAATTTTCGGGGCGCTGGTTATCGGCTGGGTGGTGCTCTTTTCGATTAAAGGTACCATCTTTTACTGGCAGGACGAGACGATGAAAATGACCTTTTACTGGCTCTGCGCCGCCGCTTTTATCGCCCTGGTCGTCATGCATATCATCGCCGGGATTCTGAAAGGCCGCCTCAAAGCCGTCACCGATGAGAGAGACAAGTCGATATTCCGCAAGGCCTCGTTGTGGGCAACGGGAGTATCGTACAGCGTCGTCGCCGCCCTGCTGCTGGTGCTGGCTATTATTTACATGGACAGTGGCAGCGAGACTGTCCCGGTTTACTTCCCGTTATTCATTGTAATCGTCGGTGGGGTGACGCTACTGCTGACCCAGTCAATCACGGCACTACTCCTATACGGACGGAAGGTGAGTCATGCCGACAGCTAGGATAAATAACCAGATCAGGCGACTTCGCTTCGACCACGGCGAAATGACCCAAGAACAGCTTGCCGAACTTGCCGGCTGCACTCGACAGACCATCATCGCCCTGGAGCAGGGCAAGTACGTACCCTCTATCGAGCTTGCCTTTAAAATTGCCCGTGTTTTCGGTGTGACACTGGAGGAGGTTTTTCAGTATAGTATATAACGGGAGTGCCGATTATGATGAAAAAGACCCTGTTACACGTCTGCTGTGCTCACTGCACCGCCTATACGGTGGAGCACTGGAGACAGCAAGGATATGATGTCAGCACGTTCTGGTACAACCCGAATATTCACCCCCACTCGGAACACCAGAACCGACTGGAAAGCATGGAGAGGTTGGCCGAAAAGATGAACCTGCCACTCATCATCGCTGAGGGGTACGACATGCCGGAGTACTTCCGCCGGGTGGCGGGCAAGGAAGAGCAACGATGCCAAATCTGCTTCGAACTGCGACTGGGAAAAACGGCGGAGACAGCGCGAGAGAACGGCTTCGACGCTTTTACCACCACCCTGCTCATCAGCCCCCACCAGCAACATGAAATCCTTTTAAAAACAGGCAAAAAGATTTCTGGGGACCAGAAAATTGAGTTCCTTTACGCCGACCTGCGTAAACGTTATTCAGATAGCCGGCACATAACCAAGCCAATGGACCTTTACCGTCAGCAGTACTGCGGGTGCGTCTACAGCGAATGGGAGCGGTACGCCGAAAGGGATACCACCGGATAAAAAAGGGAGCTTCGGAGAAGAAGCTCCCTTCTGATTTTCATAATTGTTATTAATTTCTATTCAATTATCAGTCATTGATAGCGAAGGCTATCTGGACAGTGGCACTTATCTCAAGCTCGCCGGGGCTGATGGAAGTTTCCGCTGCGGGTATGGCATCAAAAGACATATCGCCGCGGTAGTAGTTCGGGCTGGAGTAATAAGTGCTCTCTGAGATATAGCTGGGTTTGCCCAGCTCGACGCCGCTTAATTCGGCAAGCTGCTCCGCCTTGGCTTTGGCATACTCAACAGCCTGAGCCCGGGCTTCCTCGTAATACGGGGTGGGGTCGTCAACGGTAAAACCGATGCTGTCGATACGGGTAAGGTCGCCTCCGGCAGCAGCGACAGCATCAATGATGACGCCAACCTTATTTATATCCCTTACCTTAACAGAGACAATATTGGTGACCCGGTAACCGGTAATAACTTCCTTTTCACCCTCACCGTAGACTACTTTCCATTCGGAGATCTTGCTGATGTTGAACTGCTGGGTCTGGATATCCTCGTCAGCAACACCCTGGTTCTTGAGAGTATCTATAACCTTGTTCATAGCCTCGGAGGCGTTTGCCTGAGCCAGAGCAACGGTCTCTTCCTGTACCTCAATTCCCAGCGAGAGAATGGCAATATCCGGGCTGGCATAGACCTTGCCGTTACCGTTGACCCAGATGCCCTGTGATTGGCTATCGAGGCTTATTTTAAGCTCGCCGTTATCCGTGGAAAGCTTAACCTGGTCGGAACCGCAACCGACCAGCGCGATTGCCACCACCAGCACCACCGCACCGATCAATATAATCCATTGTTTCTTCATTTTATTCCTCCATTTGTTTTTGTATTTAAAAATAAATCCCTAAAGGGGAATTTTGCTTTTCCGGCGGTATCAGGTACGCATATTGTCCTCCTTGTTAGTGTTTCCACTATATATAACGTAAAAGTCGCTGCTTCGTTAGCAGCGACTTTTCTTTTCGAGCGTGTTAACGCGTTTATCTTATATTACTGATAGCTTCATCATAGCCTTTGTTGGCTACATCGATTGCCCAGAGGAGGAGGTCTCTCATTGATTCCGACGCCGTTTTCAGGGCTTCTTCAAGGGCCTCGGGGTTTTCAATAGCCTGGCGCAATAGCTGCTCCTTGAGCTTTTCCCTTCTTTCACGGTCGCCGTTTTCTTCATCATCCTTAGTTTCAGTTTCAGCCGATAAGGCAGTCTCGACTGCCGGAGCCGGTGCCCTGTCTGCCACCCCCAGTTGAGCGTTGGTATCCGAGTCAGGCGTGGTAGCCACAACCGGTGCCGGAGGAGGAGCAGTGGTGGACGGTGCGGTCATCGCCACCGTTTCCTCGCCATGCTTGGAGTCTTCCGGAGCGCTCATGGAAAGCATACCATCACCGGGGGGAACGCCATCGCCGCCGAGGGTCAGGCTGGCCATGGCTACCAGCTGGTCGTTGAGTCGGTTGGTAGTCTTCTCGACGAGCTCAACATCGCCCTTGTCAGCCATCCTGATAATTTCCTCGACACGCTCGTCAGCGAACTGGGCGTAGAGCTCGGCCTTGCCGATGTCGGAGGGGGTGAAGAACAGGCGCACCTGCTCGGTAGCCAGCTTGACGGTATATAGGGGGCTATCGGGGAGGGCATTACCGGCCGCATAGACGGTACCGCCGCCGGCGATGACGATTGCCACCAGAGCACAGGCGGTTATCCAGACCGGTTTGAGGCTGGGGAAGGAAAATAATCGACGGC
>DUFB01000039.1 GCA_011192005.1 Dehalococcoidia bacterium
CATGATATACAAAAGAGTTGATAAGCCCGTCATGCACCTTGACATTTTCTTTGCATCTAAATACGAAAGAATACCGGCATCCCGATAGTACCCTTATTATCAGGGTTGGTGTACTACCCGGTGATCACAAAGCATATTCTGGAAATTTTACAGGCTAGCAATTCAAGCCAACAAGAGAAAGGGGACGAGGATGAGTACAAAAGACAAGCTAACGGAGATAATCGGCGCTGGTAACATTAGTACTGAAGAATCGGCGCTGGAAGAATATTATAAAGACATGAGTTTCGTTAATGCCATAAAGCCGGGATGTATAGTCAAGCCAAGAAGCACGGCTGATATAGAGACAATAGTCAGGTGGGCCAATGAAACACTAACGCCTCTCGTGCCGGTGAGTTCGGGACCTCCACACTTCCGGGGGGATACCGTTCCCGGCATAGGGGGCTCCGTAATCGTCGACTTAAGCGGTATGAAAAAGATAATAAAGGTCGACAGGGTCAACAGAGTAGCCATGTTTGAGCCGGGCATAACCTTTAAAGAGCTTATACCGGCCGTAGCCAGAGAAGGACTCAGGCTTAACCTGCCTTTACTGCCGCGTGCGTTAAAATCCGTTACCGGCAGTCTGCTGGAAAGAGAACCGGTAGTAATGCCCAAATATCACTGGGATTTAGGTGACCCTCTGGCCTGCGTCGAGGTGATTTTCGGTACCGGTGATATGTTCCGGACAGGAGCCGCCGCCGGACCGGGTACGCTGGAAGAGCAGTGGGCCGCCGGAGGAGCTCAGAAGGAGGCAGCGGGGCCGTCGGCTTTTTCGCTGTACCGGGTTATTCAGGGAGCCCAGGGAACGATGGGTATCGTGACGTGGTCATCGGTGAGATGTGAACTCATCCCGCGACTCGAGGAGCCGTTTTTAATCGACTCTACAAAGCTTGATAAGATACTGGAGATGGTGCACTGGCTGATAAGGTTGAGGCTGGTCAACGAGTGCTTTATCCTTAATAATGCCGACATGGCAGCTATCATGGCGAAGAAATGGCCAGGTGATTACCGTGAGCTGAAGGATAATCTGCCTCCCTGGGTGCTTTTCTTCAACATCGCCGGATACGAATATCTGGCGGAAGAGAGAGTTAGCGGACAGATAGCTGACATGAGAGAAACAGCGCAGCGGGTGGGTCTGGAGCCGGTAAAGGCTATCGGTGAGATAACGGCTTCCGCATTACTGAAAATAGTCCAGCAACCCTCCGAAGAACCTTACTGGAAGCTACGTAACAAAGGGGCCTGCCATGATATATTTTTCCTGACTATTTATGATAATCTCCCCGGAATACTCGATGCCATGTATGAGGATGCGAACGCAACGGGTTACCCGACTTCCGAAATGGGCATCTACCTCCAGCCGATAGTACAGGGCAGCAACTGCCACTGCGAATTCAACCTGTTCTATAACCCGGAGGACCGGGACGAATCGGCCCGGGTCAGGGAACTATCGGAGCGGGCCGTCGCCAGCCTGATGGCAAAAGGGGCATTCTTCTCGCGACCTTACGGCACCAGTACCGGAGCCATTATGAACCGGGACGCTGCCACCGTGGCCGCCCTGAAAAAGGTTAAGTCTATACTGGACCCCAACTGTATCATGAATCCGGGAAAGTTGTGCTTTTAGTACATAACCATCCGGATAATTAAGGAGAGAAAAAATGGCACTTGAAGACTACAGAACCGATATGGAAATGTGTTGTCGCTGCTCGATATGCAAATTCGTTCCGCTGGAGAAACTCACGGAAAAGCGGCATTCGTATGTTTGTCCCAGTATCGCCAGATACAATTTCCATACCTATTCCGGTGGCGGCAGAACGAGCATGGGTCTGGCATTGCTGGATGAGGAACTCGAATATGATGAAAAGCTTCTTGAGGTGGTTTACAACTGCCAGATGTGCGGCGCCTGTGATATGTCCTGCAAGTATGCTATGGACATTGAAGTACTGGAGCCGATTAATGAAATCAGGATTAAGTGCGTCGAGGGTGGTCACACCGTCCCCGCCCTCGACGGCATTATTAGCTCTCTGAGAAATCAGGCTACCATGGTACCGGGAGCGAAGGCAAAGCGTGGGGATTGGGCTGCCGGGCTGGATGTTAAGGATATTACCAAGCAGCAGGCTGGCGTTATCTATCACGCCGGTTGCAGGGTCTGTTACGACCAAGATTTGCGGCAGGTCGCCACAAATACTATCGAATTACTGAAGAAAGCTGGCATCGACGTCGGCATTGCCGGAGAAAACGAGATATGCTGTGGCGGCCGGGCTTACCAGATGGGATACAAAGAAGACTTCCTGAATCAGGCTAAAAAGTACATGGAAATCATCAGGAAATCCGGTGCGAAAACTCTGGTAACTGGCTGCGCCGACTGTTATCACGCCTTCAAAGTGCCCTACGATAAATTCGGCCTGAAGGGTGACCTAGAAGTAATGCACGCCACGGAATACCTCGCCCGATTGATAGAAGAAGGCAAGCTGAAACCGACCAAGAAGGTTGACATTAAGGTAACCTATCATGACCCCTGTCATCTCGGCAGGCTGGGAGAGCCTTACATCCACTGGGAAGGAAACCCGGTTCCGGGACACATACGCATCTTCGACCCACCCAAGGAATTCAGGCGGGGCACCTACGGCGTCTACGAACCTCCCCGTGATGTCCTTAAAAGCATTCCCGGCTTGAAGCTGGTCGAGATGGACAGGGTAAAGGAATACGCCTGGTGCTGCGGTGCCGGCGGAGGTGTCAGGGAATCAAATCCCGACTTTGCCAAATGGACAGCCAGAGAGAGGATATCCGAAGCGGAGTCAACCGGGGCTGATGCCATCGTCACGGCCTGCTCCGGATGCGAGCAGAATTTCAAGGAAACCATAGACGAATGCGGGAGCAGTCTTAAAGTATATGATGTCGTTGAGCTTTTAGCCAGGGCCATCTGAAAAGGAGGTCAGCAACATGGTTTTGAAGAGAGAACTGTATCAGGCGCTGGAAGATGTAGTGGGACCGGAGAATATTTCCGAAGCCCCCGTAATACTGGGCTCGTACGCCCAGCGGGGGAGACCGAGGTTTGAAGCGGTGACTCTTCCCAAAACAACCGAGGAAGTCCAGGCGATAGTCAGACTCTGTAATCGGTTCGGGGTGCAATTCAAGGCTTCAAGTTCGGGCTGGGGAGCCTATGGTGACGCGGGCGGACCGGGCGTCGTAAAGCTGGACCTGAGGAGGATGAACCGCATCCTGGAGATAAACGAGAAAAATATGTATGTGGTCGTTGAACCCTACGTGATATACGCCCAGTTGCAGGCGGAGCTAATGAAAAGAGGACTTAACTGCAACATCACCGGTGCCGGTAGTAACTGCTCGGCGCTGCCTCTGGCGGCTCACCAGGGGATAGGTCACCTTAGCGTCAGCGGCAGCTACGGGGAGAGAAACCAGCTGGCTCTGGAGTGGGTAACACCCGAAGGTGAAATAGTCAGGGCGGGCTCGCTGGGGTCGATAGGTCAGTGGTGGTGCGGCGATGGGCCCGGTCCGTCCCTGAGGGGAATTATCCGGGGTAACGTAATGCCGCTGGGGGGATTGGGTGTTTATACCAAGGCAGCCCAGAAAATCTACCACTGGCCGGGACCGGCAACGTTTCCCATCGAGGGTGTTTCACCGCATTACAGACCAAACCAGATACCACCTGGCTTTATGATACATTATATTTCCTTCCCGTCACCGGAGAAGCTGAGTAAGGCCGCGCAAAAGGTCGGTGAAGCTGAAATAGGGTTTATCTTGATGGGCTTTAATCCGGGTATGATATCGGCCAATATCGCCACGAATAATAATGAGGACCTTGCTTATATAAAGCAATTTACCGATTCGGTTCAGGGACCGGGCTTCCTGATTATCATGGCCGGTAACTCCCCGAGAGATACCGAATATAAAGAAAAGGCCTTACAGCAAATCATCGACGAGTATGGCGGTGAGCCTCTGGAAGCTGTTGAGGAACCGAAAAACGCCGGCGGTTTCATGTGGCGTTTCATCAGGGTTACCAGCTCAATCAGAGAGGTCGCCCGGGCCTCGGGCATCTTCGCGGGTGAGGTCGGCGGCACCGATGTATTCCCTCTGATGCATCAGTATATTATGCGTTCAGCCCCTGTTAAACAACGCTATATCGACGAAGGAAAGCTGCTAGCTGACGGTACTGACCCCTTTGTGCAATCGGTTGAACACGGACACGCCGGACATGCCGAGCTGCTCATACGGTTTAACAAACAAGACCCTGGATCACTAAAAGTAGCGGGTGAGATAGCCCAGTTCGCCAACAAAACGGCGATAGAGGGTCACTTCGGGGTACCGGGGCATGCGTGGGGTGATGCCGCTCACGACCAGTACGGACCTCATACACTCAATTATCATAAATGGTTGCGGAAAATAAAAAAAACGTTTGATCCCAACGCGGCATCAGAATCTACTAACTATATAACGGCGGATAACTAGGATTTTCTCTGTGTTGAAGGAGAAAACCAGAATATTATGGGGAGTTAAAATCCCGTGATAACGATTTAACTCCCAACGCAATACTGTAAAGGTTCCTTTGTTACTGCTCTGGACAGGGAGCCCGACCCAATTGAATGAATCTTGAAGTAATAAATGGGGAGATATCATGGCAAGTAATGATGTATACAGCATGATCGCAAAAACGTTTGAGTTCCCGGGTTCTAAGAATTTAATCAAGTATCTTAAGGTATTATTTACGCCTGAAGAAGGTGAACTACTAATGGAGATACTTGCCCCGGTAACCTGCAAGCAACTGGCAGAAAGGCTCAAGGTCGATGAAAAAACTCTATCCGAAAAACTTGAGGACTTTAAGCGCAGACGGCTGCTTTTCAAGAAGAAGGATGAGTATCTTTTTCATCTGGCAATGCATGGATTTTTTGCACGTATCGCTAAAGCTAAAAAGGAAGATATACCTAAAGGATTCTGGAAAGCCTGGGATGATTTTATGCCTGAAGTAGAACAGAAGATGATAACCCGCAGTATAAAAGTGGCTAAAGAGATCCCCGTGGCAAATATAATGACCAGGATAGTCCCGGCCCGGCTGGCGTTAGACTCCAATCCCGATATCAAGCCGGAGGATATTCTACCGGAAGAAGATATACATGCGATGTTGCGAATGAAGGGGAGTCAAGAGGTTATGGCCGTCAGTGATTGCGACTGCCGGATAAGAGCACATAGGTGCGATAAACCAATATTAAATTGTTTTGAGTTCGGCAAATACGCAGAGTTTAACCTCAACCAATCATCCAGCCTGAAAGTGGTATCCATAGAGGAAGCCATAGCTATTTCCGACGAGGCTGAAAGGGCCGGCCTTCTCAAGAGCGGTGGGATAAGAAAGGAGAACGGAGGAGTACTCTGCCATTGCTGTGAATGTTGTTGCAATGTTATGGGAGCCGTCATACGTTCTGGGCATGCACATTTGCTACGAAGTCCAAGCCGCTATCGGGCTAGAGTAGATGTTGAGTCTTGCGTCGGCTGTCAGCAGTGTATTGACCGCTGTTTCTTTGATGCTATTGAGATGAAAAAGGTACCCGGCTCTAAAAAACTCAAAGCCTCTGTCAACGAGGAGAGGTGTATGGGATGTGGACTCTGCGTTATCAAGTGTGAACAGAAAGCGTTAATTTTCGATCTGGTGAAACCACCGGAGTATATTTTGAATGACTCGCAGTCTTTTCAAATGGGCGAAGAGCCCGTATGGCACTCTTTCGCCTCTGCGCCATGAAATACTTGGTTTGAGCTGACTGCTGATAGAAACCTTGTGAAATCTCTAAAGTTAAATAAGTCGAGCTTCGCAATGGGGTATATTTATGCGAGACAAAATTCATGCATCGTTTCAGGTAGAGTTCGACTCTCCACCATCCCCTCATCCTGTGGATTGACTATTAGGTTAAAAACTATAAAATCAGGGTGTCACTTTTGGTTAAAAAGTAAAACCGCCCAATTTTTCGGGTGGTTTTGTCTAGCTACAAATTAGTTATTAATTATTTAGTGTAAGTAGGCCGTGCAGGTCTCGAACCTGCGACACCATGATTAAAAGTCTATCCGACGATGTCCTTGACAACCCCTTTACGTTCAGTTTGATGTTTTTTTGTCTACCCCGAAAATCTCAGTTTGTGTGCGTAATACATTTTTATGTTATCCTGTTTCGTACCTTCCGTTAGCTATTTGTTAGCTCTTTCCCACCTACCTGGCTTATAATTCTGGTCCTCTATAATAGGCAGTGGTGTACGAAAGGTGGAACCTCTAAATTTGCTTAACATCTTATTAGTTACACATTGTTACATATTGGACGGAGAGACAGGGGAGCCTCGGTCTCCATCATACCGAAATATTTCAACCTTATTTGAACAAAGACGAGCGTATGCGGTCAGCTTCTGTATATAAGAATAAACACGACGCAAGTTCAGTTTTGGACTCTTCAAAGGTTATTAAATATATGTTTCCGAGAACTTTTAGAACAGTGGAACAAGTCCCGGATAGAAAAGAAAAAATCCAAAAAATAACAGGCATTGAGTAGAATAATGGTGATGAGTTAGGAGATCTAATCATCTTCGTGATATTGGAGTCAAAGAATTATATATGATATTCCCTGGCTCCTTTCTACCCTAAACACAACCGCAACTTCATAAAACATACTTTACTTGTTATTTAATCATTTGTAAACTTAACATCGGTTTAGAAATAACAACCCGAGGGGAAAAATGGAAAAAGAATACGAATCTAAAGATATATTATTTCCCGAGGAAGGCCATCCATTAACTGAAGAGGATACGGAAGATATAGCTGAGCGGATACAAGACCTGGTTGAACAAGACCAGCGACCGGAAGCTGTAGAGGTAATCAGCCATCTACACCCGGCAGACCAGGGAGAGGTTCTGGACGAACTTCCAGTCGAAACCCAGCAACAAATTCTCGAAGCTCTACCACCTGAGGAAGTCGCCGAGATTCTAGAACACCTCGATTCAGAAGATGCCGCCACAATTGCCGGGGGCCTGGAACCAGATGTCCTCTCCGATATCCTCGATGAAACTGACCCTGATGTAACGGCTGATATTATCAAGCAACTACCCGAAGAACAAGCTTTGGATGTTATCGGTGAAATGGAAGAGGCTGAAGAAGTTATCCCTCTACTGCAATATCCCGATGATAGTGCTGGCGGGCTTATGAGCCTAGAGTATGTGGTCGTGAAAGATAGCGCTACTACCAACGAGGCTCTGGACACATTGCGCCAGCAGGAACCAGAAGTAGAAGACATCCGTTCCATCTTCGTGGTTGATGCCGATGAGCATCTTGTCGGGGAGCTAAGTATCGCTCGTCTTGCTCTGGCCAAGTTTGGAACGATGGTCAGGGACATCATGGATACCGAAATTATCTTCGTTACCACCGATACGAATCAGGAAGAATGCGCACGCGTCATGGAGCGTTATGACCTTGACCAACTTCCCGTTGTCAATGAGGAAAAGAGGTTTGTAGGTGTTATCTTGAGTGAGGATGTTATCGATGTGATAGAGGAAGAAGCCACCGAGGATATGTATAAATTAGCCAGTATATCCGGCGAGCGTGTTTCGGGGCCCCTACGGAGTTCTATAAAGAATCGACTACCGTGGTTATCGCTGAATCTGGCAACTACATTCCTGGCAGCCCTAGTAATAAGCTTATTCGAGTCTACAATAGCTAAAGTGGTTACCTTGGCCGTGTTTCTCCCGGTGGTCGCCGGACAGGGCGGTATCGGAGGAACACAGACCCTGACTCTGGTGGTACGCAGTATGGCTCTAGGTGAGATAACCAAAAGGGGTGGTATACGTTTACTGGGTAGAGAGGCAATCCTGGGAATCCTGCACGGATTGATACTTGGTATCATCGTTGGGCTGGTAGCCTATTTCTGGAAAGGTAATTATATGCTTGGTGTGGTGTTAGGGCTGGCAATGATTGGAAATTTGATAGTCGCCGGTTTGACCGGAGCGGGTATTCCTATCCTATTAAACCGTTTAAAGATAGATCCAGCCGTTTCATCTGCAGTGGTGGTGACAACCTGTACGGATGTCATCGGATTTCTGTTATTCTTAGGATTAGCGGCTGTCTTTATTAGCTTTTTACTTTAGTACGGTCGGATATCTAGAGTGTGCACATATCAACGTTATCGAAATTCCGGTAATAGAATTTCATGTATTCAACCTTACGTTCCATAGCCTCAATCACTGCATGAGTAAAATTTACTTTCTCATATTTTTAAGCACTTCCTAGTCCGCCCGGGCTGAATACGTTGATTTCCATCAACTTATCGTCAACAATATCAAGCCCTACCAAGAACATGCCGTCCTGAACAAGTTAAGTACGTACCATATCAACGATCCTTAAATGTGTATCAGTAATCGTTGATTTCAGGCATTCTAGTATGGCATCATATTCTCTAGGAAAAATTTCTCCTGTCCATTCGTCCATCCAGAATTTCTTGAACTCAATAGCAATAGCGCATCCGGTTTGAGAATACTTCCTGTTTATCCAGCGAGGGAAATAACCCCCTCGGAATATTATATTCTCACGGACATCGAGATTTCTACCGAGAAAATCAAACTCCCTTAGTTCCGAAATGAACCTCTCAACAAGAGATCTCCAAATAGGAGAACGGATGGTGCCCGTACCGATATTGACTTCCGGATGAGTTTCCGGGTCTGCATGTGGAGCATTAATGCCATCACGACGATGGTTATAAGAATGGATATCCAAAAGAACAAAATGGTCATAGCTATCTTTGATTTTTCTAAGAACTGTGTTAGCTTCCTTATAAAAATGGTCATACTCCGCCAATGATTCCGAGATAAGTGCGCGTGCTGGTTTTTCCCTGTAAAGCAATAATCCCCAGGCGTCTTCAGGTTCGATATACACTGCTCTATTTCTTGAGCGATTTACATCAACCTCAAATCTAGAGCGATTAACTATAATCCGAGCATCGCCAATAACGGTCCAACCAGAAGTATGGGGGTCTTCTTCGCGCTCACGTTCCATGCTGGATAACTGAATTAAATCCGCAATGTCAGATCTGAGTTCGTGGCCGTTATGGATAGCTGCGGCAATAATCGGACCA
>DUFB01000004.1 GCA_011192005.1 Dehalococcoidia bacterium
CAACTGTTCCTATGTCGAACCAGCTTCCCTGAAAGGTATAAGCCGATACATCCTCTCTATTTATGAGATAAGTGATGAATTCCCCCAGATTGTCCTTGTGACTGGTACAGCAGTCCGACAGGTGCTCGAATATTCTTACCGGAAGCAGGTAGCAACCGATAGCCACCAGCGATGAAACCGGTTGGGAGGGCTTTTCGTAGAACTCGACTATCCTCCCCCTGTCTAAACGTGCCACGCCGAAAAGCCTGGCTTTGCTCCTGTCCTTGATGTCGTAGATAGCAACAAGAGGTGTTGTTCCGTCATAGTTATCCAGGAAATCGTAAATATCAAAATCGAAGAAATTGTCGCCGGCAATGACCAGTAGGTCTTCCCTGATTTCTTTTATGTTTATCGTCTGGTGAACTGATTTCAGCGCCCCCAGCTTTTTATCGTTATGGCAGGCGTCTTCAACGAAGAAGTCAATATCTCTACTAAAACCGGTTCGCCATTCCAGGAATTCGCTTTCGAACCGTTTGTTTATGCTGACGATAATATCCATGTCGGGCGGTACCTTATCGACGATATGGCTGATAACAGGTTTGGGCCCCAATGCAAGGAGAGGCTTGGCCGTGTTTTCGGCCAGATGCCCCAGCCTGGTCCCGAATCCCCCTGCCAGTATCAGGCACTTCATACCGGTTATGCCTCGATTTCTCTTCTGGCGGTTTCAGTATTTCCTATCGAACGCATTGTTCCCCGCAGGTAACCGACGGCTGAACAGAGTAAGAAGATAGAAGTAATCTGAAGCTTGCGCCAGGATATTCCGGGATGTCTGAAAAACCCGCCGAATATATCCGGGAACAGCCTTAGAAAAATCCTCTGCAGCAATGTCAGTTCCCTTGATAATACCTTCCGGCCGTTATTACCGTTGTGATAGTACTTGCTGAGAGTAGCCTTGGCGTATCCTTCCCAGTAGGCTCTTCTGGCAACGAAACCGTTGGTAATCCTGTAGCAGTAGACCTTATGCTGTACTTTTACATTCGGATTAAAGATTACGCGTTTTCCCGTCCGGGACTTTACCCTCATGGAGAAATCTGTGTCCTCGCAGCCCGGTGCATTCCACCCCTTTTCGCCGCCTCCCTTGATTCCGAATCTTTCAGAAAAGGCCCCGCACCGTTCGAAGGCTTCTCTGCGGAAGGACATATTCACGCCCCAGACATTTCTTACTTCCTCTTTATCCAGTGATTTATCTGGCATGCAGCTGAACATCCAGTAGAATTCCTCGGGAAGCCAGTTCATGGATTCATTCTCCCATAAAGGGTAGGATGGGCCGGTAACTCCTATTACCGAATCATCTGAGTTAAAGCTCTGCACAATTTCCCGCAGCCATTCGGGATAGGGGAGAGCGTCATCATCGGTAAACGTGATAATATCACCTCTGGCCTCTTTTATTCCGAGGTTTCTGGCGGTGGAGAGTCCGTACGGACCCCGGTTAAATAATACTGTGGTATTATGCCAGCCCTGGTCGCGGACATGGGCTTTCAGTTTGTCATAAAGCTCCGTGGACCTTTCCGTGACCAGGATGGTTTCAAAATTGCGGTAAGACTGGTCCTGGAGACATGCCAGCAATTCTAAAAGGTCATTAAATCTTGCCATGGTATAAGAAGTAACGATTACCGAAACATCCGGTTTTACATTATTCACAATAGTCTCCGAAGGATGATAGCCCGGCCTGCTTTGTGGCGGAATTTTCTCCTTTTATATACGAAAATACCCCTCATGTTTATTAATCAGCTCTCATACTATCCGGCACCCTAATGGGAGTATTTACATAGCGGGAAGGGTGCCTAATCGATATGAATACCTACTTCTTTGAAAAGCCGGATCAATTCTCTTCGGGCTAGATAGGTAGGCCGGCCCCCCCTTTTTTCCCAGCGTTGCACAGTCGAAAGGCTGACACCTATTTCCCGCGCAAGATGTTCTTGTGCCCACCCTTTCTTGGACCTTAGCTCTCTGACCTTTTCACACAATTGTTGCATTTGACTCACTTCATACGGTTGATAAGGTAAATGTTTATTGGCTGTAACACATAACATTATATACGCTGTGTGCACAATTGTCAAGAATTTGGACAGCTAATGTCATTACGCTCTTTATTATTTGACATTTTTGTGACTTTTGTTCCCGTTTGTACATTAACGTGGGGATAATTAAGTGACAGCAGTCAATAATACGGGTTTTTACCGGGTGAATAAGGGAATTATTCGCCGCGGTTGATTGCGGGCGGAGGTACTATGGAAAAATCTCCGGTGGTGAACTATAATAGAGTAATTCAACCGGGGTGTGATAAAGCAATTCCGATGAAGGTAATCGTTGGAACACCGGCCTATAACGAAGAAAAGTACATCGGCACCGTCATCCTGCAGGCCAGACAGCACGCCGATGAGGTAATCGTCGTCGATGACGGCAGTACCGACCGTACCCGTACGGTGGCCGAACTAGCCGGGGCTACGGTCATCCGCCACGAGAGCAACCGGGGTTACGGAAACGCCGTACGTACCATTCTCGCTGAAGCCAGAACGCTGGATGCCGACGTTCTTATTATCCTTGATGCCGATTCGCAGCATAACCCCGATGAAATCCCTTCCCTGGTTGAAGCCGTTTCCGAGGGATATGACGTGGTGATAGGCTCTCGTGAAAAGCAGAAGCACATGATACCGCGCTATCGCCGGATGGGACAAAAAGTCCTGAGTGGATTGACCAACCTTCTTTCGGGCGAAAAAATAGCCGATACGGAATCGGGATTCCGCGCTTATTCCCGGAAAGCCATAAACGAGCTGGAACTGAAAGAGTCGGGGATGGCCGTATCCTCGGAGATAATCAAGTCGGCTGCCGCTAAAAAGCTGCGTATCAAGGAAGTACCCATATCCGTCAGCTATACCGGGGATGGCTCGAGCCTCAACCCGGTCAGTCACGGTGCCGGGGTATTGAGGAGCCTGTTTATCATGATATCCGAAGAACGGCCGCTGCTGTTCTTCGGGATACTGGGGATAGGCTTGATAATAGCCGGTATCGTCATGGGTATTCTCGTAGTACAAGCAATGTACACCAACGAGGTATTACAGGTGGGTAACGCCCTGGTATGCATGCTTCTTATCACCGTCGGGGTACTGGTTGTTTCCACCGGTATAATATTGCGGGTGCTGACAAGGCGTATCAATGACCGTTTGTAGCGCCTGCCCCGTAACAGAGAAGTTTTTCATTTGCATGAATTAGTCGTATTGGTATTGGAGGGCAATATGGAAACTGAGAATCAGGTTTACCGCAACTTACAAAAATACCTGGATAGGATGCCGAGCGGATTTCCCGCGGCGCCGTCCGGACTGGATATAAAACTTTTAAAGCATCTTTTCACCTTGGAAGAAGCCAGAGTAGCCCTCCAGCTTTCCATGAAACCGGAGTCGCTGCAGCGTATTTATAGTCGCGTAAAGAAAAGCGGCATGGATATATCTACTGGGGAGTTGCAGAAAATCCTGGACGAGATGCTGCGTAAGGGTACCCTGGTACCCCACGAAGACGGCTATAGTGAGAAGCATTACAGCAGTGCCGAATTTACCGCCGGGGGCATATACAGTGTTCAGGTGGATCGACTCACCAGGGAATTTATTAATGATTTCCATAAATATCACGAAGAAACGGGTAAACCGCCGAAACCCGGCGCTAAGAGACTCATCCCCCTGCGCACCGTTCCCGTCGAAAAGAGCATTCCCATTCCCGAGAAAAACCGGGTAAGTGATTACGACAGCGTCAGAAAGCTCATTGAAAACGCCCCGGGTCCGCTGTCAGTGGCTAATTGCATCTGCCGTCAGACCAGCGAGATTCTCGGGGGACACTGCACCAAGACCGACCTAATGGAGACCTGTATCATGACAGGCCCGGACCATGCCCGGCATTATGTCGATATGGGGATTGGGCGTTATATCACCAAGGAGGAAGCCCTCGATATTCTGGATAAAGTCCAGCAGGCGGGACTGATTATTCAGCCGGAAAACTCGCATAAACCGGAAGCCATTTGCTGTTGCTGCGGCGATTGCTGCGTGCTCTTGAGGCCGTTTAAGAATCATCCCAGGCCTGTCGAACTTTTTATATCTAATTACTACGTTGAATTTAATGCCGACCTGTGTAACGGCTGCGGCGACTGTATTGATAAGTGCCAGATGGAAGCCCGTGTTATGGCCGACGGTATCGCCAAGTTGAATCCCGACCGTTGTATCGGTTGCGGTGTTTGCGTTTTTGTTTGCCCGACGGGTGCCAACAAGCTGATTAAAAAAGCGGAAGAAACGGTACTCCCCAGGGACAAAGATGACTTTAATATGCAGACATTGGCTAACAGAACCGGCAGGTGGAATACACTCAAAGTCAGGGCAAAGATGCTGCTGGGGATGAAGGCATAATTAAGCCGATTTCATATCTTCCATACCCAGTTTAATCATTGTCTCTCTGGTGGGTATCCCCGTTTTCTCGTCCCAGCCGCGCAGCCGGTAAAACTCTTTCAACATGCCGGCGAACTTCTCCCTGTCCAGCTTATTACCCGTCATATCAGCCGGCCGGGCGCCGGGACCGGGCAGGATCATCTTGGCTCCATGTACGCCTAACCCGAGCGGTTCCGTAAAGTTATATTCCGGGGGATAATCGTCCCCGGGCACTCGATGACCCTCCCTCAGCCTTATCAGCCTCTGCAGATTAAAGATGCGTTCGGCATAGGTAGGCAGTTCGGCAGCGGGGATGCCGGTTACGGCGTTGAATATCTTGCCTTCGAGTTCGGGGTCACCCACGCCATCATCGGTGGTCAACGAATAAGTAATCGGCCAGATGAAGTCGCACAGTCCCAGGCTGTCGCGGAGATAGGTGCGGTTCTGTATGTTTCTGGCCGCTACCGCTTTGCCCTCGTAGGTCGTCTGGTCGGCGGCGGCTTCACTGCCCCAGTAGAGCCTCGCTATCTTTAGGAAGGCTTCCGGTGAAATCGGGGAAGATTTGGGGTCTTCCTGGTACATCGACCACGGCATGCGGACGTAGCCCATTTCATGGACGTCGATGGGGTGCATCCTCGGCTCGAAGGGATACAGAAGCGCGTGGGCGATAAAAGCCCGCGGCGGTACTCCGTCGTGCATACCGATGGGGGCGACGTTATAGGGGAAAAGGGCACGCGTTTTATCCGATACTTTATCGCGTACCCGCATCATACCTTCGGCCAGGATGTCCCCGAAACCCTCGCGGTGGGCTATCTTGTAGAGAAGTTTTTCCAGGAATTCACGGGTGCCCATTTTCGCTAACGGCAGTCCCGTTTCATCTTCGGTAAGTGCCCCGGCTTTATAGCAGGCATATAGCCACTCCATCATGCTCTGGAGCTCGAAGGTACCGATGGAATAATCGTTGGCCAGAGTAGGGGCGTCGAATACCGTCTTAATCGGTTCGTCTTCGCGGTCGAATGTCCAGGGCAGATAGTATTCCATAGCCTGGCAACCGCGCAGGTCTTCCAGCTCGGGATCGTTGCCGAACCGGTAGATATACTTGGAGCATACCAGGCCGCACTGGTAGCAGTGTCTCTGCCCCAACGGTTCAAGTACATGACCGTGCTTGGTCATGCCCAGGCGGGGAGTTACCGCCAGGCTGACGGTATTCTTTATCTTCAGCGTGTATCGGTTGAGTTCCTTCAGCCCGGCAGGGTCGGCGACGGTGGGGTGTTCCGTCCCTCTGAGAGCGATTGCCTTGAGGTTCTTGGAAGCCATCACCGCCCCGAATCCGGCCGTAACCGCCCCCAGCTGGGAGGCAAACATGATAGCGGTCCTGACCAGGTTTTCGCCGGCGATTCCCGTCGTGACGAAGCGTATCCTGTCGCCGTGTTCTTCTTTCAGCATTTCTTCGGCTTTGTAGGCACTCTTGCCCCAGAGGTGGGAAGCATCGCGTAACTCGACTCTATCATCGTTGATTACCAGCTGTACCGGCTTTTCGGCGCGCCCGTCGATGACGATTCCGTCCCAGCCCGCCCTTTTCAGTTCGGCGGGAAAGTGTCCGCCCAGGCTGCCGTAGCAGTAGCCCTCCGGGTAAGCCATCGGCGACTTCCCCGAGACCGACATCCGGGCGGCTCCCTGGGCACCTGTAGCCAGCAGCGGCCCGGTCATAAAGATGAGGCGGTTCTCCGGGTCGAAAGCCTTGACTTCCGGCGTCACCTTTTCCCAGTATAACCGGGAGGCAAGGCCGCGCCCCCCGAGGTATTTGTCGGCGTACGGTTGCGTCGCTATTTCACCTATTTTACCGCTACTTAATTCAATATGAAGTATCTTGCCCATCCAGCCGTGCATGTACGTTTCCTCCTTGAGAAATAAGGCTGCCGGTACTTACAGTTTAGCAGGGGATACTCTTAATTACCAGTTAACGATAGCGTGATAGCAGTCATTTTCGCTGGCTAGTGCCCGCCGTAAACGTGGATTCCTTCCAGTCTCAGCGCTTCGGCTATCTCCCCTTCGAGTTCCTTGGCTTCTTTCCGGGAAAGCGGGTTCAAGTGGCTGTACAGAGTGGGTAACAGGCATTTATGGTATTTATACACGATGCGGGAAAACAGGGGACCTTTCCTGTTCCGTGTCCCCTGGGTATGCTCCCTGAACCTGGCCTCCGGTGATTTCGAGGTTTCCCCGATGTACAAACCGTATCCGGGGGTTTTGCCATGCAGTCCGGAAAGTAAGATGATGTACAGGTTATGCTTTCCGGTCGTTTTCGGGGTGAAACGGTGCGTTGTTTCCACGGCTTTTTCCAGCCAGTCAACCGGATGCAGTTTCCGCTTCTGGGCGAACTCGGTTATATTGAGCCACGCCGTTAAATCTATATTCCTGTGCTTCGGTGATAGTTCCGCCAGGCAATAACTCAAAGCCTCGATATCGCCTTTTCTGGCGGCTTCATAGGCTTGTTTTTCAACTCTTTCATTGGTCCATGAAGAAAAGGATTGAAGGGCTGTTTTTAAGGTATGCATTTCTTCTCACCTGTCCATTACCGGAAAATTTACTTCTTGTTCCCCGGGTATGCCTTCCCGTCTTTGAGTTCGACATAGCCGACTTCCTCGAGTTCGTCCAGCATCAGTTGCACGTTCACGGAGTAAAGCGGCGGATAAATTTCGTCCCTCTCAAAGTCGGTGAACTTGCCCAGGATTTCGTCCACCGTAATACCCGGGTGGCTCTTGACTTTCTCGAATATACTCATCTCTCTCCTGTAGTAGGGCACCGTGTATCCGCCCGATGCCAGGTCGATGGGCTCTACGGAAAAGTAAGCCGACGTGCGACAGTCAGCGCAGGCGAACGTCCCGCCTCCCTTGAGAGCGGTCGGGCGCTCGGGAGTCACCACGATACTTGACTTCTGTCCCGAGCCTTCAGGGGCTTCTTTCAGCGGACGGTACCCGATGCCGTCGTACTGCTTCATCGAGGGGTCTTTAAGGCTTAAACCGGAGTATTTAAAGATAATGCGTTCGTAGGCTCTTTTCCCGGAGAAGAAGGTCTGCCAGACGGTCGGCACCATGGTGAGGAGCACACCGGGACAGATTCTCCCCTCGATTCTCTCGCCATCGTAGGTAAACTCCTCGCCTATTTTGTAGTCGAAATGGCAGGGAAAGCGCTCGACGTCGTTCATAAATCCAATCAGCTTGCCTCTAACTTTAAAGGGCATATCAGTTACCTCCTATTAATGTTCCGGAATAACCCCAAGCTGCTGCATCATACCAAAAATATCAGCTATTACCCATGCCTCTATGATTATACCGCCGGTCAGTTTACAAATCATGATACCACTTCCCTTGATTTCCTTTTTGGTAGGGGGTACTCCCATCATGGTTGCGTGATGGATGCCTCGAAAGGAGTATCTTACTACTACCTTGTCTCCCTCGGCTATCATGTCTTCAACAGCGTACGATATGTCTTTAAAGGCGGTAAGTATCATGATATTTCCCTGTATAAAATCCTCGTAAGACATATCGCCCTGTGTGGAATGAAAGACTAAATCGGGTGAGAATAGTGTGCCCAAGAATTCCCGTGAATCCTTTTCGATGAAAGCCGCCGGGTCCGGGGCGTTTTGTATCTGGCGGTTAAGTTTCTCAAAACCCTGCGGGGGCACAATATAGCTCCGTACCACAGCTTTGTTTTCTTCAATTGACATCTTGCTTTCCCCCTCTGCATTACCGTTATGATACTACTCTATATCGTAGTGTTTTAAAACTCCGGCAGCGTGGGGCTCTGCCGCTTCAGGATATTATCTATTCTCTGCTTCATTAAAGTATCTATCAATGGGTCGGTCAGGATATAGAAAGTGTCTTCCCGGATGCATTGAAATACCAGTTCGGCGCACTGCTCCGGGGACAGCGTCTTCCAGTTGCCCTTCCGTATCTTGTTCAGCAGCGAAGGTTGCTCCGGTTCTGCTTGTGTTTCGGCGGGATTCTGTAATTCCTTCGGGCGGTTCCTCGCGGCGTTGCCTAGGTCAGAAGTGACGAAGGCCGGACAGAGTATGGATACGCCAAGCTTCGCCTTCCTATGCTGTAGCTGGAGATACATCGCTTCCGATATTTTAATCACGCTCGATTTGGTCACGGCATAAATAACCAGTTGCGGTTCGGTAATCAGGCCCGCCATCGAGGCGGTATTAACGATATGGCATTCCGTCTTCTGTCCCAGCATGATGGGCACGAATACTTTGATGCCGTGAATCACTCCCCAGAGATTGACACCCATCACCCATTCCCAGTCCGCCAGCGTGTATTCCCACGGCGGCTTACGGGATGATGTTTCCGCCTGCACACCGGCGTTGTTGAAAAGCAGGTGTACTTCCCCGAAAGTATCAAGGGTCTTTTGTGCCAGAGCTTCGACATCTTTATATTTAGATACGTCCGTTTTTACCGCCAGGACTTCAGCGCCGCTTGCTTTAAGTTCTTTTTCGGTTTCTTTCAACCGGGCTCCTTCAATATCGGCGATGACCACCTTCATGCCTTCTTTAACGCACTGTCCCGCCAGCCCGCGTCCGATGCCGCTGGCCGCACCGGTAACCACGGCTACTTTATCTTTAAATTCTTTCATCGTTCTCCTTGTTGAGGTATAACACCGAGTTGTTGCATTAAACGTACGTCGGTGATGTTCCAGAATTCCACCCATTTTTCCCCGGCAATTTTTATCATATTGGCATTGGTAATATCAATATTGTTTCCGGTTGGAAGAATATTCATAAATACTCCTTTATGTGTCCCTCTCCAGTTCACCAGCACCGCCACCTTATCCCCCTCGGCGACCATGTCCACGATTTTGAAACGAACGTCAGGGAAGGCATTAAAAAATATATCGGCATAATCCTTTACCTGTTCCCGAGTTTTATCGCCGGTCGGGAGGTGTTCAACATATTCCGGAGCGAGTAGCTCGAAGAAGGTTGCCAATTCCCTCCGATTAGTGAGTTCATAAGCACGACGTACCAGCGCCTTGTTGTCTTCTATTGACATACGGGGTACCTCTTTCTAATCTCCTACCTTCATGCCCGGCATTACCCCATCCACCAGCGGCACCACGCATATCACCCGCAGCATGCCTTTCCCCGTGTTCATAACGCCGTGCTGCTCGCCGGATAATACCGTGATGGCGTCGCCTTCTCTCAGAGGTCTCTCCGTGTTGCCGCTTTTCAAGACGCCCTGTCCTTCCATCACGAACATCTCGTGTTCCCAATCGTGGGCATGGTGGAGCGTGCCGCTGCCCGTCTCTATCTCGAATACGCGCATGACGAAGGTAGGCGCACCTTCGTCAGGACCGGCTACCACGCGCATGACCACTCCCGGGACGGGTCTGTTGCCCTTTACATCTCTATAATTCTGGATTTTCATAATATCTCCCGGTCACAAAACGATGCTTGTGACAATTATTACTGACTGGTATCTTGCTGTCAAGGAATTGACCCGCATATTTATGTTTGTTATCCTTTAGTTATCAGTAAATTTATAGAATCCGGAGGGTGATTGTATTGGACGATTTCAGCCGGCAGTGGCAGCGCTGGTTCCCGGAGGATAAAGAGAAGAAACCTGAAACGCCGTCGTGGCGCAGGTCGGTAATCTGGAAGATACTGGCGATACTGGCCGGTGTGGTGGCTCTTTATATCATCCTTAATATTTTCAAGGGCTTCTACACGGAATGGCTCTGGTATGACAGCCTGGGTTATGGGAGTGTTTATGCCACCATCCTCAAGACCAAGATACTCGTCTTCTTTCTGGCTGCTATTATCTTTGCCGTGTTGTTTCTGGGCAATCTGGTGCTGGCGACGCGACTGGCTCCCCAGTCAGAGGCGAAAATCTGGCCCTGGGCGCTGGTCAGCCGCATCCAGAAAATCCTCAGGTGGAACGTTATTCTTGGTACGGTGGTTCTGAGTATAATCTTCGGAGCCGTAGCGCAGGGCAACTGGCTGACGATTCTCCAGTTTTTTAACTGGCAGCCCTTCGGCATACCCGACCCGGTTTTTAATAATGAAATCGGTTTTTACGTCTTTTCTTTGCCGTTCTGGCAGTTTCTGAAAGGCTGGTTCATCGGGGCGATGATTGTCATTTTCCTGGCTACCGCGGCCACCTACGTTCTGGCTTACGGTGCCCAGCGACTTAAGTTCGATTATTCCCGCAGAGTCTTGTTCCACCTCGGCGGACTGGTCATCGCTATCCTGGTACTTTTCGCCTGGGGTTACTGGCTCGGAATCTGGGAGCTGGTCTTCTCCGAGAGGGGCGTGGTCTTCGGCGCCTGCTACGCCGATATCAATGCCAAGGTGCCTGCCCAGTGGTTCCTCCTGGTACTGGTGGTGCTTTTCATGGCTGTAATCGTGATCGCTATCCTCAGGCGCAGGCTGCGCTGGACGCTTTACGCCATCGGCGCCTGGATACTGGCGATTATTATCGTCGGCGTGGCGTATCCGGCACTCATCCACCGTTTCCAGGTACAGCCCAGCGAGCTGGATAAAGAGCGCCCCTACATTGAATACAATATCGAATATACCCGTGAAGCCTTCGCGCTCAACCGTATAGAGGAGCAGTCGTATCCCGCCGAATCCTCGCCGACCAGTCAGGATATCATCGATAATGAGGTGACGATTAATAATATCAGGCTCTGGGACCACCGCCCGCTGAAGGATACCTACAATCAAATCCAGTCCATCCGTCTCTACTATGACTTCAACGATATCGATGTTGACCGCTATATTATCGACGGCGAATACACACAGGTGATGCTTTCCGGACGGGAACTGTCGGCGGAAAAGTTGGCCGGCGAGGCGCAGACCTGGGTCAACCGCAAGCTGCAGTTCACTCACGGCTATGGGGTTGTCCTCAGTCCGGTCAACGAGGTTACCGCTGAGGGGCTGCCCAACCTGTTATTGAAAGATATCCCGCCCATCGGTGATTTTCAGATAGACCTGCCCCAGATATATTACGGCGAGAAGACGGATGACTATGTCATCGTCAATACTAATGAGCAGGAGTTCGACTACCCCAGCGGTGACGAAAATGTCTTCGGGGAGTACGGGGGAGAGGGGGGCGTAAGCCTGAACGGATTCTTCCGTCGGCTGGTTTACGCCTGGCAGCTGGGAGACTTCAATATTCTCATCAGCGGTGAATTAAAACCCGAGAGCCGCGTCCTCTATTATCGCAACGTGCAGGAAAGGGTCAGTCACCTGGCGCCTTTCCTCAAGCTCGATGCTGATCCCTATCTGGTTATCGCTGATGGCAGGCTGCTCTGGATACAGGATGCCTATACCGCCACCGACCGCTATCCTTACTCCGAGCCGATAACCACCTACGGCGGCAGGATTAACTATATCAGGAACAGCGTCAAGGTCGTTGTTGATGCCTATAACGGCAGCGTGATTTTTTACGTCATGGAGCCGGATGATGCGTTGATTCGTACCTACCAGGCGGTCTTCCCCGACCTCTTTGTCTCCGCCGACGAGATGCCGGACTACCTCAGGTCGCATCTCCGATACCCGGAAGATATGTTTAATATCCAGGCATCGGTGTACCGCAAATACCATATGAAGGATGCCCGTGTCTTCTACAACTCCGAAGACCTCTGGGCAGTACCCCGCGAGGTATACGCCGGCCAGGAGCAGCTCATGGAGCCCTACTACGTTATCATGCGCCTGCCGGACGAGATTGAGGAGGAGTTTTTGCTGATGCTGCCCTTCACGCCCGTCAACAAGAACAATACCATCGGCTGGCTGGCGGCGCGCTGTGACGGGGACAACTACGGCAAGCTGCTGGCATACGATTTCCCCAAAGACCGTCTTGTTTACGGTCCCAGCCAGATTGAAAACCGCATCCAGCAGGATACCATCATCACCGAGCAGTTCGCTTTGTGGGACCGCGGTGGTTCCCGCGTTATCCGCGGCAATCTGTTAATGATTCCCATCAGCGGGTCGAATATTTACGTGGAGCCTATATTTCTACAGGCTACCTCCGGGGGATTGCCGGAGCTGAAACGGGTTATCGTGGCTGCCGGCGAAAAAATAGCCATGGAAGAAACCCTGATGGATAGCATCGGGATGATTTTCGGGGAGGATACCGCACCTGTAGAACCGCCGGTCGAACCGCCCGTCGAGCCCCCGACCGAACCTCCCGCTGAACCCGGAGAGCCCATGTCTCCTGAGGTTGCCGAGCTTATTGAACAGGCCCGTTACCATTACGAACAGGCTCAGGCGAAGCTGAAGGCCGGCGACTGGGCTGGCTTCGGCGAGGAATGGGATGCCCTTCAGGCTGTCCTCGATGAGCTGGCGGCACTGATGGATTAACGGGAAGCTTAGAAAGAGTTAAAGCCTTGGACTACGAGATTCGTGAAATAAACGGCGAGGCCCTGGATAATAGTATCGCAATCATCCGTAAAGCCTTCGGCACAGTAACCAAAGAACTCGGTATCACCGAGGAAAATTCTCCCCGGTTTCCCGCTTACAACACTGTGGCTGACCTTGTTGAGAAGTTTGACTGCGGGGCGAGGTTCTTCGGGGCTTTCGTTGACGGCCGACAGGTTGGCGTTATCCTGGTGGAAAGGGAAGAGGACGGACGCTATTTTGCCAAGCGCCTGGCCGTGCTGCCCCAATACTGGCACCGGGGCATCGGCGAGAAGCTCATTTCCAGGGCTATCGATTGCGTGCGGGATTATGGTGCTGCTAAAATCAATATCGCCATCGTCAATGAGCAAACTAATCTCAAGGACTGGTACCTGGGCATGGGTTTCCGGGAGATAGGTATTGAAGAAATCGACTTC
>DUFB01000040.1 GCA_011192005.1 Dehalococcoidia bacterium
GCGTGCCACAGGCGACAATCGCGTAGTCCTGGAATGAGGTATCCCTGCCCATGTTCACCTCCCCATATCTGAGATTATCTGTCTTTTTTACCAGCGGTTATTATCGTAAAACCGGCACCGGGGAAATAACCTTCCCTGGGTATTTCCATGTTCCGGACATTGTCCGGCTTTTGAAAAAGTGTCGAGATAATTCTCTCGGTTACGAAACCCGCCTGAACCAAGAGCCTGACTACCTCATCATAGCTGTAAAAGGTAGCGAACTTATAAAAACGGTGGCCTTCATCCTTTTTCTGCTGATAAAACCGACCCCACGGGGTTTCCTTCAATACCAGCCCCAGGACTATCTTACCGTCGGGTGCCAGGATGCGGTTAATTTCCCTCAGAACATCCAAGGGAGAGTCCAGGAAACACAGGGTGACAATCAGGAAGACCGTACCCAGGGTCCCCTGTTCATACAATTCCTGTTCTCCTCTACCCTGAAAAGCTTTAATACCTCTGAGCTTTGCCATCTCAACAAGCTTAATAGCAGGGTCAATGCCTGTCTCTATCCCCAGAGCCTGAGCAAAACGGCCGCTGCCGACTCCTATTTCGAGCCAGGGTTTAGGTAGCGATGGTAGCAGTGTTTTAAAAGCCTGCACCTCAATGAAGAAGATGAGGCTTCCGTATTTGTCAAACCAGGCATCATATTCCGAAGCCAGTTCATCGAAGGGAGAGAAAACCGGATTATTTGTTCTATCTCTTTTACTTACCTTGTTAGCCATAAGCGTTTTCCCAGCCGGTCTTGCTATACAGGCTCTCTATTCGCGACATCGTTAAAATCGGGCCGGGACTGTTTTATTTTTTCAATACGTTTAATGATGTCTTCCGTTTTTTGTTTCAATGATGCCACTGCAGTCTGCAATTCTTTAGGCGATATCGGCACCCGTTCTGTAATTGCCCCCCGGGGACATACCTGCACACAGGTGTAGCACTCACGACAGCGGTTCACGTCTATTTCTGCCTGTCCCGAAAGCATGGATATTGCCTGCTCGGGGCAATTACTTGCACAGAGACCGCAGCCGACGCACAGCTCTCTCTTTACGCGTAACATTCAATCAGCCTCCCGATGACCTGATTTCGATTATGTGTTCACAGTATGAATCTCCGGCAGGGATAGACTTCCCAATCCCGTACGTCAGGTCAGGATTCAATTCCTCAACTACTGTCTTTTCCATGGTCGTATGGGCCAGACACATCTGCGAATCAGTGAAATGAAGAGGACACTCTTTAGCTTTAATCACTACTCTGGAATCGTTTATTTTCACCAATTCGGTAAAGTCTTGTTCACCCCGACTCACCGTACTGAATATCCTCAAGAGATAACCGGCTACAGAATCAATGTTATTATTTTTCAGCCTTTTTGAGGCCCTTTCGGCGATGCTCAGACCATACTCCCGGCTCATGTCGGCGATTAGTTTCAGCCCTTCGTCGCCGAATTTCCGGTAGAGGTAATCATAGTTGCTCTTGAGCCTGGCGTAAAGACCGCTGACAGCACTCCGGTATAATTGCTCTATGGTTCGATCATCCCTGTCCGGCATCTCTATGATTCCTCCAATAAATCATCTAGGAGCATCAAACCTGGTACTTCCGGTAAGCTTTTTTCCAGGGCTCTTTTTGCAATGCGATGCAATCCCTGATAGCCGCCTTGAGGGTGTCAGCCGCCAGAAGCGCACAGTGCTGACTCTCCTCGGGCAGGCCTCCCAGAGCCTCCAGAACATCCTGCTGACATATCCTTATGGCAACATTGATACCTCTGCCCTTAGCCAGTTCGGTCATCATACTGCCGGAGGCGATGCTGGTACCGCAGCCATCGGTCATGAAAGCAATATCAGTAATCTTGTTATCCCTTACCTTCAGCCAGACCTCCATGGTATCGCCGCATGGCCCGGTGATCCTGGCGAAACCGTCAAAAATTTGCATTTCACCCAGGTTCCTCGGATGCATCGCGTGGTCGATAACCGTCTCGGAGTACATCTTGCGGGCATCTCCCATTATTATTGCCCGGAGGTCATCCGGGTCTGAAGACATACTTTGCCTCCCGAATTATCGCTTTAATGGTCACAGATGTTATTACCAACAGCTAACTCCCCGTTGAGATAACTCTGAACCGCTTTCTCCGGATCGGTTTCCGTAGTGCCGACGATGAGGCCGATGCGGTTCTGCTGGAAAAGACTTTGTGCCCGCGAGCCCATCCCGCTGGCTATCACGAAGGAGGCGCCCTGCTCCGCCAGCCATTCCGGTAGTAAACCGGGCTGATGCCCCGGCGATGTAACGAGGTCTTTCCTGATAATTTTTTTAGTTAGTTCATCGACGTCTATCAGGGCGAAATGTTCACAATGACCAAAATGCGGGGATACAACACCACCGCTTACCGGTATCGCGTACCTCATGGTAACCTCCAACTATTATCTTTTCCAATTTCCATAACGCGTGTGAGACAGCCTGCCTCACCGGCTGATGCTTCAGGTGGAACCGCCCGGCGAACAAGCACCTCCCGAAGAGCCCGTGCTGAACATGGAGAGAATCCGGCGTGGACCCGGCGTATTACACTTGGGACATTTTTTTTCACTATCGTTATCATTTATGCCCTGGCGTAGTTCAAACCTAGCACCGCAGGCCGGGCATTCGTATTCATAGATAGGCATAACGCCTCCTCCAATAATTACAGGTTCATCAATTATATGCCCCGTTTATTTTTTCTTCCCCAGTTCCTCAATGCGTTTCTGAATTTCCTCCAGCTGCTTTGCCAATACCTGCGATTGGTCTTTGAGCATTTCTATTTCCTGCTGGGGATTGGATGATTGCGATATTGCCGAAGTTGGAGGCGCTACTCCACCTCCCATTCCCATACTTTTTCCCATGCCCCTGCCCATACCACGTCCAATTCCTTTGCCTCTCCCCATACCGCAGCCTCCACCCATGCCGCCGCCACTTATTCCGGCATTCATGCCGTAATGGTCGGCTACATTTGGCTGCTGGGCTGCCGAATAGGTACCGAGTTTGTATTCCGCAATAACGTCCTTTATTTTCCCGGAAACGCCGGTCACTATTTTAACTCCAGCCGAAGACAGCACCTGGTGGGCGTTGGGTCCGCAGTTACCGGTGAGTACAGCCTCAACACCCTTGCTGACAATCATCTGGGCTGCTGATATGCCGGCTCCACTGCCAGCTGAAGAGCTGGTATTATCCACACCTTCAAACCCGTTGGTCTCCACGTCGGCAATAATAAAAAACTGGCAGCGACCGAATCGCGGGTCTACTTCGGCATCCAGGTTAGTACCGGTGGATGAAATGGCAATCTTCATGTTACCTCCTTATTTCTTATCCGCTGAGAGTTTTCCTATCTCGGCCTCCACTCCTTTAAGTTCATCCCTCAATGCGTCGGCCTGACCCTTGAGAAATTCGAGTTCCTGCTCCCGGGTTAACCGCGGGGTAAACGGTCTGAAACCATGGGTTCCATATTGCGGGAAAGAATAGTATGCCGGATGGGGAAAGGCGTACTGCCGCGGGATAACTCCCCGGGGTCTGCAGAATCCCCGGCCTCCTCCTGTCATCGGTCCCATGCCACTGGGGCCGGTACCATCAAATCCTGGCATCACCTACCTCCTTTGGTGCATGTTACTTATTCTGTTCTTTGTCTGCTTCCAGGTCATGCATCCTGGACTCAATTTCCTCCAGCTGGCTTTTTATCGCTTCGGCCTGGTCATTGAGATAACTCAATTCATCGTCTTTACTCATCGGGGGAGCGTAAGACGGATACATACCGGGAGCCTGCGCTGACGGGTAGAAAGAATGATGGTATGACCATGGCGCCGGTACGGCGGCACCACCGATGAAGTACCCGCATCTTGGTAATCCCCCCCTACCACGACCCACATAAGGCCAGGGCGGCGATGAACCGCGGAAACCAAAGCCCATACCGCCGCCAGAGCCACGTCCGTAGCCGCCACCTCGTCCGAATCCGTATGGCATTTCGTTCACCTCCTCATTAATATGTGATATTTGCTCTACCAGCGAGGGTAGGTTGCAAACTGGTTGAAACCGCGTCGGAATATACCGCGTCCCCTGCCCCGGCCCATTCCGCGACCCAACCCACGAATAAAACCAAACCATCCTCTTCCCAAAGCTGGATCTGTAAATCCCGGACGGCCTGAGCTGACACAGTAACCGGCACCTCGACCGGTCATCGGCCCCATTCCTCGCGGTCCGGTTCCATCTCCTAATGGCATATCAATCACCTCCTCTTCGGTAGTTCCTGCCGCCCCTAAATTGCCTGCCCATGCCGGCCACACCCGGTCCGGATCTCCAGGGCCACAGCGTCATGATATTAGCTGTGTTACATGTAGGGCAAAGCTCCGGTGGTTTTTTTATCATAACCTCGAAAGGCACATCCCACTCGTGACCGTTGCCACAGCGGAAACTGCGTTTGGTTAGTTCATAGTTGCCGCCTTCAATCCTGATTGCCTTTCCGTTAATTAAGGCGTCAGCCATTTTCTGCCGCGCCGAGAGTAATATTCGCGCAAATGTAGAGCGTGATACATTCATCTTACCGGCGCATTCTTCCTGTTCCAGTCCCTCCAGGTCTTTAAGACGAACCGCCTCTACTTCCTCAATGGAAATCCTTATTTCCTGTAGCTGTGCCAGAGGTACACCGGCAGGCTTAAAGGAGGTTATGTTAGGTAAAAAATCTACACGTCGCCATAGTGGTTGTCGACTCAATTTACCAATCCTCTTGTAAATATTATGAACTTATGTTCATACTTTAATATATAAATATACATGTATTATGAACATATGTTCATTATAATATTACTGCCTTTACTCCAAAATGTCAAGCACTAAAAATTATATATAGTCATGGCAGGCAGAAAAGTCATCACGAATATACAGGTCGGATAAATTGACAACCGGATTCTGTAAAGACTAGATTAGGTATGAATCGAGAAACATTAATATAACCCCGTAATAAACGGAGATGATTAGTGCCCGGTGTTATCCACTTTTTTAGGAGGTAATAATGAAACCGCTTCAAACTGACCTGTCTATTTATCGGAAATTCAACTTCGAGAGACCACCCGTGGGTGTCAAGTTCCTGTCTGTCAGCCCGCAAGGAATAGAGCAGTTGGACACTACCATGGCTTTATGCGAGATGATTGATGAGGCCCAGAAAAGAAAAACCGCGTTTTACATTAATAAAGATAATGAGGACTGCGCCGGTGCCATGATACTGGGAATGCTGGAACCCAGGCCACACGCGGGCGGCGGCGAACTGGGAGTAAAATGGGGCATCTACCAGGAGGCGCGGGTTAACGAACGGCTGGTCGCAAATGCGCCGAAAATGCCCCCGGGTAATATAAAGTTTGTCCTTTTTGCTCCGTTGGAACAGATAACCTTCGAGCCCGACCTCCTGTTTCTCGTGGCCACAGTAAACCAGGCGGAAATCTTGCTCAGAGCCTCGAGCTATTCAACCGGCGAATTATGGTCGAGTAGGGCAACTTCGGGCGGTGCCTGCGCCTACCTTTTCGCCTACCCGTACCTGAGTGGCAAAATCAACTATATCACCACCGGGCTGACCCTTGGCCTGAAAGGAAGGAGGGTCTACCCTGAAGGACTGCTTCTTTTCTCCATACCGTATGACCAGATACCCGAGATAACCCAGAACCTGGAGAAAATGGAATGGGTGCTACCGGCATACACAGATGACACTAGGGAGAAGTTCCTGGCGCGACGTAAAAGAATATTTGAAGAACTTGCCAGGGAATTCGGGAGCTAATAAACAGGCTACAGGATAAGGTATATCGGTTGGGGAGGAAGTGCTCTAACCATCCTGGTGACTGTCCGTACCACTTTCCTGCCGGCGAACGACCTCCATCGGGACGAGGAAATGAGCGCCCATCTGACTCATCACCTCGTCTTTACTTGCCTCGCAGACTTTCTTCAACGCCAGGAGCACTTTACTCGCCACCGTTTCACCCCAGAACCAGTCGGTAAGCACCTTGCTCGGGGCGCCCTCCTGACCCGGCTGCGCCGTAACCCCTTCGATATAATAGGACTGCAGATCTTCAACGGCAAATTTCAACGTATATGCCAGTGGTATATCATCGCGAGGATTGTCCGGTTCCGTACCTCCGATAAAGGCATAGATAAAATCGCCCAGCCCCTCCAGACCAATGCCGCTGACTCCCACGGTGGTACGCTGACGTCTAGCCACGGCTACGTCGTACCAGGGGCGCATGGCCGCAATCTCCCTGCGGAATGCCACCTTCAGCTGGTCGGTCTCTTCATCCTCTACCGTGGTCTGGGAAAAATCAACCGGGCAGGCCAGCACCGTTATCGCATCGGTCTCCGGCTCGTCCTCCGGAAAGTCCTCCAGACGTGGGCCATCAGGTGCCTCAAACATCCTCAAAAGGGCCAGCAATACCCGTCTCTGGAAGGCAGCATTGTCGGGAGGACCCAGGGGACGTCCCAGCTCGAAAGGTACCCACAATGCACGCGGCGGCCTGATAATTTCCGTGTGCATCCGGATAAGACTGATGCCGGCGGTAGGTAAACCTTCTTCCTCGATAAAATGTCCCAGCACGCCCACGGCGCGCGTGCAGCCCGGTCACGATGGAAAAAGCAAGACAGCATCTACCTTGTCCTTTTTCAGAAAGCCGGCAACCTCTCTTATTGGATCCGTGGAATCCTCCTTGGCACGGCTGCTATTGTAGGAATAGTGAAAATCGGCCACGCTGCCGATAATCCCTTCCTTAACCAGCTCGCGGAGCCGGTCGAGGGGAAAAACGACATTCCAATCCCGTTGGTATCCGGTACGATCCATACCAGCCGAAAGATGGGACATCACAAGGTCATTAGCCCGGACATCGCCCGGGATAACGCGGTAGTAATCGTCCTGGACCAGCTGGAAAGGCCGGTCATTACGGGTATGAAGTCCGGCTGTGGTGATAATAGCCACGCGTCTCTGGCTCAGGGGCGGCCCGTTAACACAAGGCCAGGTCTCAAATGATGGGCAAATCTGCGCCATCCTCTGTGTAATTACTCTCTCCGCTTCGCTCATAGTCTCCAGACGAACCATCTGTATTCCCCCTCCGTAAGCATTACCAGTGTGAAATTCAACTGGCAGTAGATTAACACTAATGCTGTAACCTGTCAAAGAGTCAGAAAAAACATCACTACTCGATTCTGTAATAGAGTTATGCTGAATCAAATAAGTTCTTGTGCGGTTTTGAGCAATCCGCCTGCCTGCCTCTTAATTCACAATACGGGTCATTCTGGCTCCTTCAGAATTAAACCAGCTTGACAATGGCCCAGGCAGGGTGTATCATTCGTTAGCCATTGTTGTGCAATTTTGATTGTCCAATAATAAAAGCGTTACATCATCTTGCAAAAAATCAGGCAATTTACAAAAAATAGTTGAAATCCGCAACAGAACGCATTAAAATGCATATAATTTAGTGTCCTCGATTAAAGGAGGTGAGTTATGACTTGATTACAAGAGGTAACTCTTCAACAACATTTATAAAGGAGGAAAAGTGACGGAATGAAGAAGTATTTGTTGATTACCTTATCCCTTGTTGTCGTCGCCGGACTTCTTCTGGGTAGCTGCGGGGAACCAGAAGAAACAACCAAACCACCGACGACCGCACCGACCTCAGCACCGACTTCAGCACCGACCTCAGCACCGACTTCAGCACCAAC
>DUFB01000041.1 GCA_011192005.1 Dehalococcoidia bacterium
ATAGACGAGTGAATTTATCAAGGAAATAACGCATGACACCAGATACCAAACCAGATGTAAACGGGACAACCTATATCAAGAGCACTGACCTCTCCTCGGGGAGCAAGCACTCACACCTGGCACTAATCGACGTTAAAGACAACAAGATAATCAGGACCAGACAATTCCGCTACGACTGGAAATACAAGCCTGAAGAATTCAATGCCTGGAAGATAGAAGCACGCGGCCAGACCTTTAACGTACCGATGAAATCCCTGATTGCCCCCTTCGGACTGGGATACAAAAAACGCATCTATTCTCCGAACCGCATATTGTACCCTCTGAAGAGAGTCGATTGGGATCCTGACGGTGAAAGAAATCCCCAGAACCGGGGCAAGAGCGGCTACGTCAGGATTTCATGGGACGAAGCCACGGACATCGTCGCCAGCGAGATAAAGAGGATACATAAAAAATACGGCCTTTACGCCATACTCGGTCAGGCCGACGGGCATGGCGAGTCGAAGGCGGTGCATGCCACCCACGGCTGCGGCTGCCGTCTTTTAGAGTTGATGGGAGGATTTACTTTCCAGGTACGCAACCCGGACAGCTGGGAAGGCTGGTATTTCGGCGCCAAGCATGTCTGGGGCTGCGAGCCGGTCGGCCTGCAATGGCCTTACAACGCAAATATCATCCCGGACATAGCCAAGCATACCGAGATGATACTCTGCTGGGGTTGCGACCCGGAAACAACACCGTGGGGATTCGCGGCGGGACAGATTGCCAGTCGGTGGTTCTACTGGTTCACGGAGCTCGGTATCAAGCAAATATTCGTGTGCCCCGACCTTAACTACGGTGCCGCCGTACACGCCGACAAGTGGATACCCATCCTCCCCAATACCGACGCCGCCCTGCACCTGGCCATAGCCCATTACTGGATTATCAATGACCTTTACGATAAAGAGTACATAGCCACGCACACGGTGGGCTTCGATAAATTCAGCGACTACGTTCTGGGCAAGGAAGACGGTATTCCCAAGACGCCCATCTGGGCATCGAAAATCACCGGGGTACCGTCCCGGATTATCAAAGCCCTGGCCCGGGAATGGGCTTCCAAAGCCACCTCGACGGCACATGGCCTGGGAGGACCCTATATCAGGGGTCAATACTCCCACGAACCGGCACGACTCGAAGTTATCTTGCTGGGGATGCAGGGACTGGGCAAGCCGGGAGTCCATATGCACGCCGTCATTGAGGGGGCGTTTTTCGCCTCGGCGGTCCTGCAAAAGCGCTGTTTCAAACACCGTCCCTGGGGCATGGTCGAGCCGGATATTTCCAAGGCGGTACGCGGCTACGATAATTTCGCGCCGATGCCGAAGCAGGTTATTCCGAAATGCCTGGTGCACGAAGCAATCCTGAAGGGTGAGTTCACGATATACGGCAGCGGCTACCAGATACTGCCGACTGAAGACCAGTTTAAGAAATACATTTACCCCGTGCCGGGCTGCTCGCCGGTGCACATGATATGGACCGACTGCCCCTGCCTGACGACCTGCTGGAACGACGGGAACAGTCACGTAAGGGCTTACCGCCACGAGTCTATCGAGTTCATCTTGGCCCAGCACCCCTGGATGGAAAACGATTGCCTCTTTGCCGATATTATCCTGCCGTCAAATACCAAGTACGAGACAGCGGACATCGGGGAAGGCACCACCGGTGACCAGTTCGAGAGTATTTTCCTGGAGAACAAGTGCATCGAGCCCATTGGCGAGTCCAAGAGCGAATACGAGATAGTGTGTCTTATCGCTGAGAAGCTGGGCATGCTTGATAAATATACACGGGGCAAGTCAATTCAGGACTGGATAAAGTACGGCTTCGACGAGTCGGGAGTACCCCAGGCAGGTCTCTGTAGCTGGGAAGAATTCAAGGAAAAGCAGTACTACGTCGTCCCAACCGACCCCGACTGGGAAAAACATCCCGCGGGAATGTACGAATTCTATAAAGACCCGGAGAAGAATCCCCTGCCGACTCCTTCCGGCAAGCTGGAGTTCTACTCGCAGAGGTTGGCGGATAACTTCCCCGATGATGACGAGAGACCGCCCGTGCCGCACTGGATACCCTACGGCGAGTCGCACCAGGAAAGCCTGGATCTTCCCCGAGCCAGGAAATACCCCCTGCTCTGCCAGTCCAACCACCCCCGCTGGCGGGTGCACGCCAATCTCGATGACGTGAACTGGTTCAAGGAAATCGAGACCTGCAAAATCCGGGGGGCTGACGGGTATCTATACGAGCCGGTCTGGTTGCATCCATCCGAGGCTGAGAAAAGGAGCATCAAACATGGCGATATCGTAAAGATATACAACGAGAGGGGCGGTGTCCTGGTAGGGGCATACGTTACCGAGAGAATCAGACCTGGAGTGGCTTACGTCGAGCACGGCGCACGGTACGACCCCATAGTGCCCGGCGAACTGGACAGAGGCGGCGCCATTAATACCATCACACCCTATAAATGGTCATCGCGGAATGCGGCCGGGATGGTTGTCAGCGGATTCCTGGTCGAGGTGGAACGGATTAACATAGATGAACTGAGAAAGCAATACCCCGAGGCTTTCAACCGGCCATACGATTGGGCCTCGGGATTAAGATTCGATAGAGTATTAGCCGGATAGATTTGGACTAAAATCTCCATGTCAGAACAAATACTAACGCAATGCACCGTGGGTGGCGCCGTCTTCGTCCATGTTAAGGACGGTGTGATAACGCGTATCCGCCCTATCGTCTTCAACGAGAGCGACGCTCCTTCGTGGACAATCGATGCCAGAGGAAAAAAATTCTCGCCCTTTCGCAAGGTCGCCCTCAATCCCTATGTCGTTCCCGAAAGAAGCAGGATATACTCTGATAAAAGAATCAGATATCCGCAGAAGAGGGTGGATTTTAATCCCCACGGCGAGAGAAATCCGCAGAACAGAGGCAAGTCAGGCTACGAACGCATCAGCTGGGACGAAGCCCTGGATACCGTTGCCGGTGAGATAAAGCGTATCAGAGATACGTATGGTCCCGCCGCCATCACGGCCAGCACTTCCTCCCACCATAACTGGGGACTTCTCTTCTACAAGATGGGACCCTTCGGGCGGTTCTTCAATATGCTCGGATACACTACCCTCTTCGACAATTGCGATAGCTGGGAGGGCTGGCTCTGGGGGGCGGTACACGCCTGGGGTTATCACTGGAAACTCGGTGTTACCGATAACGTCGATATGCTCCAGGACGCCTTGAAAAACGCCGAGATGATGGTCTTCTGGGCGAACGACCCTCACGCCACGGCTGGTAACTACTGCGGGCAGGAATCGGTTATCTGGCGAATGTGGCTGAGAGAGCTGGGCATCAAGATGATATTCATCGACCCCTGGTGCAACTACACCGCGGCAACACTGGGCGATAAGTGGCTGGCACCCCGACCCAGCACCGATGCCGCCATGGCCGAGGCTATTGCCTACATCTGGATAAAAGAGGGTACCTACGACAAGTGGTTCGTGGAAAACCGCACTGTGGGTTTTGATGAGTTCAAGAAGCAGATACTGGGCGAGAAAGACGGCACACCCCGGACGCCGGGATGGGCGGCCGAGATAACCGGTGTCCCGGCACACGATATCACGGCGTTGGCCCGGGAATGGGCATCCAAACGCACGATGCTGGGCTGCGGCGCCATGTATGGCGTCGGCGGGGCCTGTCGGCAGGCTTACGCTACCGAATGGACCCGACTCATGGTGTACCTCATCGCCATGCAGGGACTGGGCAAGCCCGGCGTCAATGTCTGGGGCAGCGCCAGCATGGGTCCGCCGGTTGATTTATCCTTTCAGTTCCCGGGATACTCGTCCGTCGGGTGGGACACCTTCGGACTGGTCGCTAAAAAAGCAGCGGCCAACAGCGTCACCCAACGTGATTATCGCTTGCTCCTGCCAGAGTCCGTGACGAACCCGCCGGTCAGCTGGATAGGAGAGGGTTTCTGCGGCGAGTCAATCGAGCAGCAGTTTAAACCGTATACCTGCCCCGAAAAAGGTACCAATGGCGCCGATATCAGGATGCTTTACCGCCACGGCGGCTCCTATATCTCCACGATGACGGATACCAGCAGGTTTGTGAAGATGTACCAGAGCCCCAATCTCGAGTTCGCGGTCAACCAGGACTGCTGGTGGCAGAGCGAAACCCCCTTCGCCGATATTATCCTACCCGCCTGCACCAACTTCGAGCGCAGCGATATCTCCGAGTGGGCAGCGCCGGGGGGTTATGGCGCGGCCGCGATAGGACACAACCATAGAATCGTCGTTTACCAGAAAAAGTGTATCGAACCGCTGTGGGAATCGAGATCCGATTACGACATCTATACCGAACTGGCCGACAGGCTCGGTTTTAAAGAAGAATACACCGAGGGCAATGGCGAGGAAGACTGGATAAAGAAAATATACGAAATTTCCTCGATGCCGAAGATTATGTCCTACATGGATTTCAAAGAGAGGGGTTATTACGTGGTGCCGCCTCCTGGCGAAGACTACAAACCCACCGTGTCCAATCGATGGTACTACGAAGGACGTCCCTGCGACGTACCCGACCCCACCAATCCCCGGTTCGGGAAGAAAGGACTGGGAACTTACAGCGGCAAGATAGAGTTCGTTTCTCAGAGCCTCCAGCAGCATTTCCCCGACGACGAAGAAAGACCGCCGCTGGCCAGATACATACCGAGCTGGGAGGGATATGACTCGGAACTGGCGGAAAAATATCCGCTTCAGCTCATATCATCGCATCTAAGATATTCCTTCCACACTCACCACGAAAATAAATCGCCCTGGCTGGACGAAATCCCGGGAAACCGTATTATCAAAGACGGCTACGCCTGGTGGCCGATGCGGATACATCCTTCTGATGCCCAGGCCCGCAGTATCAAACACGATGATATCGTCAAGATGTATAACGACCGCGGTGCCGTGCTGGGCATCGCCCGGCTTACCGAGAGGGTCAGACCGGGAGTGGTCCATTCTTTTCAATCGTCAGCCAAGTACGACCCGCTGGAACCGGGAAATCCGGAAAGCATCGACAAGGGGGGGTGTGTTAACCTGCTGACACCTGCCCGGATGATATCCAGGAACGTCCCGGGGATGGCCAGCAACACCTGCCTGGTAGAAATAGCCAGATGGAAAGGTACTTCATAATGCCCCGCTATGGATTGGTAATAGACGTAAATAAATGCTGCGGGTGTTATAACTGTTTTTTAGCCTGCAAGGACGAGCACTGCGGACATGATTTTCCCGGTTATTCCGCCGCCCAGCCGATGACCGGGCAATTCTGGATGAATATAGTCGAGAAAGAACGGGGACAATATCCGAAAGTAAAACTCGCTTATATTCCGGTGCCCTGCCAGCACTGCGAAGACGCACCGTGCGTGATATCAGCCGAGAATGAGGCCGTATACCGTCGTGAAGATGGCATTATCATCATCGACCCGGAAAAAGCGGCCGGACAGAGACAGATTGTTGCCTCATGTCCCTACGGTGTTATTTACTGGAACGAAGAAAAAAATATACCACAAAAATGTACGCTTTGCGCTCATTTACTGGATGCAGGCTGGAAAGAGCCCCGCTGCGTCGAGATGTGCCCTACCGGCGCCCTTGCTTTCGGTGATTTCGATGATCCTGCCAGCGAAGTATCGAAGCTTCTCGCCTCGGGCAGCACGGAGTCGCTGAATTCCGAATCCAGACTTAAGGAAAAAGTCGTTTATGTCAATCTCCCCAAAATATTTATCAGCGGTATGGTGATATTCGGAGATACGGAGGAATGCGCCCGCGGTGCTCGAGTCTCTCTCACGGGTAACGGTGAAAAGATGACAGCTGAAACGGATTTTTTCGGTGATTTTGAGTTTGAAAAACTTGAGAAAGACATGGATTATGTGATAAAAATAGATTCTAAGGGTTATCAACCACAGGAGATAAAAGTAAAAACCGAAACCGATATATACCTTGGCATAATACGGATGAAAAAAGTTTGACATCGACTAAAAGAGAGGAGTATATTAGTTTAACACTGTATATTTCCATAGGACACTAATTTTACTGACGCAGAGGTGAATATGGCTCAAAAAGAGAATTCAAAAACGATAGGGAAGACACTGATCAAGGGTACCGGTTTGAGCAGCTTCGGTGATAACTCAAACATGGCGGCGGTCGATGTGAAAGACGGTAAAATAATCAGAATCAGGCCATTCCACTATGACTGGAAATACAAACCCGAGGAATGGCAACCGTGGGAAATAGAAGCCCGCGGTAAGACTTTTGTCCCGCCGATGAAGTCCATGGTACCTCCTCACGGCATGGCATATAAAAAGCGTGTCTTTTCACCCAACCGCATTTTATATCCCCTGAAGAGAGTTGACTGGGACCCCAACGGCGAGAGAAACCCCCAGAACCGGGGAATCAGCAAGTACGTCAGGATTTCATGGGACGAAGCAACCGACCTGGTAGCCAGTGAGCTCAAGAGGATAATCAAGCAATACGGCTCGCATTCGGTGCTGCTGCAGGCGGACGGACACGGCGAGACCAAGGTAATACACTCCACGCACGGCTGTAATAACAAGCTTCTTGAGCTCCTGGGAGGTTTTACCCAGCAGATAAGGAATCCCGACAGCTGGGAAGGCTGGTACTGGGGAGCCAAACATGCCTGGGGCTGCGAACCGGTCGGTATGTACACATCTTATCTCACCAATATCTTCCCGGATATGGCCGAGCATACCGACATGATAATCTGCCAAGGATGTGACCAGGAAACCACGCCCTGGGGCTTCTGGACGGGACAGATGCCGAGTCGATATTCCTACTGGTTTACCGAGCTGGGAATAAAACAGATATACATCTGCCCCGACCTCAACTACGGAGCGGCTGTCCACGCCGATAAATGGATTCCTGTGCTACCCAATACCGACGCCGCGATGCAGCTGGCTATCGCCTACCAGTGGATTACCAACGGTACCTATGATAAAGAATATGTAGCTACCCACACCTACGGCTTCGATAAGTTCGAAGATTATGTGTTGGGCAAAGAAGACGGCATTCCCAAGACTCTCAAGTGGGCTTCCGAGCTATGCGGCGTACCGTCCCGGATAATCAAAGCCCTGGCCAAGGAATGGGCATCCAAGACCACCACCGTGGCGCACGGCTTCGGCGGACCCTACATCAGAGGGTCTTATTCAACCGAACCGGCCCGGCTGGAAGTGCTCCTGCTGGCGATGCAGGGACTGGGCAAGCCGGGGACTCACCAGCTTACCTGGGTAGGCGGGTCGTTCTTCGGTGCGCGAGGCGTGGGACATGAGGTTCCTCCGCTGGCCGGCAAGGCTCTGGTGAGGCCATCGGTGAATGCCGCGTATCACGGCTATCATCCCGGACCTAACATGCAGAAACAGATCATTCCCAAGCCCATGATTCACGATGCTATCCTGGACGGTCACTTCGAAATTTACGGTAGCTCGGAGCAGATGTCGGACAGGACGGACCAGTTCAAGAAATACGTTTACCCGGCTCCGGGCTGCAATCCGATACACATGATATGGACGGACACGCCCTGCCTGCTGACCTGCTGGAATGACAGCAACCGGAACGTGGATGGGTACCGCCATCCGTCGATTGAGTGCATGGTCGCCCAGCACCCCTGGATGGAAAATGACTGCCTCTTTGCCGATATCATCCTGCCATCCAATACCAAATTCGAGACGGACGATATCGGCAGCGACATGGAGAGCGCCCATTTTTCCACCGTTTACCGCGAGAGAAAATGCGTCGAGCC
>DUFB01000042.1 GCA_011192005.1 Dehalococcoidia bacterium
AACCCGCTTTCGGTGTTGAAATAAGTTGCCAGTTTGTTGACTTTTAGTAGTTCTGTCATAATCCAGTCCTCACTATAAAAGACCCCTTAACCTGGGATCTATTGCATCACGGATACCGTCCCCTACCATGTTAAAAGCAAAGACTACAAGGATAATCGCTACGCCTGGACCAGTGGAAAGCAGGGGGTGAGTAAGTAGGTATTTGTAACCGTCGTTTACCAGACTACCCCAGGCAATCGTAGGCTCTTTTATCCCGATTCCAAGGAAACTCAGCCCTGCTTCAGCCAGGATGGTCATACCGATCATCATCGTCATTAAAACAATCATCGGCGGGAAGGCGTTTGGTAGTAAATGACGAAACATGATACGTCTATTACTTGCCCCCAGGGACTTCGCTGCTAGTATATAGTCATTTTCTCGGATAGAAAGTGACTGCCCACACATAACTCTGGCATAACCTGGCATCATGCCGACTCCTAGAGCAATAATAACCATCTTAACCCCACTCCCGAGCAAAGCGGCGATAGTGAGAGCTAATATAAAGGGTGGAAAAGCCATCAAAGCATCGATAAAGCGCATAATAATCGTGAAAGTTATCCCGCCGAAATATCCGGCGGTCAGTCCCAGCACCATACCTATGACCGCGGCGATACCGAGGGCAATGATACCAACGATAACAGCTGTTCGTGCTCCGTAAATTATGCGGCTAAATAGATCTCTACCCAACCCATCCGTACCCAAGAGATGCTCGCTACTTGGTTGAAGTAATACGCTTCTAAGATCTTGTTTAACAGGATCGTAGGGGGCTATCCACTGTGGAAATGCGGCACAGATAAACAACAGCAGTATAACCAATACACCGAAGACAACCAGAGGGCGGTTTAAGAAAACCCTTAAAAATCGGCGAAGCTCATTAATTCGCGGGGGATTTTCCAAAAATTTTTGGTCATACTGAACGACATCAGGCATATTCACTATCTCCCATTATCCATACCGTACCCGGGGATCAAGCCAGCTGTAGGAAAGGTCTATCAGCAGGTTGACTCCGAGCGTCACTATACCTGTAATTAGCATTACTCCTTGGACAACCGCATAATCCTTTGAAAAGAGCCCTTCGACTGCCAGTCTACCCATCCCTGGAATACTAAAAACGGTCTCGATTAGAACCGAACCGCCGACAATATTTGCCAGTGTAATTCCCTTTAGGGTAATCACCGGTATTAGGCCGTTTTTCAGTGCGTGTTTCGTAATTACTGCCCTTTCTCTCAATCCTTTAGACCAAGCAGTCCGTATATAATCCTGTTGCAGCACTTCAAGCATGCTAGAACGTGTCAACCGTACCGCTGAGGCAACAGCCGGTACCGAAAGACAAAAAACAGGCATGATAATGTGCCGAAGGTTTCCCCAGAAGTCTTCGAATGGTGAAGGATAACCATATATGGGAAGAAGGTCGAGTTTCAAACCAAAGAAATAGATAAGCAGAATACCTAGCCAGAATATAGGTACAGTAACACCGAGATTTCCGAGGCTGGTTAGAAATATATCAATCCAGGAGCCACGCCTCACAGCAGTTGCGATACCCATGGGTATTCCGATGATTATGCTTATTACAAAAGCTAAGACTCCGAGATGAAGAGTAATAGGCAATCGTCTTTTTATGTCATCAATAACTGCACCACGGTGAATAATCGAGTTTCCTAGGTCCCCTGTGAATGCATTACCTAGCCAATCGAAATATTGAATAAAAAGATTCCGGTCCAGGCCGAGGTCATGCCTGATAATATCCACCTGTTCTTGAGTAATTTCCTCAAGGTCTTCAGAAGTCAGGTACATGAGTATAGGGTCACCGGGTAAAAATCTTACTACAAAGAAGACTATTATCGTTACTAATAAGAGGACAATGATCATTTGAAGGACGCGGCGTATTATGTACGTTTTCATAATTAAGTAATTATTAGAGTGAGTACTGTGTTAGATTCACATTTCAAGTATATACTTTATTCACCGTAACCTAACAGCTTCTATTCAATACATCGATCATTATATATATATTATTTTAATATAATAGTCTGTTGTTGGTTCTAAAAATGCTTTAAGTTTTTTTGGCGAGGCCCTCTGTCCCGGTGAGTGTTCACCGGGACAGAGGGCATTTATCGTTACCGTTGCTCTGGTTCTAGCCAGGCTAAATCTGATATAAACGTCGTGGCCATGTAGTCTTCAATACCCGGATCATGGACACCATCCTGGTAAAAAGTGACTACGACTTCCTCCAAGTAGGGGATAACCATCACTTCGTCGTGTATAATTTGGATTACTTGCTGGACTAGTGCCGGGTCAATCGTCTCTGAAGCAAGCGCAGCGTCGGCAGCAGCTCTAAAGGCGTCCGATTTATAAAGACTGGGGAAGGCTATTCCTCCGAAATAGAAGTCCCAAGTAGTGTTAAGGTTATCGAATGCGGCTAAGCCGTGCCCTAGCATTGCGTTACTCCAGCCACCAAAACGGTATTCTGTGTACTTACCAGCTTCAGGAAAATCAGGTTCTGTTATGATTCCAACTTCATTGAGCATTGCGGCAATGGCAGTGATGTAGTCACGCGGGACAATACGGGTAAATGTGTGTATCGTGGTCGTGAATCCTCCTTCATATCCGGCTAAGGTAAGAAGCTCCCTGGCTTTATCCGGATTATATTCATGTATATCAAGGTCAGGAATATGGGATACCTCAAAGCCCGGGAAAAGCTGATAGGCGGGTCTGGCGAACCCGAATCCCAAACCCTCCGCCAGTGCTTCGCGGTCGATAGCATATGATACTGCTTGGCGTACCAAAATATCAGCGAATGGCGAGTCAGGGTTATTGCTGTCCGGGACAAGTACCAAGGTACCTCCGGTCTGGATATTAACATCGTATCCCTGGGACTGTAATTCTTGGGCATCAATACCCGTGGCCGTTAACCGGTGTAATTCACCCTGCTGGAAGGCTATTTTTCGAACAGTGGCATCGGCAATAACCACATATTCTAGTCCATCAAGGTAAGGTTTACCCTCTTCCCAGTAATCATCATTTCTCTCGAATACCAACCTCGCATCGCGTTCGTATTCAACGAATTTGAAGGGGCCAGTGCCGATGGGATTGTTTCTTGCCCAGTCAAGGCCATTCTGCTCAACAGCCGTCGGGGATATTACCTGGAAAGCTCCACCCGCAAGACCTGTAAGTGTAGTGTTGGTAAATTTATTTAGATTAATGCGAATAGTGAAATCATCAACCACTTCCACTGAATCCCAATCGGACGCTTTACCCGCCTCTATAGCGAGGTCGAAGTTCCATTTAACCGCCTGTGCGTTAAAATCCGTGCCGTCGTGGAATTTGACTCCCTGTCTCAGGTAAAAGGTCATTGTCAGATTTTCCTTGTCGACATCCCAGGAAGTGGCCAACTTGGGTTCGATGGTGCCGTCAGTTTTCACGCGTATCAGTCGTTCCAGAGAGTGCGCGGCAAGAGAATAGGCGTCAGGAGCAGACTCAGGCGGGTAACCTAAGGGTGTAGCTGGTCCTACTGTTAATGCCTGCTTGAAAATACCACCATACATGTCTGGCTCAGGTTCTGTAGTCGTGGGTGGTGCTGTTGGTGATGTAGTCGGCGGTGCGGTGGTTGGAGGAGTGGTGGTTGGTGCCGTAGTAGGCGTTGTAGTAGGGGCTGTAGTTGGTGGTATAGTCGTTTCCTCCTCTGGCCCGGCACAAGCCGAAAGAATCATGGCAAACACAATAAGTAACATGGTGAATATCAACAATAATTTCTTCATTTTGCCCTCCTTGATTAGAATCATTTATAACTTAATTAGCTTACAAGATTCCTCTTCTTCAGATAATCACCTCCTTATCAGAATTTTAAATTATGATCTGAAGTCTAGTTCATTTGATCTCGGTCAAAATCACTCCCGGTAAGGTGACTCCCTGCTCCAGTAATTTTTTTTGTAAGGTATGGTAATCCACTTTACGAAGGCTTATACCCTCATTTATGGCGATGGACGCAGCTGTGCCAGCAGCCTGACCTATGGCGATACAATGCGGGATCAGGTTAGCCATATTATTGGCCATCTGGTCTGAAGCGAAGCTTCGACCAGCAACCAGTAAGCCTTCTGTTTTTACCGGGACAAGCGCCCGGTAGGGAATATAGACATGCCTGGGAGTCTCAATACTTCCCGGCCTGCCGAGTCGTGGGAATACCGCAATTGTATCTTCGAACTTCTTGGAAGTCTTAAAATCTTCTTCGGTTATTACGTATTCTCCAACGAGGCGGCGTGCACCGCGGGTTCCAGTCTGGGGAGCAGTATCGATGATGAAGCTGTTTTCGAAAGTGGGTACGTTCTCCTTGAGAAACTTGTGTCCTTTTCTCATTATTTTGCGCATCTTGACTTCAAGTGTGGTGAGGTCCTCTACGCTGGTGCAATCCAGTCCTGGTATCCAGTTATTAACCCACATCACATCATTTCGCGGTGAAGGCAGAGGTAATAAGCGCGTACCGGCATATTCAGCGAGTCCTTTCATCAGCTGCTGGTATTGGTCGGGGTCACCTTCCCGGTAATCGCAGAGTTTCTGGTAATCACAATTACCGAGTCGAAAAACTAAGGCCAGCATGGAACTTCGTGACGTGGAATCCCATACACTATCAAAATCAGCCCCTGCCGAGGGTAGTAAATCACCATCGCCGGTACCATCGATAATCACTTCTCCGAGTATGGCCTGGCGTCCTGATTTACTTTCAAAGAAAACCCCCTTAACTTTACCATCCTCCACCAGCACCCGGGTCCCCCAGGAATGGAGAAGAAGTTTGACGCCTGCATCCTCTGTCATATCATTGAGGATGCATTTCAACAACTCGGGGTCCACCCAGGCGGTATGCTCAATACGCCCGTTGATCACATTACCCATGAAACGTCGCCATCTGGATACTAACTCAGCATCATCCGAACCTATGTCTTGCATACTAGGTCGTAGTGTACCACCTACTTTATCCAGTCTTTCAAGCCACTCCAGGGCAAGGCCGGCGATTATCGGCTCGGTACCGCCATCGCTCATGTGAGGAATCTGGATAACGATACCGCCGGTTGCCATTCCACCAAGATGCCCGTATCTCTCTAGTAATATTGTTTTTGCCCCATTCCGCGCCGCGGCTATCGCTGCCGAATGACCACCCGGACCGCCACCTACCACTACAACATCTGCCTGATAGCAGATATCAATATCTCGGGCGGGTTCACAGATGGTGTCTCGATTCTGTTCCTCTAACATATCTTTCTCCTCCGGATAATAAGCCTATTCGTATATGAAAAATCAACCTTCATCTTACATGATGCGCGTAACTATCTGGGATATCTCACCAGCGCAACTCCTTATAGCCGTGCCGTATTTCTGCGTATTTTCTTCGGTGACATGAGAGCGTAATACTAGTAAACCGGTGATGGCAATAACGTTACGACCGGTATCATAAACTGGAGCAGCAACTGCCCAAATTCCCATGCGATATTCCTCTCTATCGAATGCGACGCCTTCCATTTTGACAGTTTTGAGTTCCTTTTCAAGTTGAGCAATATCGGTGATTGTGTTTTTGGTAAAAGGTTGGAGGGGATTTCGGCTAAAATAATCTGCCCTTTCTTCATCAGAAAGACTTGCCAGGAATATCTTTCCCCCAGCTGTACAATGAAGTTTTAGTCTTTTACCGATGGGGGAGTTAATTCTCAGTTCGTCATCTACCCCAATTTCCTCCATGACAATTGATTCATCACCATCCTTAATTGCGAGGTAGACTGACTCGTTAACTTCCCGACGGAGTTTACTTAAAGATATATAAGCAAAATCAATGAACTTCAAGTTCCGACGGATGGCGTAGTTGAAGTCCATTAGTCTCAATCCTAGAGAATACTTACCTTTGTTTCTTCCTTGCGATAGATATCCTCTCTTCAGTAGAGTTGATGTTAACCTGTAAGTAGTAGCCGGATTAATTTTTGTGGTATGTGATATGTCAGAGAGGTTGAGTGGCCCGTCATTTTGTAAGAATGTTTCTAGAATGTCTAACGCTTTCAATACGGTTTTTGTACTCTTATACATGATTTTTGAAATAACCTTTTCAAATATTAAAATTTCTAAAGTTTACCACCTCATCTACTCCCCTGTCAACCTTGATGATTTTCTCCATTTAATGATGATATTCACATATAAATACAAGCTTGATAAGATGTGTATTAACCAAATTATTGAGTGTAATATTGTAAAATAAAAAAAGGAACCTTTTTCTGGTTATCTAACGTCTCGTAATATTGTTATTCAAATATCGACTAAATTGGTAATAACCCCATACAGTTGGTTGGTGGAAAAGTTCGGTTATTGGGTGTGAATAAGCTTTTCGAATAGACGTTTATATTCAGGCCATCACCCGCTCAATTACCTGCCCGGTAGCGTTATCATAGGGTTTATTAAAGGCTTCAGGATACTTGGTCCTCAATTCTCCCAAGTTAATCCGCTCTATCCCCACTAGGTAACCGCTGGTTGCCATCCCCCAGCAGTTTTTAGAAGTCCCGTTATGTGGGGAAATGGTATTAATAGCACCACCTCTATCGAGTTCACCTATAACTATTGGGTCGTATCTGGCACCGTGATCAATGTATACCACACTAGGCATCATCCTCTCCGTGACGTAGGCACCGGCGAGAACGCTGCCCCTCTCGTTGAACACCCTGACTATATCACCATTAGCGATACCTTTCTTGGTAGCGTCCGCCGGATTAATCCAGATAGGCTCATAATGGTATCCATCGGGACCCTTGACCTTGCAGGTTACAATTTCATGGAACCAACTTATGTCGTCGAGATTGGCGTGGATACGCCATCGGCCATGGTTGGACATGATGAGCAGTGGGTATTTCTTAGCTCTCTCACTGGACAGTCGTTCATCATGACTCTCTCCTTTTTCAATCCAGTGGGGAACCGGCGGTCTCTCATTGTCATCGGGGAAATGCTCTGCCAGAGCTTGAGAGTAGTACTCTAACTTACCGCTTGGTGTTGTCAGACGATTATTCTCAGGGTCTTCATAGAAGCCCCTCAAACCAGGCTTGTATTTCTTCCACTCCGGGTCAGTTGGTACAACATAGTATTTCTTTTCTTTGAGTTCCTCGAAGCTAATCATAGAGGTTATTTCTGAATGATCATATCCAAATCTAATCCAGTCATCGAAAGACCTACCCTTGGTATACTCTTTAAACAGCCCCAATCTTTCGGCTATCATACAGACTATCTCGTAGTCAGTCTTGGACTCTCCTTTGGGAGTTATGCATCGGTCCTCATACATGACCGTATGAAATTGGCCGCTAAAGGTGTCGGCGGATATATCCTCTTCCTCGAGTTTGGTGTTAACCGGGAGGAGGATATCGGCGAAATGGCAATCATTCTCCATCCAAGGGTGCTGTACTAGGAAAAACTCAATTTTGGGACTTTGGTAAGCCCTAGTTGTGGTATTGCTGTCATTCCAGCACGTCGTTAAACAAGGTGTTGTAGACCAAATCATGTGTATTTCGGGGCAATTATCTGCTGGATATTTATACTGGACGAACTGGTTTTCCCGCGGCGAACCGGCACCGGTAGTACCGTACCAGGTAAGTGGAGGATTAAGGATGGCATCATGAATAAGGGTCTTGGGTACAAAATGTACATTGGATGCCATATCTGGCACGGATTCACCATCGGCCGCCATGCCTCTCCTCACCGCTGGACTGAGCGTCCGCTGGCCATGATTGGCAGCATTGACATCCGGTAATACTACCCCCTGGGGCATAGGATACTGACCCGGGGCACAGAAAAGGCCCCACTCAATCCATTTGACGAAGTGTACTCCGGGTTTCCCCAATCCCTGCATGCCTAATAGGCAAACCTCCAGCCTGGCGGGTTCATGTGCATATGGCCCTCGGATGGCAGAGCCACCGTTGCCATGCCCTATTGAGGTTTTTTTAGAAGCCCACTCCCGGGCCAGTGCCTTGATAATCCGGGAAGGCACTCCACATTTACCCTCTGCCCATTTAGGGGTCTTGGGAATTCCGTCTTCATTGCCCAGCACGTATTCCTCAAACTTGTCGAATCCGACGGAGTGTGTCGCAATATATTCTTTGTCATAGGTACCTTCGGTGAGCCAGATATAGGCTATGGCCAAGCGCATAGCCGCATCGGTATTGGGCAATATGGGTATCCATTTATCGGCGTGAACTGCTGCCCCGTAATTTACCTCCGGGCAGATATATATCTGCTTTATGCCGAGCTCAGTAAACCAGTAACACATTCGGCTCGGAAGCTGTCCTTGCCAACCCCATGTGGTAGTTTCCATGTCGCAGCCCCAGAACAGCATAACCTCTGTATTTTCGGCTATATCCGGAAATACATTAGTTACCGGATCCATTTGACCTACAGGTTCGCATCCCCAGACATGCTTAGCTCCCCAGTACCATCCTTCCCAACTGTCTGTATTCCTCTGCTGTGAAGTATACCCCCCCAGAAGTTCAAGGAGCTTCCTCTGGACGCCATGGCCAGCGTGTACGGTTTTTGTTTCCCCATGACCGTCTCCCTGAGCGAGGATCGTGTAGGATGACCCGTATTTCTGGATGACCCTCTTTATCTCACTGGTGATTATATCCAGAGCCTCGTCCCATAAGATTCTGACATAGCCACTCTTGCCCCGGTTCTGAGTATTTCTTTCTCCGTTGGGGTTCCAATCAACTCTCTTCAATGGATACAAAATCCTATTGGGTGAGTAAGCTCGCTTCTTATATGCAAGGCTGAAAGGCGGTATCAGTGATTTCATGCATGGTTCGAATACTTGGCCGCGAGCCTCTATCTTCCAGGGATTGAATTCTTCGGGTTTGTATTTCCAATCATAATGCAGGGGTCTAATCCTAATTATTTTGCCGTTCTTGATATCAATAACTGATGAGTTTGCATCCGATGATACTGAGCAAAATCCAAGCCCCTTACAAATGCTCTTCTCTCCTGCGGTTGCTTTTCCATGATTTTCCTTTTTCACTGATATTTTCACCTCTTAAAGACTTTATTTCACCATCTCATGTCTTTATCAAGCTAACACTCTATCGAAATGGAGGCCAGAGGCTTGATGATAGGGTCGGCTGAATGCCTCGGGGTATTTCTTGCGCAGTTCGTCCAGGTCGACTGGCGCTACCTCGACGAGGAAGCCGCTGACGACCATGCCGCCCCGGCAGTTTCTCGAGGTTCCCAGATG
>DUFB01000043.1 GCA_011192005.1 Dehalococcoidia bacterium
ATGGGTCAGCACACCGAGGAGGTGCTAACGGAAACGCTGGGCTACACCTGGGACGATATCACCACTTTCAAGGAAAAGGGAGTCATACTCTAAAGGAGATGGATATGGGAGATTTGCTTAAGGATAGGGTCGCCGTGGTGACCGGGGCCGGACAGGGCCTGGGCAGGGCCGAGGCAATCGGGCTGGCGGAGCAGGGTGCCAGGGTGATCGTAAATGATCTGGGCACAGCCACCGATGGTAGCGGCTCCTCGCAAGCACCGGCCGATAACACAGTTGCCGAGATAAAGCAAGCCGGTGGTGAAGCTGTCGCTAATTACAGCAGCGTGGCTACTATCGAGGGGGCGGAGAGCATAATTAAAACGGCTATCGATAATTTCGGGCGCATCGATGTATTAGTCAACAATGCCGGTTTCAACCGCGACCGCATGGTCTATAACATCTCCGATGAAGAGTGGGACTCGGTGATACAGACCAACCTGAACGGCACTTTTTATACCACCCGGGCTGCCTGCAAACTGATGCGGGAGCGGAAGTACGGACGGATTATCAATACATCGTCACACGCCGGACTGGGCAACATGGGGCAGGCTAACTACTCCGCCGCCAAGGAGGGCATCGTTGGCTTTACCCGCACGGTCGCCTATGACATGGGACGTTACGGCGTCACCTGCAACGTTATCCGCCCCGTCTCCGGCACCCGGGGATTTCAGGAGATGGTAAGGGACAAGGGACTCCGGGAGGCGTGGACGAAGATGTGGGGAGAAGAGCTGGCGGAGAGGCGGCTCAAGCAGATGCTTGAGCTCAACCAGCCGGAAGACGTTGCCAGCCTGGTGGTCTACCTCGCCAGCGAAAAGGCGGAAAACATCAACGGTTGCGTCTTCGAGGTCTGGCACGGTCACGTCGGTATCTACGTTGACCCCCCGCCCGTGGAGCAGGTGCTCTGGAAAAACGGACGCTGGACACCCGAGGAGCTGGCCGCGACCATGCCCGGCACGCTTACCCGGGATAAAGTCCGCGAACTACCGCCCGTTTTTCCCTTTTAAAATATCATATGGAGGAGTAACTGATAATGAAAATAGACCATATCGCCATTGTCGTTAAGGATGCTGATGAGGCTGCCAGGACCTATCGAGATATGTTCGGCTTCGAGGTTACCAGCACCATGGAAATACCCGGTGGTGAGGCTAAGGTGGTGAATATTTCCCGCGATGACATCATCCTGGAGCTGTTTGAGCCTTTGAAGGAAGGCGGCAGGTTCGATTTCTCCAGTTTCCTCAGGAAAACCGGCGGCGGACTGCACCACATATCCTTTACCACTGGCGACATTGAAGGTGATTTCAAGAAGCTGAAGTCCCAGGGCAGAAAGCTGCATAGTGAAGCACCGGAAGTTCTGCCCTTTGGCAAGATGTGTTTCGTCGAGGCGGGCGATGAGGGTGTCCTTATCGAGATTATGGAGAAAAACCGCTAGACGGTTTATTCATACCAGGGATTGATATGCCTCTAGAAGAAATGGGTTCCTTTTTCAATTCTCGTGTGGATATATACGAGGAACATATACTGAGAGAAATCGATGGTTCAGTTGGCTATTATGTTGAGATAGCAAAATTGATCCCGGCAACCAGGGGACTGAAACTTCTTGATTTAGGATGCGGGACGGGGCTGGAGCTGGATGAAATATTTATGGTTAATCCCACGGTGCAGGTCACGGGTATTGATCTGGCCGGGAAGTTGCTTGATAAATTACGTCAAAAGCATGTTGCCAGGGTAAATCAGCTTAATCTCGTGTTAGCTGACTATTTTGAATATGATTTTGGAGAAAACGTATTTGATGTTGCTCTGTCTGTCCAGACACTCCATCATTTTACATACGAACAAAAAATTGGGCTGTATAAAAGAATATACGTTAGCTTAAAGCAGGACGGTTTCTACATTGAGTCGGATTACAATGCGCCGGACCAGGAGTTTGAGGATTTTCATTTCGCTGAGAATAAACGTATCCGTGATGAGCAGGGTATAAACCAAGGACTCTATCATTACGATACGCCGTGCACGGTTGAAAATCAGATTAGCCTGTTGAAAAAAGCGGGATTTGGCAGTGTAGAAGAAGTTGGGCAGCATGGCAGACATTATGGTAACTCAGCCAACTTGGTAGCTAGAAAATAGAAGTCATGTTTATGCCGTCATTAGCGGTATCAGCTTCCTGACGCTGTCCAGTATATCCAAGTACAGCAGCGTTTCCAGCAGTTCTGAAGCTTTCTGCTGTGATATCTTGCTGGAAAAATCTATATTCGTCCAGAATTTGTCTATTATCTCGTCCGGAGACATCGGGTTATGCACCGGGTCGCCCCTGGCGTAATCCCGCCACTCCGTAAGCTTTCGTCCATCGTTCAGGGTAACGTTCATCCGCGCACCCTCGAATCTTACGTCATCGGCACGCGTGAATGTTATCCTGGGGATAAAGTCTCTTATCCGGCTGTCGCGGATGGCTTTCTCGGTAAAATGCTCCGGCTTAACGCACCCGTACAGGAAAGCCGTGGCGACGGTGTAGTGGTAGCTGAAGGCGGCGTTAGCGTGTGGGAAATCGCCGATGGTGAAAGGCTCGCCGCATTTATGGTCGATACCGCCTTGAGCCAGTTCCAGCTCGGCTTCTTTAATATCTTCGGCCTTGATATTGTACTTCCTCATAAGCTCCAGGGCGCAGTCGATAGCCGCGTGGGTAATCCGACAGCAGGGATAAGGCTTGATGGTCCTGTCAGCGTAGTACGCCTTCCCCAGTTTGTCGGTCAGGTATTCAGGTCTCTCACAGCCTTCCGTGAACATCTGGTAGTATCCGAACTTACTAAAGAGTGCATCATCGGGGCCTGTCCAGCCTGCTTTGGCCAGCTGTGCGGCGAAAATCCCCGCCCGCGCCGCCAGGCCTTGGCACAGTTTGAAGGCAGTGGTAGCGTCCCATATCGTCTGGAAGGTGGTGCCCTGCATGTTGAGGACGATGCCGAAGGCGTGTCTCATCTGCCGCTGACTCAGTCCTAGCAGCCTCCCCGCTATCGCCGCCGTTCCGAAAGCATTGACCGTTCCCACCCCGTCCCAGCCCAGAGTGAACCCGAAGCCCGATGCCGCCAGGATGCGCGCGGTGGTGTCATCTCCCACTATCAGGGCGGTAAGCATCTCCCTGCCGTCGGCATTGGCGGATTCGGCCATTGTGAGAGCAGTCGGTACGGTGGTGCCGCTGGTATGCCCCGGACAACTGAAGCCGTCCACCAGCGGACTTACCGGCTCGAAGTCGAAAGACCTTGCCATGATTGAGTTGGCGAAGGCGGCATTGGCCACCGGTACCCTGACATCGTGAATCAGGATGGTAGCCTCTTCCCTGCCGCCCGTATCATGGAACAACTCGACCATCTCCGGATTGCCGGTGTCCGTGGCGCCGCCTATCAGGCAGCCCAGCGTATCGATGATGCGGTATTTTGCCTGTACCAGCGTGTCATCATCGAAGTTTTCATATCTGGTCTCGACCGCGTTGGCGGCAATTTTCTCGATTATTGATTTATCGTTCATGGCTATCCTCGCATTATGGCGATTTACTTGATTATTATCGTGCTCTTCCCCGGCGTTATCAGCCCCGGTACCACTGCCTCGTTCAACTCGACTCCCATCCCCGGACCGTCAGGCGGGTAGAGATAGCCGTTTTCGTAGCGCGGCACCTTCACGGCGAGGTCGTTGGTAATGGGCTTGCTGACCGTGTCCGGTACGTTGTACAGGTTAAGGGGGCCTATCGCCTCCTGCTCGATACGTCCCATCCATTCGGTAGCGGCCAGGAAGTGCGCCGAGGCAGCCGCTCCCAGTCCGGTATCAATCATACAACCGCACATTACCGTCAGTCCCAGCGACTGCGCTATCGCCACCCACTTACGCGACTTTAATATGCCCCCCGCCTTGGGTACTTTAAGGAAAAAGCCATCCACGGCTTCACGCTGGGTGAGTTTTATCAGGTCGTTCAACTCCTTGGCGGCTTCGTCAGCGAATACCGGCATTTCCACCTTACGGCGGAGTCGCGCCATTCCGTCCATGTCCCAGTAGGGCACGGGCTGCTCGGCGATGTAGATATCGTACTTCGCCGCCTTTTGCAGCATCCGCAGCGCCTGATGGTAGTGCCAGCCGCCATTGGCGTCAATCATAATCTTGATATCAGGGCCTACCGCCTTCCTCAGCTCGCCGACCATTTCCACGTCCTCTTCGATGGCGTGGGCGCCTACCTTTAGTTTCAGGCATTTAAAGCCGGCTTTGACCAGGCTCAATCCCTCTTCGGCGACGGCGTCGGCGGTACCCGAGGACATCACGAAGCCCAGCGGTATTTTCTCATTGCAGAGGCCGCCGAGAAG
>DUFB01000044.1 GCA_011192005.1 Dehalococcoidia bacterium
TCGTTTTCCCAGCCTTCAGCTGGCGGTACGCAGTAGAACCCATTCTCATTGAGTTTTTCCCAGCTGATATAATCTTTAATGCCGCTGCCCTCATAACCGATTCTTATCCATTCTTTGATGGTCTTGCCTTCTGTATACTCGTTATATATTCCGAGTTTCTTGGCTACTTCACCGACTGCTTCGTAATCACTCTTGGACTCGCCGATAGGCTCGATGCACCTCCCTTCCAGGTACACATTCTGACAGAACGAATCGGTGCCAATCATGATATCCTCTAACTCAAACTTCGTACAGATCGGCAGAATAATATCGGCATAAAGGGTATCATTCTCCAGCCAAGGGTGCTGGATCACTATAGTCTCTATCTTGGGACTTTTAAACGCGTCTATCATCCTGTTCCCGCAGTTACAGCAGCCTGTCCAGCAGGGTGAGTCCGACCATATCATGTGTATCTCGGAGCAGCCTTCCACAGGATACTGGTATTGCGCGAATTGGTCTTCGGTGGGCATTACTGGTGAGCCCGTGCTGTAAAATTTCATAGGTTTATTAGCGGAAGCGTCAAGGATGGCATCATGGAGTCTGGTTTTAGGGAGGAACTGCTTAGGATGCCACCTGACCTCTCCAAGCCCGCGGTAAGCTGAGAAAGCATTAAGCATTACCGAGGCCCGAGGCATACTGAAGACAGACGTCCGGCTGGTACCCGGTTTTCCTATTCCCTGCATGGCACAACATGCCACATGAATGCGGGTAGGCTCCGTAGAATAGGTACCCCGGCAAAGCGACCCACCACTACCGCTACCGAACGTCGTTGTTTTTGATGCCCATTCTCTTGCTAATGCTTTTATCGTCCAGACCGGGACACCGCATAACTGTGAAGCCCATTCCGCCGTTTTCGGGACTCCATCTTCTTCTCCGGTTACGTACGCCTTGAATTTGTCGAAACCGTGCGTGTGAGTGGCGATAAAGTCTTTGTCATAAGTGCCTTCTTCTATCCATATATACGCTATCGCCAACAATAATGCGGCATCGGTATTGGGATATACAGGAATCCATTTATCGGCATGTATTGCGGCAGAATAGTTCAAGTCAGGACAGATAAATATATGCTTGATTCCGAGTTCTGCGTAGAAATATCCCCATAGACTCAGTTGCTGCCCGCCGAGTTGCCACGGTGTGGTTTCCCAATCACTACCCCAAGCCAGGATCATATCCGTATTTTCGGCGATGTCCTTGAACCCGTTGGGACTCGGACCATAAGTGCCGAAAGGAGACATTCCCCACATATGGGTAGCACCCCATTTCCATCCTTCCCAGCTGTCAGGAGTCCGGACTTGCAGGGTATACTCTCCTTTTTCCTCGTCTTCTCCCAGGTATTTAAACATCTGGGTTTGACACCCGTGTGAAGCGTGAACAATTTTAGACTCTCCATGTCCGTCACCCTGTAGGTATATAGAATATGGCCCATATTCTGCCTGCATCCTCCTTGTTTCACTGGCAATGATATGGGTAGCTTCATCCCAGGATATTCTCTTGAACTTGCTCTTACCCCGATTCTGCGGATTCCGATTACCATTAGGATCCCAATCGACACGTTTAAGGGGATATTTGATCCTATTAGGAGAGTATACCCGTTGTTTATATGCCAGACCGTGAGGACTGGGTAGAGTCTTTAGTTTTGACTTGAATACTTTACCGCGTGCCTTAACCTGCCATTGACCGATTTCCTCTGGAGTGTATCTTTCGTCGTAATGCAGTGGTTTAATCCTAAGGATTTTACCGTTTTTAGTATCGACCCGGGCTGCACCACCACCCTGAGCGAACGAATGAAGCGATAATCCTTTGATAAATGAATCCTTTGATTTATTTCGCTGTTTAGATTTTTCGTGTTTCTCTGCCATTTGTATCCATCTTCTCCTGAAATGTTGTGCTGTGTATAATTCCGGCTAATCTCAGATATTGTTATTGTCATTATCATAACCAATAAAATATGTGAATAGCAACCTAAGCTGCTATGAAGTTAAATGTGATATTTGTATATCAATAGAAGAAATACAAGAGAGTCAAACTCCTCGTCTAGAAAACTAAAAAGGAACGATTTTAGTGAAGACGGTGGAGGCTCGCTCCGCCTGTCTAAAAATCATAAAGGAATCTAGTTATTATTTAGCAAGTAGTCGATACTTCCGTAAAGCTAGTGGGAGAGTTATCAATATAATACCTGTATCCCAGACAAGTATCTTCCACAATGAAGAAGAGATATCTGTGCCCCATGATAAACCACGTATAGTATCTACCATGGGGGTAACAGGATTGATTTCAGCGAAGACCTGCAACCATGAAGGCATAGTCTCAATCGGGACATATAGTGAACTGGCAAAAACCAGAGGAAAAACCCAGACAAAACCCGCTACCTGGGCCGTTTCAACGTCTTTTACAGAAATTCCAATGAAAACGCCAAGCCAGGTTAAAGCGATACCAAATAGGACAATAAGCCATACTCCCAGAAATGCTGGGATAAAACCTGCCTCAAAGCGGAATCCAGCCGCATATCCTACTCCAATCATTATTACTATTAAGATAAGATATCGTATCGCATCTGAAAAAACCCGACCGCTCAAAAAAGCCACACGTGCCATCGGTAGTGAGCGGAAACGGTCGATTAGACCTTTCGAAAGATCCTCTGATATACCCACACTTGTCTGTGTAGAACCAAAAACTACCGATTGTGCTAGGAACCCTGGTAAGAAGTATTGAATATAGGCAACGCCTCCGGTTTGAATAGCCCCACCAAAAACATAATTGAAAAGAAGTAGCAATACAACATTTAATATAATATTTGTTAAAAGTAACTGTGGCAGCCGTAAATATCTCCTGACATCACGCTGTGTCATGACCCAGATATCAGAGAGGGTTTCTAATACTTTACGTCGCACTATCACTACCTGCTTTTTCTCGCTGATCTTTGTCAGTTTCTTCTTCGGTGGTATGTCCGGTAATGGAAAGAAACACGTCGTCGAGTGTCGGTTGTGTCAAACCAAGTTCGGTCAACTCAATACCATTTGCATCTAGCTTTCGTACGATATCTGCCAACACAGATGTTCCCCCTGAAGCCGGGAAACTAAGTTCTCCCAAATCACTATTTTGGTTAACCTCACCTTGAGCGATTTCTACCAAGAGTTCTGAAGCA
>DUFB01000045.1 GCA_011192005.1 Dehalococcoidia bacterium
CGTCATGCCTCTGGAGGGTAAAATTGAGGAAATGGCCGGTAACATGAATACCGCCGGATTTCAGGGATGGGAACTGGTTGCCGTGACCACTCTGGCCGCCGACGGGGAAAACGGGGCATGTATCGCCGTTTTCAAGCGCCCCCTTAACCTCTAGCTGTTTTTAAGATATTTTATATTTAATCCCCGTCCCCTCCCCCCGGCAGGAGTTATCTATTCCCACCCGGCCGCCCTCGCGGCATCGGCGGCTAAGGCAGTAGTATTCCTCCCCTGATCACCCCACTAAGGGGAGTACGTTAGAGAGAAATAATTTCACGGGATGAGGAAAAGCATCTATTTAGGTAAATATAATTAATCCTCAGTTATGCTATTGTGGCGATTTAAGAAACTATCTGTAATATTGTATTAAAATATATTGACAAATGGTATCATTAATGATACCATATATTAGAAATGGATTCGATCAATGATGTTATTAAAAGTCTTGAGAAGAGTCCAAGTAACGTTAGATTTGCAGAACTCTGTAGAATATGTGACTATTATTTTGGGGAAGCACGTCAAAAGGGTACTAGCCACCGTATATACAAAATGCCCTGGCAGGGTGATCCTAGAATAAATATACAAGAGAAGAATGGCAAAGGAAAATCGTATCAAGTTTGGCAAGTGATAAAAGCTCTTAAAAGGCTGGAAATAGAAAATGTTAACAAAAGTAGTACCTGAAAAAGAGTTATATAATCTTTATACATATAGGGTTACTTGGTCACAAGAAGATAATGAGTTTGTTGGTTTATGTGCTGAGTTCCCTAGTCTAAGTTGGTTAGATGCTAACCAATGGGACGCATATAAAGGAATAAATAAAGTTGTAGCAGATGTTGTGTCTGATATGAAATCTAATGGTGAACCGATACCACAGCCACTAGCTCTAAGAGAGTTTAAGGGGGTATTTACAGTTCGTATACCACCTGAGTTACATAGAAAGCTAGCTATACAAGCAGCGGAATATGGGATTAGTGTTAATCGTCTAATTAGCACAAAATTAGCTGTACAATAAACTCTCTTTACTCCACCTAGTTAATGTTGTTTTCTTAGCTATTTTGGGACGTCTTTCCTTTTATAGATTTCTAACCCTAGCTAGTCTACCCTTTAAACCCCCTAACCTATTTTTCAGCTAAAAGAAAATAAAGCTCAAATATCCCCTCCCCCCTTGCCAAAATTACATAAACCGTGTATAATGTATGCCGTATAGCCATGAAAAGCTGGAAGTGTTTCAACACCGGGAGAATAAAGCTCATCCTTACCGGCCCCTCTCTGATTTAAGGAGAGGGGAGCAGGCGGTTGCACCTTAATTTTATTCTCTCAGGAGGAACATAATCATGGACAGGGTTATAATCTTTGATACCACTCTACGCGATGGTGAGCAGGCCGCGGGTGGTTCCCTCAACGTTCAGGAAAAGCTGGAAATAGCGCGTCAGCTGGAGAAGCTGGGCGTCGACGTTATCGAGGCGGGCTTCCCCGTCACTTCCCCCGGCGATTTTGAAGCCGTCAGGCTGATTGCTCAGGAAATACGCACGCCGTCTATCTGCGTGCTGACCCACGCCAACCTCAAGGCCGTCGACGATAGCTGGAATGCCGTCAGGGAGGCGTCCAACCCCCGTATCCATATCGTTCTGTCGTCCTCGGATATCCACATGTTCTACCAGCTCCGCAAGAGCCGCGAGGAAATTACGAAGATGTCCGTCGATACGGTGGCGCATGCCCGCAGGTACACAGACAATATCGAGTTTTCCGCCATGGACGCCAGCCGCTCCGCGCCCGAATACATCTGCGAGCTTGTCAAGGCGGTCATCGATGCCGGGGCTACCACCGTCAATATCCCGGATACGGTGGGCTATGCCATGCCCGCGCAGTTCGGCAGGCTCATTAAAAACATTATCAAGAACGTGCCCAATATCGACAAAGCCGTCGTCAGCGTGCACTGCCACAACGACCTCGGCCTGGCGGTGGCAAACAGCCTGGAGGCAATCAAGCAGGGCGCCCGGCAGGTCGAATGTACCGTCAACGGTATCGGCGAGCGGGCGGGCAACGCTGCCCTGGAGGAAATCGTCATGGCGGTCAGGACCCGCGCCGATTTCTTCAAGCTGGAGACGGGTATCGACACCACCCAGATTTACCGCACCAGCCGGTTGGTCAGCGACCTCACCGGTTTTCCGGTACAGCCCAATAAGGCTGTCGTCGGCGGTAATGCCTTCCGCCATTCTTCGGGACTGCATATCGACGGCATGATTAAGAAATCGGTAACCTACGAGATTATGGACCCCAGGTCGGTGGGCATTCCTTCGAGCAGCCTGGTGCTGGGCAAGACCAGCGGACGGCACGCCTTCCGCGAGCGACTCTCCGAGCTCGGCTATGATTTGAACGATGAAGACTTTCAGAAGGCATTTACTTCTTTCAAAGACCTGACCGACAAGAAGAAGGACATCACCGACCGCGATATTGAGTCGCTGGTGGCGGAGGAGCAGCGTACCATCACGGAAAGGTATCACCTCGACCGCATTCAAGTGACCTGCGGCGACAGGGGTATACCCACAGCAGCGGTCAGGCTCATCGGACCCAATGGCCAGTCAATGGAAGATGCTGCCTTGGGTACCGGCCCCGTTGACGCTGTCTATAAGGCTATTAACCGTCTGGTGAAGGTGCCCAACGAGCTTACGGAGTTCTCCGTGAAGTCGATCACCGAGGGTATCGATGCCATCGGCGAGGTGCTCATCCGCATCGAGAGCGACGGCGTTTCCTACACGGGACGCGGCGCTGATACTGATATTATCGTGTCCAGCGCCAAGGCCTACATCAACGCTCTTAACCGGTTGCTGGCTGATAAAAATAAAACGGCCTAGGCCGATGCCTCGTTAAGCTTTCAGCCGGTGTGGGTGTATTTCACGGGTCGAGTTGTATCAATTTTCTCAAATTAGTATAATCTGGTATAGCTTCGCCTGGTAATTCCGTTAATAAAAATGGCATTGTATAAAACAGTTTGTTAGAAAGGTATTGAATTGAATTTAGCCGAGAAAATACTGGCGGCACACACCGACCGCAAAGAAGTTACTCCTGGCGAATTTATCAACGTCAGGGTGGATATGATTGTGTCCAACGATATCACGGCGCCCATCGCCATCAACGAGTTCCGCAAGCTTGGCGTCGACAGGGTCTTTGACCCTTCCAAAATCGTCATGGTACCCGACCATTTCGTGCCCAACAAGGATATCCTTTCCGCCGAGCAGGCCAGGATGATGAAGGAGTTCTGCCGCGAGTTCGGCATCCAGTATTTCGAGGTGGGGCAGATGGGCATAGAGCATGTCCTCATCCCGGAGAAGGGGTTGGTCCTCCCCGGCGATGTCGTTATCGGCGCGGACTCGCATACCTGCACCTACGGGGCTGTCGGGGCTTTCGCTACCGGCATGGGCTCCACCGATATAGCCGCCGCCATGGCTACCGGCGATATCTGGATGAAGGTACCGCCTACCATCAAGTTCATCTATAACGGTACCCTCAGCCGGTGGGTGGGCGGTAAGGACCTGATTCTCTATACCATAGGCGATATCGGTGTTGACGGCGCGCTTTATGCCGCCATGGAGTTCTCCGGCGAGGCTATCGAGGAGCTATCCATGGACGGGCGTTTCACCATGGCGAATATGGCTATCGAGGCCGGGGCGAAAGCCGGGCTCTTTCATGTCGATAACAAGACACAGCTTTACATAAAGTCCAGAGCCCAGCGCGATTACTACCTAGTCTATGAGCCTGATATCGATGCCGGGTACGCTGACGTCATCGAATATGATGTATCAAATATTGAGCCTCAGGTTTCTTTACCCCATTCTCCCGCCAATGCCGTGCCGGTTGGGGAGGTAGGGGACATTGAAATCGACCAGGTTGTTATCGGCAGCTGTACCAACGGTCGCACCGATGATTTAAGGTTGGCGGCACAGATATTCAAGAAGAAAAAAGTACATCCAAGAGTAAGGTGCATTATCATTCCCGGCTCGCAGCAGGTCTACCTTGATGCTTTAAATGAGGAACTTATAGAAACGTTCATCAAGGCGGGAGCGGTGGTCAGCACGCCTACTTGCGGACCGTGCCTCGGAGGACATATGGGTGTACTCGCCGAAGGCGAGCGTTGTGTCTCCACCACCAACCGTAATTTCGTCGGCAGGATGGGCAGTCCCAAATCGGAGGTGTACCTGGCAAACCCGGTGGTAGCTGCCGCCAGCGCTATTGCCGGCAGGATTGCAGGACCGGATGAGGTTCTGGGGCAGGGTGTGAAGAATGACAATAATAATATCTAGTTTTTCTGTCCCCTCTGGTTTTGCTCGCGGTATTCTCATATAAAAATTTACTTTTCTGTATTTGAACCGGATTTCGGGGAGGTAGGAGTAAATGGTTAAGATGAAAGAGACCTGGCGGCAGAAGCTCGTATCCACGACCGAAAAGCAGGGCTTGCCCAGGGTTGTTGAGGTCAACGAGAAGATGAGCAAGCGGTGGGGGGAGGGTACGGTAGTTATCCCCTCGCCGCTGGAAGTGGACGCCACCATGAAAAGCGTACCCCCAGGCAGGCTTATTACGATTAACCAAATACGTGAGATAATGGCGAAACGCTATAATGCTAGCTTCGGCTGACCCATCACCACCGGCATCTTTGTCGGGATAGCGGCTCGTGCAGCCGAAGAGGACGCCGCCGAGAGCAGGGAGGACATCACCCCTTACTGGCGCACGATTAAAGCCGGCGGCAAGCTCAACGAGAAATTCCCCGGTGGCGCCACCGCCCAGGCGGAAAAGCTCATCGCCGAGGGCCACGTTATAGAGCCAGGCAGGGGCAAACAGCCGCCCAAGGTAAAGTACTTTGAGAGCAAGCTGGTAAAGATGTAGGGGAGAGGTAAGTACAAATCACATAATAGAGGGAAAAACCATGAAACTAAAAGGCAAGGTTCATAAATACGGCGCCGATGTTAACACGGACGTTATCATCCCCGCCCGCTATCTCAACGTCTCTGACCCCGACGAGCTGGCCGGGCACTGCATGGAAGACATCGATGTTAATTTTCTCAAGAAGATGAATAAGGGCGATATCATCATGGCTGCTACCAACTTCGGCTGCGGCTCCTCCCGCGAGCACGCCCCGCTGGCTATCAAAGCGGCGGGTATATCCTGTGTTATCGCCGCCAGCTTCGCCCGCATCTTCTTCCGCAACGCCATCAATATCGGCCTTCCCGTGCTGGAATGTCCCGCCGCCGTCGAAAAAACGGAGTCGGGTGATATTCTGGAAGTGGACCTGGAAA
>DUFB01000046.1 GCA_011192005.1 Dehalococcoidia bacterium
AGACGTCAGGTTTTCATTTATCATTATAGTTCTGGCAGTATTGTTTATCGTGACAGCCCTCATTCTAAATAACTGCAACGGCGAGGAGGTGAGTGTCGTGGGTGTTGATAAAAAGAAACCTCCGATAGATTTAAACAGGCCTTCAGAAACCGAGACGGCCACATTCGCTTTAGGCTGATTCTGGGGTCCAGACTCCCGGTTCGGGAGTATCCCGGGTGTCATCAGCACGCGAGTAGGATATACCGGAGGTAACACGGAGAATCCTACCTATCACAACATAGGCAATCATAGTGAAACGATTGAAATAGTGTACGACCCGTTGGTGATATCTTACCGCGACCTGCTGGAGGTATTCTGGAACAGCCACAGTGCTACGGCTTTGCCTTATTCGAGTCAGTACAAGTCAATTATCTTCTACCATAATGACGAACAGAAGGCGCTGGCCGAAGAAACCAGGGTTAATCTTCAGGCGAGCCTGAACCGGCAGGTGTATACCGAGATTGTTCCCGCCAGGATGTTTTACCAGGCGGAGAACTATCATCAGAAGTATTACCTGAGGCAGATACCGCAACTGGAAACCGAGTTCCTGCTGAAATACCCCGATATTGATGATTTCGTGGGTTCCACGGCGGTGGCGCGCGTCAACGGTTATGCTGCCGGCTTCGGGACAATTGAAAACCTGGATGAAGAACTGGAATCGTTCGGACTTTCTGAAAAAGGTCAGGAAATCATAAAAAGTTTAGCCGAACGGGGTCTTACGCCGGCCTGTCCTGTATCCACGACTCCCTGACTAGTCGTTAAATTTGCTCTCGGTCCCGTCGGGCGGTATGCCGTCTTCATCCCAGCCGCGACTCCGGTAATACAGCGAGAGCAGTTCCTGAAAATGCTCTTTATCGACCACTTTTCCGGCATTGGGCCCGGTTAACGCCGGGCTGGCATGGACTTTATGCGGTAGGGTATCGTCTTTACGGCTGACACCAAGACGCACATTTATCTGGCGGGTAAGGTCGTAGACATCTTTCGATAGTGCCAGCAGTTGTTCCAGAGTGAGTTGATTTCCCGTAATATGCTGGTAAAAATATTCGTAGTGTTTCTCGTTCAATCCCAGCTCTATCCAGGGCAGGCGGCAAACGCCCAGCATATCGAACAGCGGGCGCAGCGTCTGGTGGTATATCACCGTCTCGACTCTATCATTATCCGACCAGTTCTGTCCCTCTTCCATCTCGCGGGCGATGGTCCAGGCCCTGGTATGATGGGCGCCGATGTCCGAAGTAGCGTAAGCCAACGCCATGGAACTACCGGCACGGCTATCGTAGGCCGACTGCTCCAGGCCCTTTACCTGAAGAATAATCTCGTTCATCTCAGGCCATTTTTCGATGATGCGGCGTGGTCCGTCGGCGAGGATGTCGCCAATACCTTCGCGGTGGGCTGTCTTTCTAATCATCTCGAGTACCGCATCGTCATCTCCCCAGGTGATGTCCTTGCCGTCGAGGTCAGCCAGTGATATAATCCCCTTTTCATATCCCTCGATGATTGCCCCGATGAGATTGCCGGTCGAGATGGTATCCATCCCCATTTCATCACAGAGTTGATTCGCCGCTAGAATCGCCGCGAAGTTATCTATGCCCACGTTCGAACCGAGCATGGCGCAGGACTCGTATTCTGGTCCCTCAATTACGGTGCCTGTGTACTTGCCGTTTTTAACCAGGCAGATATTGGCACAGCCCATGGCGCAGGAAAAACAAGCGGCGTCGCCTATCTTGTAGTCGGAGAGCATCGTGTCTCCGTTTATCTGCTCAATTTTGGAGAAGACGCTATCCTTGAAGTTGTACGTCGGCAATATTCCCTTTTCATTGGCGTAATCGATGACGTTCATCAGTCCCTGTTGCTGCCACAACTTATAATACTTGTGCTCTTTAAGGTATTTATATGCTTTGTTGGCTTCAGCAGCCAGTGCCTGGACGTCATATACAGGGATATCGTGGTGCCCCCTGACGACAATCGCCTTGAGGTTCTTGGAGCCCAGAATCGTCCCGAAGCCGGTACGGCCGGCATTGCGACCCCAGTCTGTATTGACGCAGGCGAATTTAATCAGGTTCTCCCCGGCCGGACCGATGGTCGCGATATGGGCGGTCTGTGTTTCCAGCCTCTCCCGGATAATTCCCTCGGTTTCCAGGCATGTCTTACCTTCGAGGTCGGGCATGGGGATAATGGAAGATTCGCTGTTATCAATGTACAGGACAGAAAGCTCTGGTGCTTTGCCGGTTATGGACAGGGCATCTATTCCCGACTGCCGTAATTCGACGCCGAAGCCACCGCCGATGGAGGAATCCCCGTAGAGGCCCGTTGCGGGTGAGATAGCCACGAAGGAGTTTTTACCCGACGAAGGCAGGTAAGCGCCGGTCAGCGGACCGGGGGCGATAACCACCAGATTTTCCTCGCCCAGTGGATTGATTTTAAAGTCATGCTTCTTAAGGTTATCCCAGACCAGCTTGGCGCCGAAACCGCGTCCGCCGATATACTTTTGAAGGAAAGCGTCCGGAAGCTCGCGGCGTTCCAGGCTTTTATCGGTAAGGTTAACTTGTAAATATCTCTTGAAATAGCCGCCCTTAATGCTCATAACTCTTCCTTCCCGATTTCAGCGTACTGGATTACCTTCTTTTCACCTTTCTCATAGAACTCTATCTCTCTCATCTGGGTATAACTCAGGACGTTGTTTAGTCGCTTAATCTCACCGAGGGCGTGCTCCGGTATCATTCTCAGCGCGCCGAGGGGGCAGTTAATGACACACTCGGGTTCGCCGCCGCATAAATCGCACTTGATGGGCAGGTCGCATTCTTCGTGGGCGTAGATAGCCCCGAAGGGACAGGCTTCCACGCACTTGAAACAGG
>DUFB01000047.1 GCA_011192005.1 Dehalococcoidia bacterium
ATCTGGGAAGACATCCTGCCCAAGGTCTTGTCCGCGGCATCGATAACGTGCCACTCCCGTACAATATCATCCTTCTTGGCAGCATAGGTTTTCATTTTGCGTATCTCCCCGGAGACTCCGGATAGTTCACCCTCACCAGGCAAAGTCCCCCGGCGGGGATGGTCGGCCCGGCCATTCCGGGAGTCCTCGATTCTATCATAGTGTAAAATTCGTCGACGGTCATCTTACCCTGCCCGACCTGTATCAGCGAGCCCACCATGTTGCGTACCTGGTGGGGCAGGAAAGAATCAGCAACGATGTCAAAAAAAGTCATGTCCTCGTCCTGCGTTACTTCGGCTTTAAAAATACTCCGTACCGTCCTTTTCTTTTTAGCCGTCTCGACGCTGCCGACGAAGGAAGCCAGGTCGTGCCTGCCGACGAGTGCCCGGCATGCTTTGTTCATTGCGGCAATATCCAGCTCACCGTCCATCCGGAAGGCGAACCGGCGCTGCAGCGGGGAACGTATCGCGCTTTTCAGGATGCTGTACCGGTACTCCCGGCTGACGGCATCCCGCCTCACGTCGAAGGTTTTCTCCGCCTCGAAGGCTTCCTTGACCGCGATATCCTCCGGCAGGAAATGGTTCAGGCCGTCGGTATAGGCGCTCAAGGGCAGCACCTTATCCGTATCAAAGCTGACCACCTGTCCGCAGGCATGCACGCCGGCATCGGTACGGCTGGCCGCTTTAATCCTCGTCCTTTTTCCCGTTAGCTTCTTCAACGCTTTCTCTATCTCCCCCTGAATCGTCGGTGCGTTGGCCTGATACTGGGAACCGTGGTAGTCCGTCCCATCGTATTCCACAACCAACACTATCCTGCTGCCCGCTGTAGAATTTACCGCATTCATCATCTTCAAACGGCAGCATCGGGTACCGCTATTCAATCAGCTCCAGCTTGACCATCGGGGCACCATCACCCAGCCTGGGCTGGAGTTTCACAATCCTGGTATAGCCGCCCGGTCTTTCTTTATACCGCGGCGCCAGGTCGGCGAACAGTTTCTCGGTTACTTTCTTATCCATGATAAAAGAGAGGGCCTGACGGTAAGAGTGGAGTCCACTCTTCTTTCCCAGGGTAATCATCTTCTCGGCAATGCCGCGGACCTCCTTGGCCTTGGGTTCCGTGGTGACCAGGCTCTCGTGCTTGAGCAGGTCGGTTACCAGGTTCCGGTATAAAGCCAGTCGGTGCCCCGTCCTTCTGCCGAATTTTCTTCCCGCTATCCTGTGCCTCATGTCAACGATTCTCCATCTTCAGGTTTCTCTTCGCCGGGTGTTTCACCCGTCAGAATATCCTCTATCTTCCCGCTGGTTTCTTCGCCCTGCGCCGTTTCTTCTTCAGTCTCTTCCGGCTCTTCTTCAGTCTTGGGATTCAGCGATAGTCCGATAGAAGAGAGGCGGTCTTCAATCTCCTGGTATGATTTCTGCCCGAAATTCCGTAGTTTAAGCAGTTCCTTGGCACCTTTGCCGATGAGCTCTCCCACGGTGGCGATGTTGCTGCGCCGCAGGCAGTTCATCGTACGTACCGAGAGGTCGAGCTGCTCCACCGGCATGTTGTATTTCTCGTCGGGTATGGACAGGCGTATCGCCCGTTCCTCGGCTTTCATCTGCGAGATTTTTACGTATTCGACGAACGGCGTGAGTTGCTCGATGAGGATAGAAGCCGCCTGGCTGACGGCGTCTACCGGCGAAGTGGTGCCGTCCGTCCAGACTTCGAGTTGTAGACGTTCGCGACTGGTCTCGCGTCCCAGGTGCGTCGGTTCGACGCTGTAGTTGACCTTGAGTATCGGGGTAAAGATGGCATCCACCGGTATCGAGCCCACCGGCATATTTTCGGTGGACTCGGCTACTTTGAACCCCGTACCGATATCTACGTCCATCTCAACGTACAGCGTGGCGTCGGGATTGTTGAGGGTGAGCAGGCAGAGCTCGGGATTGGTAATTTCAAAGTCCGCCGTTGGTTTGATGTCGGCGGCGGTGACGCGCCCGGCTCCCTCTACTTCCAGTATGAGGGTACCGCTCCGACTGGACAGCGGCTTTAGCCTCAATTTTTTAACGTTGAGGAGGAATTCGATAACGTCCTCCTTGGCATTCGGGATTACGGTGAATTCGTGCTGGACACCCTCGATTCTGATCTGAGTCACGGCGGCACCGGTCAGATAGCCGAGTAAGATACGCCGCAGGGAATTACCCAGCGTTATGCCAACCCCTTTTTCCAGCGGGTCGGCGACGAAACGTCCATAGTTGTCCGTCATCTCGGTACATTCAATAGTTGGGATTAATAGTTCAGACAATGAACTACCTCCTTATTAACTCTCGGGAACAGTGTACTATATATTGCTTATGCTGATAACTCCGTCTAGCCTCCCGGTATAAATTCTTACCGGATTATCGTGAATAATACTCGACAATCGCCTTGCCGTCAAACTTGGCATCGACCTCCTCGGGCGTCGGCAGGGACAGTACCTGGCCTACCATGTTCTGCCTGTCCAGGCTCAGCCAGTTGAGTACGGTCTTTGACTCTATCTCCTCGACAAGTTGCTTGTAATATTCGGTTTTGGTACTGCCTTCACGCCAGCCGATGGTATCGCCTTCCTTGACCAAGGCCGAGGGAATATTGGTAATGCGTCCATTAAGGACGATATGGCCGTGCTGTACCAGTTGCCGGGCCTGCTGGCGGGAATCCGCGAATCCCAGGCGGTAAACAACGTTGTCCAGCCTTCTTTCCAGCAGTATCAGGAGGTTCTCGCCCGTAATTCCCGCCTGCCTCTCGGCGTTAAGGAAAGTCTTGTGGAACTGCCTTTCCAGCGTCCCGTAGGTGTAACGGGCTTTCTGTTTCTCGCGCAGCTGCAGGCCGCGGTCGGACACGCGACGGCGCCTTCTTCCCGCTCCGGCCTGACCCGGCGGTTTCGGTCGTTTATCAACAGCGCATTTAGGCGTAAAACAGCGGGCACCCTTAAGAAATAGTTTTTCGCCGCTGCGTCGGCATAAACGGCATACTGCTCTGGTATATCTTGCCATATTTCTCCTCTTCTAAACCCTTCTCCTCTTCGGTGGTCGGCAGCCGGCGTGAGGTATCGGTGTTACGTCCTTGATTCCGGTGATATAAAGTCCGGAACCCTGTAGCGAACGGATAGCCGCCTCGCGGCCGCTACCCGGTCCTTTGATGTAAACCTCTACCTGCCGCAGTCCGTGGGTCATGGCTTTACGGGCGGCGTCACGGGCTGCCATCTGAGCGGCGTAAGGAGTACCTTTACGGGAACCCTTGAACCCGGCCGTCCCGGAACTCCCCCAGGCTAGAGCGTTTCCCTGAGGGTCGGTCAGCGTTACCACGGTGTTATTAAAAGTAGATTGTATGTAAGCCCGCCCGGTAGGGACCGTCTTTCTTTCCCGTCTTCTTACTTTTGTTTTTCTTTTTTGCGCCACCCTGTCCTCCTTGTAAACTGATCAGGTATTATTTCTTAGCCATGCCGCGTCGCTGACCTCTTCCGGCAACCGTCTTCTTGGGACCGCGCTTGGTGCGGGCATTGGTCCGCGTCCGCTGGCCCTTAACGGGTAAGCCGTAGCGGTGCCTCAAGCCGCGGTAGCTGCCGATTTCAATCAGCCTTTTAACGTTGAAGTTAATCTCTTTCCTGAGCTCACCCTCGACACGGTGCTGTTTATCGATTATATCACGAAGTCGATTTACCTCGTCATCGGTTAGGTCTTTTACCCTTGTATCCGGGGCTATTTCGGCCTGGGCCAGGATTTTCTGGCTCAGTGTTGGACCGATGCCATAAATATACTGCAGTGATACCCATGCCTGCTTGTTTACTGGTATATCAACTCCGGCTACACGTGGCATAACATTACTCCTTTATCATCAGGGCTAACCCTGCCTCTGTTTGTGTCGGGGGTTACTGC
>DUFB01000048.1 GCA_011192005.1 Dehalococcoidia bacterium
GGTGCAAAAGGGTCGGCGCAGCTTTCCGTCATGATAACGCCCGAAAAATCGAAGGCCGCCGCCGTGCGAACAAGGGTGCCAACGTTACCCGGGTCCTGGATATCTTCCATGAGCAGGACTTTCTGGCCAATATGCGAAGGCAAGGAGCTTGTGTAAATATCGGCGGGTATTCGGACTACCGCCAGGATACCCTGCGGTGTTTTCGTCCGGCAGATTGAGTTGAATTGGCTTTCCGTCAGCGAACGTACCGGATAATCATGGTAAATGGAGGGGGGTGTATCTATAGTGAGGATTTCGACTATGCTCTCGGGATGTGCAGAGATGATTTGCCTGATAGCTTTATCGCCTTCTACTGCGAAAGCCCCGGCTTCCAGTCGACCTTTCTTGGTGGCGAGGCTTCTATACCACTTCAGGGATTTCAGAGGACCGCCTGTCATCTCTTCACCCTTGTCTTCTGAAGATAAAAATAATGATGGCGCCAACGACGATAGCTATTGCCGACCACATATAGCTGGACATCGTCCAGCTTGCCAGGACTATGCTGAGTATCATCAAAATAACACCGATAGCCACCAGCGCAAAGCCCAGCTTCGTGAAAAAAGCGAACATTTTGTAGGTCTTGTGCTCAAACTGGCTCATCATAACTTCGGGCCTGTTGTCTTCATCCTGCCTGACGGTACTGCGGCCGATGCGGATTACTCGCGTGATTACAAGGATTGCCATTATCACCAGTACGACTATTATTATTTCTTGTGCGCCGATTTTCATTTTTCAAACGTTCCGCTCGTCTGTTGAGGTGATAGTACCCAATAAATATCGCGGGATTAGATTACCAAATCTATATTTTGACAATTCCGCCGGTTATCAGCTAAAAGGTACCAGTAAGATTTTACTCCCCTCTTTGCGACCTTTCACCAGCTCGCAGTGTCTCAGGGTAGCTATCTGATTCTGGAGGTCTTTAGGTGTGATATTAAACCTCGTAATTACTTCCTCGGGGGTGGCTTTGCCCCTGTCTCTTATATAGGTGTAAATTGCCTGTTGCAGTGTGTTCAGTCCCTCCACTCCGGTAAGTCCCGCGCTCTCACGCGTGCGGGTGGCTGTATATACCGCCCAGGGGTCGCAGGACTTGGCTGGCGACCTTACATCCATATAGCAATCTTCACAGAGGGTTTCACCCAGGTATGTGAAACTCTCGTTTTCAGGCATATCACGGTGGCATTTCTGGCATTTTATATTCATAATGCTACGTTCAATCGGGGATTTGGCGTTTCAGAACAAGGCTCCGATATTTCGGAGCCTTTTCTGCTTCTCTTACCAGATGTGGTAACCCGGGACTGTTTTTATAAAGATTTGGCGGTCTGAATTTCTTTTATAAGGTCTTCGACGGTTATGGCGGACATCGTTAGTGGTTGTAATGTCCCTCTGGAGCCAAGTTGTGCCGCAACTCGTGCGATTACCGTGTTGTTCGGGGCTTCGAGGATATTAATGAAATCATATTCCCCTAAAAGCGAGTATTGTACGAGTATCTTGGCGCCCATTCCTTCCACTTCTTTATTGACTTCCCAGATTCTGCCAGGATTGGACATCAGGGTTTTTCTTCCCGCATCGGTTAATTTGGTTAACATTACGTAATATGGCATTGCATCTACCTCACTTGAAATAGTTAATGCAGTTACCCCGGTAATTGCGTCAATATATTACCGCATCGCCTGCCGTCTGTCAATGAGTGAGAATGCTTTTCAGATTTTATACATGACAGCGATAAATTTAGCGCGGAGAGGTAATTAATGAGCTTGTTCCTCTGGAGTTTTATTGGTTCATCTCTATTATTGGTTATCATGAGTATTAAAAAATTATTTGCCGGCGGCTCCCACCAGGACTATGGGTAATCCGTTGACAGGGTGGGTGTAAACGCAGTTTTCCGCGCCGTAAACCTCTTTAATGTTGGAGTTAGTGACTACTTCAGACGGTGTTCCTTCAGCATGGATGGAGCCGTTATGCAGAAGTATTAAGCGGTCACAGTACTGTCCTGCCAGATTAAGGTCGTGGAGGGCCGCCAGGACTGCCAGATTTTGGTTATGGCATTGTTCTTCCATGAGATCAAGAATTTCAACCTGTCGTCCTATGTCTAGGTTGGCGGTCGGCTCGTCGAGGAGGATGGCTCTGGTTTCCTGTACCAGGGCGCGGGCAATCAGGAGGCACTGGATTTCACCACCGGAAAGCTCGTTCACGTAGCGGTTGGCCAGCGACCGCGTAGCGGTCTTTTCCATGGCCTGGAGGGCCAGATTCCAGTCCCTCGGTCCCTCGGATTGAAACAGCCCGAGATGCGGGTTTCTGCCCATGAGTACTATTTCGAAAGCGGAAAAGGTGCTGGGCAGCAGCGGTATCTGGGGGACCACGCCTACCATGCGGGACAACTCGCGCCTCGGTATCCGGGATATTACCCGCCCATCGACCAGTATTGTTCCCGCCAGGGGATTTATAATATGACTGAAAGCTTTGATAAGCGTTGATTTACCGCATCCGTTAGGACCGATAAGACCCACCAGTTCCCCGGGCGATACCTTAAGATTCAGGTCTCTCAGTATCGGATTGTGGTCATATCCCAGGGATACGTTTTGCATTTCCAGTTCTATCATCATCGACCTCAAAAGATGGCTTTCTTACGTCGTCTCAGCAGGTAAAGGAAGAACGGCGCCCCGCAGATGGCCGTAATCACCCCGATTGGTATCTCGGTAGGGGCCAGTACCGTACGGGCGATAAGGTCGGCTAGTATCATGAATATGGCGCCGATAAGTACCGCCAGCGGCAGCAGTGAGCGGTGGTCGGAACCCCATACCAGCCTCACGGCATGCGGGATGATGATGCCGACGAAGCCAATGGTACCGACGAAAGAAACACTGGCTGCCGTTATCAGGGTCGCTGCCGCCAGCAGGATAATTTTCAGTCTTTCCACGTTCACACCCAGTTGCTGCGCCTGCTCCTCGTCGAGTTGCATGACGTTCAGCATCCGCCCGAAGAGAATGATAACTATTACCCCCACCGCCACGTAGGGTAGGACAACCCCCACCTCGGACCAATCGCTGAGAGCAAAGCTGCCCATCAGCCAGAAAACGATGGCTTTCATGGATTCGCCGCTGGAAATGACGAGATAAGAAACAATGGAACTCAATAAGGCGCTCAGGGCTACACCCGCCAGAATCAGTGTGGTCATGGGCAGGGTTTTGCCGACTCTTGCCAGCAGGTAGACGGTGGTGGTCGCCAGCAGTGCCCCGGCAAAGGCCAGCAGCGGGACCAGGCCGAATCCGGCCAGGTTCCATGATACCGGCAGCAAAAAACCGATGACGGCCCCCAGTGACGCCCCTTGGGCCACACCGATGAGGTAAGGGTCGGCCAGGGGGTTGCGGAAGAGTCCCTGGTAGGTTGCCCCGGCAATGGCCAGGGCCGCTCCGACCAGTCCGGCCATCAGGACGCGCGGCAAGCGGATATCGAAGATAATGGTTTCGGTATTTACCGACCAGCTAGGAGTGATATCCACAAACGGCAGCTTGTCCGCGAGGATACTGAACGTAGTACTGAACGGAACGCTGACGCTGCCGATACTGGTAGCCAGCACCAGCACCAGCAGCACTATAACAAGGATAATTACATATACATGCCAGCGTTGCCTCAGGAAACCCTTCGGCAATTCCGCGGTAATATCTTGTAGCTCTTTTACGGACATAAGCCTTAAGCCCCGGCTATGTTATTTTTAAATACTTACGGGAATAATTCGGGGTGAAGCCATTTTGCCAGTTCCTCAAGCGCTAATACCAGCCTCGGGCCCGGACGGCCATACCAGTCGTCGTTCGCCCCGTATACCTGATTATTGAGGCGGGCATTGACACCGGCCAATCTCTCGTCATTTAAAATAAACTGGTAAGCCATGTCCATGCCGGTTCCTACATTTAGTGAACCGAGCATCACATCAGGATTCCTGTAGATAATAGTTTCTAGGTCGGTCATGGGTGCCCCTTCGGTATCCGCGAAGATGTTAATGCCGCCGGCGGCTTCAATCAGTGTATTCCCGAGTGTTCCGCCACCGATAGCGAAGATGGGGTCGTTCCAGACGATGTAAAGCACCTTGGGTTTTTCTGATTCCTGCAGTTGATCCGTCACGTCGGTTATTGCTTTAATCCGGGCTTTCATGTCAGTCAAGATCTGGTCAGCCCGGTCCCCGGCACCGGTGCATTTTCCTATCATCTCGATAGCTTCAAAGATGACTTCGAATGACTCCGTTTGCGTCAGTATAACAAGCACCGTCGCCTCCGGTACTAGCTGTTCCAGCTTCGGGACGACCTCGGCCAGATGGGTCTCGGTGGCTAAAATAAGGTCCGGGTCCAGGGCGACTATCTGTTCTATACTGACATCGATATCGGTCGGGCTGAAGCCGCCAATCTTGGTTTTCTCCTGGGCTTCAGCGGGATAGGTACAATACTGAGTTACCGCCGCCACTTTATCCCCTAACCCGAGGGCGAACAGTATCTCGGTATTGCTGGGGGATAGAGAAATAATGGTTTCGGGGATACCCTCCAGCGTTACTGTTCTGTCTGCTTGGTCTGTTATTTCAATAGTTGTAGGCGCAGGCGTCGTTGTGGTTGGGGTTGTCGGCGCTGTCGTTGGTGGCGTTGTTGTCTGTACGGGCGTTGTCGGCGGTTTGGTGGTCTGCGCGGGTGTTGTCGTCTCTGCAGGCGTCGTGGTTTCGGACGGACCGCCGCAGGAAGTTAACAGACTCAGGACAATGATAGATAAAAGAATGATAACGCCGGTTGATTTTATTATGCTTTTCATAAGCACCTCCCTGAAAATTTTTAAAATATAACCCCTCAGCCTCTGGCCAAGGGGTTAAAAAGACTTAACAAAAAGTCCTACAACTCCCCCGCGGAGTACTGTAGGCTATACCAGGGGTTGGCGTTCTGGCTGATGATGGATTGTCCATCAAATACAGTGGCGCGGCCGCGCCGGATTCTCACCGGCTTGCTTTCCAGTTATGCCCTCGCTCGCGCTCGGGCACCCCTGTTCCTGTATTCAATTAAGAATAGTTTATAGTAAAAATCTTAAAAAATCAAGTAGTTACGGGATGAGAACTGTGACTGTATTTACCGGCTCTTCTTAATTTGGCGTGTATCCGCGCTAAAAATGCCCGTCGTTCGAAAGGCTTGCGAATATAATCATCGGCACCGAGAGATAAAGCCTTTCGCAATGACTCTATATCGTAATCGGCAGCAAGTATAATAACAGGTACATCGGTAAGTTGTCTTATCTGGACAAGTTCGCGGAAGCTTTCTACTCCCGGAATTGTAGAATCGAGAATCACCATGTCTGGTTCAATCTGGTTTAGCAGCGTCAGGGTAGCTTCACCACCGGTAACAACAACCGTATCGAAGCCTTCAGACTCAAGAGTGTCGTCAAGCAGATGTTGCTCATCATGGTCCTGATCAATTACCATTATGCGTTGACGGGTATTTACTACTGACAAAGCTGTACCTCTTGATGTGGTAATTCGACATTGCAGGATTCTAGTTTTGCACGCCTTTGGGGAGTTCTACTGCCCAGAGCGGGACGAGAGTATTTTTTCGCTTGGAACTGATGAGAATTTTCTGACCGCCCCGCGCATTTGTAGGTCCAAAGTTTCCCGGGAGCGGCATGTTTTTCGTCATATAAATCTCGTTGGGGGGAATATTTTTATGTTCTCGGCTGAACTGTTTCATATCCTCAATATGCTTTTGGAAAGACCGGGCGTTATTCCATACCAGGATTATTTCCATTTTTATATCCATTTCACTGCTA
>DUFB01000049.1 GCA_011192005.1 Dehalococcoidia bacterium
GCAATCTGCTCGCGGCTGGCGCCGGCGGCGAAGCTCTTCTCCTTGAACCTCTTCCGCACCGATTTCGGTTCCAGGCCGGCAATCTTCTTATCGGGTCGCACCAGCACTGCCGCGGTTATCAGTCCGGTCAGCGGGTCGGCGCAGAAGAGCGCTTTCTCTATGGTCGTTTTAGGGGAGAGACCGTGGGTCTCGTTATGACAGAGGATGGCGCTGGATATCGCTTCGCTGGCGCCCAGGTCGCGGGCAAGGTCGGCACCGAGCTTGCTGTGGGTATTCATGTCCCCTCCGGTTAGCTCGACGTCGATATCATGCAGCAGTCCGGCCAGCCCCCACTCCGCCTCGTTCTCCCCGAAGCGTTTGGCCAGGGCAATCATGATGGCTTCGGTGGCCAGCATGTGCTTGATGAGGTTCTCGTTCTCGACGTTTTCCCTGATTGACTCGAGTGCTTCCTGTCGGTTTATCATCCCTGCCTCAGGCAAAATATATAATATACCGCCTGGATATTCAAGTCTATCTCGTCGGTCTATTTCTGGCTCTCATCTTTAACGTACAATTTACCGGGCACGGTGGTGAAGTGGAATATGGGCTGGTCGACCCGCTTGAGTATCAGCGGGCAGTGCTTCATTCCCGCCGGCACGAACACCATGGCGCTCCGGGTGATCACCTGCTTCTCGTCTTCCAGCCAGATTTCTATCTCCCCGTGAAGGTTATAAGGGTCTTTCGGGTCGTTCCCGAAAAATCCGATTATCTCGTCAGAATCGTGGGTATGGGGTACATCTTCTAGGGTGGCAGCGGCTTTAAGATACCAGGCCGTGTTCATGTGGAAAGCCCCCTCCACCACGTTCTTGTCCATCCAGAGAATCCGGAAGGCGTACTTTGCGTACGCTTCCGCGATAACCTGTTTCTCCGGCGGTATCTTAAGCTCCGTTACCACGTATTTACCGTAGTCCGCTTCCAGCTTTCTCGCCTCGTCCATTTTCTGCTGGATATACTTCCCGCCGGTCACGGTGGAATAGTGGAAAATGGGTCTATCAACTTTTCTTAATATCAGGGGACAGTGGTTCATGCCCGCCGGTATGAAAACCATCGCCGTTCTGGTTATGAGAAATTTCTGGTCTTCCAGCCAGAATTCTATCTCGCCGTGCAGGTTATATGGGTCTTTCGGGTCGTTGCCGAAGAAGCCGATGATTTCGTCGACGTCGTGCTGGTGCGATTCCGCCCCGTGCGCCCAGGGCTTCAGGTACCAGGAGCAGTTCATCTGGAATGCCCCTTCCACCACGTTCTCGTCCATCCAGAGTATGCGGTTGGCGAATTTCTTATACGCCTCGACGAACTCCGGACGAAAGTCGGGGGTCTTAAGCTCGGTTACCACGTATTTCCCGTACTTGGAATCGGTCATTTTATATAAACTCCTGATAAATCAATTTTTATAAGTGCGATATTATTTTATCCCCCTGATGATATTGTCCTTCACGTATTTTCCGGTCAGGGATATTGCCAGAAACAGAAAGGGTCGCTCCACTCTCGTTACCCTCAGGGGACAATGCCTCAGTCCGGCGGGGGCGTAAATCAGACAGCTCCTGGTGAGGAGATATTTCTCGTCTTCCAGCCAGAATTCCACCTCTCCGCCCAGGTCATGGGGATTTTGCGGGTCGCTCCCCAGAAAGCCAACTATCTCGTCGAAATCGTGCGTGTGGGAAGGGGAACCTTCTTCCTCCGTGGCTTTCCAGTACCAGGAACAGATTACGCTGAAAGCCCCTTTTATTATCTCGTCTTCCAGCCACAGTATGCGGGTCGCTCTATCGTTATAATGGTGCTCCTCATCCAGTTCCCGTGCTCCTGTAGGCAGTACTAAATCACTCAGGATATATTTCTCGTATTTTCGTCCGGACATATTTTTACCTCCTCGACTATTGGAATAGCGTATGCCTATTGTAACATCTTTTGACATTTTATAGTTAATCTCTTCAGTCACTCTTGACTTGCCGTACGTTTGATGTTATCATTCCACTGACGATATTTATCTGAGAAACGTTGAAAAGGGGGTGTTGATGTTAATTCAAGTTGTTGCCCAGCTCCATAGCGTCTTCACGCCCGCACGGGTTTCCGGCTAGAATCCTCTTCCCATCATCGAAATCCGGCCGTTCCGTCGGGAACGGCTTTTGTATTTTATTAGGGCCGCGGGTGTGATACGCCGCGGTTTTTTCTTATTCCCCGTAAGTTTATTGGAGGCAATGTGAATATCCCTGATTTTATAACCAGATATTACCAGAAGGGTGAATATCCCTTTATGTCCCTCAACGACCTGCCCCTTGGTGAAGCTAATCGGGTGAAGGCGGCCTATTGCTGGAAAAATAATATCGGGCGATTCTATGCCCAGGAAGACTACCTCATACACCGTAAAGAAATAGAGGACTGGATTTACCATGAATTGATGAGACTCGGTGGCCGTCCCGTAGATACGGTGCCGGTCTACATGACACTGGGGGAATCGCCACAAGGTGAACATGATATCCGGGAAGAACTACAGCAGAATGCCGAGGAGATAAGGATTCCCCTGGCGGCAATCGATCTGTCGGCGGTCAGTTTTACCTATCCGGATAGCATGTACCGGCATATCGTCGATGACCGGGGCAATATTATATCGTCCGGACGTACCAACACCCCCGCGGTATATACTTATGATGATTTGCCGGCGGTAGTGGGAAAATACCGGGTCTATGATAACTACCGGTTCAATATCGAAGCGCAGGTCTGGGACCGCGCCATGCTGCACCGATACTGGCTGAAAATTAAAGGAGAAAAACAATGAATATAGATAAAACAAGAATGGCCGAATTATTGCGTAATGATAGGTATCCGCGTTCGGACAAGTACGACCCCGAGTGGGTACTGCAGGGATGGATGGGCCCCAACGTGCTCTGGCTGACGGAGTGGCTTTGTGAGAGGATGGAGTTCAGGCCCGGTATGCGTGTGCTGGATATGGGCTGCGGCAAAGCGCTGAGCTCGATATTTCTGGCGAAGGAATTCGGCGTGGAGGTCTGGGCTAACGACCTCTGGATACCCGCCACCGAAAACTGGCAGCGCGTCAGGGAGGTGGGACTCGAAGACCGGGTGTTCCCCATTCATGCTGAAGCCCACGAGTTGCCCTACGCCGATGAATTCTTCGATGCCATTATCAGCCTGGACTCGTACCAGTACTACGGCACCGACGACCTCTATCTGGGTTATTTCTGCAAATTCGTCAGGCCCGGTGGGCAGCTAGGTATCGTTGTTCCGGGGCTGATGCGGGACTTCGATGGCCCTTTACCCGAGCACCTGACCCGTATTGTCGCCGACGGTAAGCCATTCTGGGAGCCGGAATGCTGGTGTTTCCATACCGCCGATTGGTGGCGGCAGCACTGGGGGAAGGCGGGCCTGGTGGATGTGGAGGTGGCTGATGTCCTGCCGGATGGTTGGAAGGATTGGGTACAATATGAAAAAGCTTGTGGTGAGGCCGGTACGCTTCTCTTCCCTTCCGAGGAAGAAACCCTTGTCGAAGATGCCGGTCGTTACCTGGCCCTAGTACGCGTGGTGGCGAGGAGGCAGAAAGATGGGTAAATCACCTCAGGGGATTCTACATCAACTGGGCTGGAACTCCTTCTTCGAAGATGAATTCCGTCGCCTGCAATCGGAAGAATGGCAACCATGCCGGGTTATTTCCCAGCAGAGGGATTCCTGCACGGTACAGGGTGAAAGTGGCGAGTTGAACGTCACTTTAGCCGGCCGGCTCCGCTATCAGGCTGATAACGCCGATGCCTATCCGGTCGTAGGCGACTGGGTGGCGGTGACGGTCTCGCCCCGCGAGAAGAAGGGCATTATTCAGGCTATACTACCCCGGAAAAGCAGTTTCATGCGTAAAGCGGTCGGAGGTCCTACGCGGGAACAGGTCGTCGCCGCCAATGTGGATACGGTATTCCTCGTCAGCGGACTTGACGGCGGGCGGAACTTCAATCTGCGCAGCATCGAGCGTTACCTTACGGTAGCTTGGAACAGCGGGGCGCAGCCCGTGATTGTCCTCAACAAGGCGGATGTCTGCGAGGATGTCCCGTCACGTGTCAACGAGGCTGAGTTCGTCGCTTCGGGCGTTCCCGTTCATGCCGTCAGCGCCCTTACCGGGCTGGGGCTGGAGTTATTAAGTGATTACATTGTTTCGGGTAGTACCGTGGCCCTGCTGGGGCGGTCCGGTGTCGGTAAGTCGGCCATCATTAACGCCCTGCTCGGCGAGGAACGCCAGGCGGTCCGGGAGGTTCGCGAAAGTGACCGGCGCGGTCGACATACCACCACCCGTCGCGAGCTTATCCTTCTCCCCTCCGGTGGCGTGGTTATCGATACGCCCGGCATGCGCGAGATTCAGCTCTGGGGCGAGGAGAGCGCCCTCGGTGACGCCTTTGATGATATCGAAAGACTTGCCGGTGATTGCCGTTTTGCCGATTGTCGGCACGATACCGAACCCGGTTGCGCCGTCCGGGAGGCAATCCAGCGCGGCGATATTGACGATGCCCGCTTTCGGAGCTACCTCAGACTCAAGCGCGAGTTGATGTTCCTCGAAGCGCGCCGCAACGACCGTGTCCGCATCGAGGAAAAGGAAAGGTGGAAGAAAATATCGCAGTGGGCAAAGCGGCTCAAGAAAGATAGATAGCAATTCTTGACCCCCTCCCCCTTCTCCACGTACAATTAAACTGTTATGTTTGAAGTCCTCAGTGAAAAACTCGGCAATGTCTTCCGCCTGCTGGGGAACCGCGGCAAACTCACCGAAAAGGATATCGACGAAGCCCTGCGGCAAGTACGCTTGGCTTTGCTGGAGGCGGATGTTAACTTCAAGGTGGTCAAGGATTTCACTATCCGTGTCAAGGAACGCTCCCTCGGCAAAGAAGTAATGCAAAGCCTGACCCCCGCCCAGCAGATTATTAAGATCGTCAACGAAGAGCTTATCGCCACCCTCGGCGAGGAAGAGCCGAGTAAGCTTTCGGTCTCGCCCCAGCCACCCGCGGTGATTATAATGGTCGGGCTTCAGGGCAGTGGCAAGACCACCACCGCCGCCAAGCTGGCGTATCACCTGAAACACTCCGGGCAAACTCCTCTATTGGTCGCGGCTGATAACCGCCGTCCTGCCGCCATCGAGCAGCTGGTTACCCTGGGCAAACAGCTTGAGGTTGAGGTTTACCGTGAAGACCCCAAGGTATCGAGCAAGGATATCGCCAGCCACGCCATGTCCCGGGCAAAAAAGATGGGGGCGACCCATGTTATCATCGATACCGCCGGCCGACTCCACATCGATGAGGAAATGATGGCAGAGCTCGTTCGGGTGAAGAAAGCCGTCAATCCCCACGAGGTTATCCTTGTAGTTGATGCCATGACCGGTCAGGATGCCGTCAGGGTGGCGGAGGAGTTCCACGCCAGGGTCGATGTCACCGGGCTGATACTTACCAAGATGGACGGCGATGCCCGCGGTGGTGCCGCCCTGTCGATAAGGTGGGTCAGCGGCGTGCCGATTAAATTCATCGGCATCGGGGAGAAGGTGGATGCTTTCGAGCCCTTCCACCCCGACCGGCTCGCTTCACGTATTCTCGGTATGGGGGACGTTTTAACCTTTATTGAGAAAGCCGAAAAGACTCTCGACGAAGAGAAAGCCCTTGAACTGCAGAAGAAGGTTAAAACAGCCACCTTTAACCTGGAGGACTTTCTGGAACAGCTCAGGGCTATCAGGAAGATGGGTCCCATCACCCAGCTGGCGGATATGCTGCCGGGGATAGGCAAGATTGCCAGTCGCCTGCCCGACGGCGCTCAGGAGGAGCAACTCAAGAAGGTCGAAGCCATTGTCCTCTCCATGACCCCCGAGGAAAGGCAGAACCCCGGTATCATCGGTGGCAGTCGACGGCGCCGCATCGCTAACGGCAGCGGTACCCGCACCAGCGATGTTAATCAGCTGCTTTCGCAATTCCAGCAGATGCAGAAGCTCATGAAGATGGGTGCCAGGGGTAAAGTGCCCAGGAATATTATGAATATGTTCGGGGGATAAAAAGGAGGTTTGTACATAATGAAAGGCCAGAGATATTTCACCGATGAAGAACTGAAGGAAATGGGTCGGCGGACACTGGATGTCCTTATCGAAGCTATTGACGCCGGATATAAGGAAAAGGCCAAAGAACTGGCTCAGCGCATGTATAAGGAGTTCAATTACCTCCATGACGGCTATTTCACCTGGGTTACCGGTCTGCAAACATATATATATGAGAAACTCGGTGTTGATGCCGTCGAAGAAGCCGAACGCTTCGCCCATACCATCGAGTCGAAAATAGCCTTCATCCCCTCCGGCAAGACCGACTTCCGCGAGCGCGTGATTGACATGCTCGGTGGCTTGCGGGGGCACCTGCAACCGATTGAAATTAAAGAGGATGACGAGAAGGTGACCCTTACGATGAAGCCCTGCGGCTCTGGGAAGAGGCTCATTCAGAAGGGCGGCTACGAGGCGGGGCTGGCCAGGGTCAGGGAACCGCACCGCATTACCTGGGGCATGAAGGACTTTCCCCTCTACTGCGTCCACTGTCCGGTGATGGAGGCTCTGGGTATTGAGAGTACTGGCGATTTTGCCTTCTGTCGTTTTGTCTCCGATCCCGTCGGTGAGGAAGACTGCCAGTTCGTCTTTTACAAGGACCCGGTGGATATTCCCGAGGAGTTTTATACCCGGATAGACAAGAAAAAACCAGCAGTTTAACATCGCCGTTCGACTTATCCCGGATTATATCCCTCGTTTGGATTTACCACTCCCCCCTCCAGCCGGTTCCATATTACCGGGTTGAAATACTGGAGAGGGGAGTGTAAAAAGAGGAGGTATTAATCAAACACCGTATCTGCTGCGGAAAAGATCAGTCATCCTTTACCCCGCTTTCAGCCGTGGAATTCTCCTCCACCTTCTGGTATTCCAGATTCATCAGGCTCTTGCTGAATAAAGCCAGGGTAAGAATAATCAGCCATGCCCCGCTGGCGATAAAGTAGAGTGAGCGTATACCGAAAGTGTCTGCCACCGGTCCGCCGATTATCAGTCCCAGTGGAAATGCCGCCGTTACCAATGAACCATATAGCGCGAATACCCGACCCTGCATGTCCCTGGCGACAACAGATTGCATGATGGCGGTACTCGGTGCACCAAAAAACGAACCGCCCACTCCCATGAAAAACATGGCGGGTATAGTGGTAGCGTAGTAAATAGCGGGAGATGTTAGCCCCAGTCCTATACTGCAGGGTATCATTATCATAAGGCCCAGTATGGCGGTATGTATACGCCTTGATAGGCCGCCCCATACTCCCAGTAATAATCCGCCCAGCAAACCGCCGATGCCGCTGGCGGATGTCAGCCAGCCCAGCTTCAGTACGTCCCCCTCCAGGTGTTCGTTTACCAGTACCGGTATCAGACTGGACGCCGGCGCTACGAAGAATATGAGTAAAGCCATCATGCATATTAGTATTACCAGTCCGCGTCGTCCCCAGATATAGTGGAAGCCCTGCTTTATATCGCCGAAGTAATCAGGTTTCACTGCCAGGGTAGTGCGCGGCGGTCGTGGTATTGCCAGCGGCAGCAGGCAGGCAACCGCTATTACCGCCGTGATGATATCCACGAGAAGAACTCCCTGCATCGGCAGCGATTCCATGAGGAAAGCACCTGCGGGTGGCCCCACTACCTTGATGCCGTTGTGTAACATCTGAAAAAGTCCGTTGGCACGTACCAGGTTTTTTCCCGGTACTATCATCGGGATTGAAGCCCCCAGCGCCGGGATCTGGAACGTATCACCGACAGCCCTGGCTATCATGATTAAATAGATATGCCATATTTCTACACTGTCCGTATAGAACAGGACGACCAGCACCAGCGTTAACAGCATGACGTAGAGGTCGGCAAATATCATTATTTTTTTCCGGTCCCACCGGTCCACCAGTGGTCCCACGAAAGGACCCAGAATTATCTGGGGAATCATCGCCACCATTAATGCCGTAGCCAGTACCGTGGCGGAGCCGGTCTCCTTGGTCAGGTACCACGCCAGCGCGAACTGCACCACCGCACTTCCGAACAGGGAAGCCGCCTGGCTGGACCACAATACGAAGAATTTTTTCAACGCGATATACCTCTCGTCGTGTCACACTTTTTATACCGGGAGGGATTTTGATCGTGGTTATTTTACTCTCCGGCGCTTTTTCGGCGGGCCGGAGAAAGTGCCGTTCAGTATTGCTTCGCAGACCTGGCCGTACGCTTTCAGGTTCACGTTAGGTTCCAGTGATTTATGTATCATGATACCGAACACCATGCCCATGATGGTCCGGGCTATCGAAAGGGGGTCGAGGTCAGGGTTGATTAAGCCCGCACGCTGGTTCTGTTCGATGAGTTCGACGAGTGTTTCGTGAGTGGTGGCCTGGTTTCGGAGTACAGCAGCCCGGATGCTGCTGTTGCGGGCAGCCTCCGCATAAAATTCCAGTTGAACGCTGATACCCTTACCGATATCACCCTGTTTAATAGCAGAAAGCCAAAACCGGATGATATTGACAAGCGATTCATCAGGGTTCTCGGAAACCATCGATGTCAGCGAAGAAATAGTCCAATCGGTGACCTGTTCCAGCGCAGCAACTACAATATCTTCCTTGCTGGGGAAATAATTATAAACGGCCCCAGTGCTCAACTTTGTAGCTTTATAAATATCCTGCATCGTGGTATGATGAAAGCCCTTTTCCAGGAAGCATTTAAACGCAGCTTCGAGGATTTCGTTACGCCTGGCTTCCAGGTAGGTTTCGGGAACTCTAGGTGACATCGCTGCCTCCAATAAATCGAACGCTCTGTTTATTTATAGACCAAGCAGTCTATTTTGTCAAGAGGAAACTAATAAAATGTGATGAATATTCTATAAAAAATCCCCCTCCAAAATGGAGGGGGAATGAGTAATCCGAATCCTGAAGTGTCTTTATTCCAGATAGTCCTTCAGTTTCCGGCTCCGGCTTGGGTGACGCAGCTTGCGTAAAGCCTTGGCTTCTATCTGCCGTATCCGCTCGCGCGTCACGTTGAACTCCACTCCTACCTCTTCCAGGGTACGGCTGCGCCCGTCTTCCAGCCCGAACCGCAGTTGTAGCACCCGCTGCTCGCGCGGTGTCAGCGTACCCAGCACATCCTCTATCTGTTCCTTCAGCAGCTGCTTGGAGGCTATGTCCACCGGCGGCAGGGCGTTCCTGTCCTCTATCGAGTTGCCCAGCGGGCTGTCCTCCTCCTCCCCGATGGGTGATTCCAGCGATATCGGCAGCTGCGATACCTTCACTATCTCCCTGACCTTGTCCGAGGATACCTCCATCTCCTTGGCTATTTCGCGAGAGCTGGGCTCTCGTCCGTACTCCTGCGCCAGACGCCGACTTATCCTGAGCAGGCGGTTAATGGTCTCCACCATGTGTACCGGTATGCGGATGGTGCGGGCCTGATCGGCGATAGCCCGGGTCAGCGCCTGCCGTATCCACCAGGTGGCGTAGGTGCTGAACTTGTAGCCCTTGCGATAATCGAACTTCTCCACCGCCCTCATCAGCCCGATGTTCCCCTCCTGGATGAGGTCGAGGAGCGACATGCCCCGCCCGATATGCTTCTTGGCTACGCTTACGACCAGGCGCAGGTTGGCTTCAATCAGATGTCTTTCGGCGTCTCCACCCACCCGGATGATATCGACGAAATATTCCGAGAGCTGGCTTTCATTCGCCCGGATGGAATCGAGGAAAGCCGGGTCCGTAATCATTTGCTCGATGTCGCTAAACTTTACGTCCTTCTTAATCGTCTTACGGACTTCCTCCGGCACCAGACGACTGCACAGCGAGAGTTTGACGATTTTTTCTTCTATATCGGTTGTCGGTTCGTCGAGTTTATTGGCGATGCCTTCTATCAGTTCCGGTTCGATGGCGTTGTCGATTTTTTCTTGAAGCGATTCATCATAAAGACTCTCGATGATTTTATCGTTCTTCTTGAGGCCGAGATGATCCCGGATGAGGCGCACGAGCGGTGCCGTGTCGGCCAGTTTCTGCAGCATGGCTGTTATCGTGTCCGTCGCCGAGGGTTGTCGCCCGTGTTGCTGAAGGTAGTCCTGCATGACATCCTTAATAAGTTTACCTTCTTCCATTTGCTTGGCTAACGTCTTTTCGCTTTCGGCGGTAAGGAGGTGTACCCTGCCTATCTCGTGGAGATAGATGCGCACCGGGTCGTCGGTGATATCCTGCTCGGAGAGTTCGTCCGCGCTCATGTCGATATCTATTTCCAGTGAGTCGGACTGCTTGCTGTCCGCGTGTTTCTGTTTCGACCATATTGCTTCCGAGTCCGAGATTTCTTCGTCGTCTATATCTTCATCTTCATCCTCTTCGGAATCGTCGCTAAAGTCTTTCGGTTCGTCTTCTTCTTCGTCTTCGTCCTCGGTTTCCTCGTCGTTATCGTCGTCCTCTTCTTCAAGCCTGTCTTCAAAATCTCTTTTGTTGTCCATGCCTCATCTCCTCGCTTCTCTTCGTTTCAGGTTCTTCTGGCTGTATACTTCTCTGAGCTGGGCGCTGATTTCTATGTCTTCTTCACCCGGTTCGCCCGACTCCGCTTTACGGGCGGCCAGGTTTTTCAGGTATTTCTTCCTGAGTTCCATAACGCTGTCAGTAAATCTCTGGTCAATATTGTTTACGGTGGGTAGTCGCCTGTTGATTATTTTATCATAATGCTCGTGGAGGGCCGGGTCAAGTGTTTCCTTTACGTTTGAGATATCGTCTGCATTTTGCCATGCCAGGAATATCTCTCTATTTTCACTGATTTCAAAGTATTCTTTGGACAGTTCTTCCTGCCGGTCTTTCATCTCCGGATACTGCAATAACAGCTTCAGGGCGTACTCCTCCAGCGGACTTGACAGGTAAGAACGCACTCCGGGCGTGGTCGCCGGTTTTCTCTCGGGGGCTTTACGCCTCACCGGGGCGGGTTTGAGCCGGTTCAGGGCTGCTTCGAGGGTGTTTACCCCAACTTTTACCAGCCCCGCCAGCTTCTGCATGTAATGTGCCTTCCGTATCGGGTCTTTTATCTCCGCCACTACCGGCAGCAGCCTGTCCACCGCCAGCGACTTATCGCGGGCAGTCGTTAAATCCAGCCTTGATATCACCATATCGAAGGTATAGTCCACAATAGGTACCGCCCTGTTCACAAGTTCTTCCCACGACTTCACGTCTTCTTTAATGACGTCATCGGGGTCTTTGCCTTCAGGCATGACGACCACGCGTATTTCCGCGTTCAGTATGTTTTCGTAGTCCACGCCCCGCAGCATCGCCTCCTCGCCGGCGGCGTCGGCATCGAGGGCAAGTACAAGGTTCTTGCTGCGTCTTTTCAACGCGTTCACCTGCGACTCCGTAACAGCTGTCCCCATCGAGGCTACGGCGTTGGTTATTCCGTTCTGGTGGGCGGTGATAACGTCCATGTAGCCTTCCATGATAATCGCCATGTCCTGCTTCCTGATGGCTGATGCTGCCCGGTCGATGCCGTAAATGATGGAGCTTTTATCGAAGGTCGGCGTCTGCGGCGAGTTGACGTATTTCGGTAGGGAGTCGTCCAGTACCCTCGCCCCGAAGCCCAGCGTACGACCCCGACTGTCGCGGATGGGAAACATCAGCTTGCCCCGGAAACGGTCGTGGGTCTTGCCGTCGTCCGTCTGTACCAGCAAGCCAGCGTTCAGCATAACCTCCTCGCTGTAACCTTTACCCGCCAGGTAGTTTTTCAATTCTTCCCAGCTGTCCAGGCTGAACCCGAGTTGAAAGTCGCTTACGGTCTGGTCGGTAAACCCGCGCTTTTTCACGTAGTGTCTGGCTTTCTCCGCCCCTGGTGACTTCAGCAAGAGGTTATTGTAGTACAGCGCTGCCGCTTCGTTTACTTTGTAAAATTCTTCCTTTTCTTCCTTTTCCTCAGAACGTCCGGAGTAGGCTGGCAGGATGACTCCGGCCCTGTCCGCCAGCAGCCTCAGCGCCTCCCCGAAGTCCAGGCTCTCTTTTCTCATGATAAAAGAGAATACGTCACCGCCGGTGTTGCAGGCCCCGAAGCAGTGCCAGCTCTGCTGTTCCGGATAAATGAAGAAGGAAGGGTGGTTCTCGCTGTGAAACGGGCAGAGCGCCATCAGGTTCTTGCCCGCCTTCTTTAAGGTGGCGTACTGTCCCACTACCTCGACGATATCCGTTTTCTGTTTTACTTCGTCAATAACGCTCATAATTTATTGTAAGTAATATAAAAGCGGTAATTTCTATTTTAATACTCTTTGTCTCAGAATAAAAGAGGGTTAGTGTATATATCACGCATGATTCTCGTGATACTGGAGAATTATTTCAACATCTTAAATAAGGATTTTTAACGTTTATTTCAGCTCTTCCGCCAGCCTCATCGCGTACTGGTCGGTCATGCCGGCGATATAGTCCACAATCCTGCGTTCGGTGGTGTCGCGGTGGAGTCGGTATTCCTGCGGCATTTTATCCTCGTGCTCTGTAAAATACCGATAAAGAAAGCGTACGATTTCCCTGGCTTTTTCCGTTTCCTCTCGGGCTGAATTGGGATTATACACCCTCTCGAAGAGAAAGTCGCGCAGAGTATTGGCAGCCGCCAGCACCTCCGGACTCATTTTTATGGCTGGCCTCTCTTCTATTATATCACATGTACGCACGTCCCAAGAGCGTTCGATGATATCCCTGACCATGCTGTTGATGCGTTCTGAATGAGATTTTCCCAGCACTCTGGATGCTTCACGCGGTAAATCGGCCTCGCTGAAAATGCCGGCGCGTATCGCGTCGCCGATGTCGTGATTAATCCAGCCGATCGTGTCCGAGATTTTGACCATTTCCCCCTCGATGGTGCCCACCTCGCCCCAGTCTTCTCCCAGCACGGCCACCCCCGATTTTGAGTGGTTTTTGATGCCGTCTCTCACCTCCCATGTCAGGTTCAGTCCCTGCCCGTCCTTCTCCAGGAAATCGACCACCCTCAAGCTCTGTTCATTGTGACGGAAACCCTCTTTGTACAGTTCGTCGAGGACGTCCTCGCCCACGTGCCCGAAGGGCGTGTGCCCCAGGTCGTGCCCCAGGGCGATTGCCTCCGTCAGGTCTTCATTAAGGTTCAGGGCGCGGGCTATGGTGCGGGCTATCTGTGAGACCTCCAGTGTATGCGTCAGCCGCGTGACGTAATGGTCGCCCGTCGGTGCGATGAATACCTGCGTCTTGTGCTTTAACCGCCGGAACGACTTGCTGTGGATGATGCGGTCGCGGTCGCGCTGGAAGGACGTACGAATAGGACACGGCTCTTCGTATCGCTCGCGGTCCTTCGATAGTCTGCTCCTGACCGCATGAGGCGAGAGGCTTTCCTCTCTAGCCTCGCTCATTTCGCGGATGTGCAGTTTTTCAATCACTTGGTACCTGGTCTGGCTCTGGTCAGCCCTTTATTTATTCCCCCGGCACACCACTCCTTCAATCATTACCAGGCAGTCGTCATCGACGAATTCGGTGGTGGCACCCATCCTGGCCGGATACTTGCCTTCCTCGAAGTAGTCCCGGAAGAGCTTCTCATAAATGCGTATGTCCGCGACGTTCTTCAGCCAGACGTTTATTTTCACCAGGTCGGTCAGCTTCATGTCGTAAGCCGCCAGCGTCCTTTTCAGGTTGGCCAGTGTGTCGTGAAATTGCGTCGTAAAATCTTCGCCGGAGCCGCGGTGCATCGCCAGAAATAAATAGTTGCCCGCTTCGACTGCCGCCGAATAGCTCCAGGGTGTAGGAATCCGCTTCAGTTCGGTCATTATGCCCTGTGTATCTGGCTGTTACTCACTTTACGCCCAGCTTCTTCTCGGCCGCGGCGATAATGTCGCGGGTAACATCAATCATGTCCGGACTCACCGAGACCGACGTGCAACCCCACTCCACCAGCTTCTCTGTAATCTCCGGATAGACGGAAGGCGCCTGGCCGCAGATGGAGCAGGTTACACCCCTGGCTTTGCAGGTCCTGACGACCTTTTCGATGGATATCATCACGGCTTCGTTACGCTCGTCGAAGGTCTCCGCCAGCTTTGAGCTATCGCGGTCGATGCCCAGTGTCAGCTGGGTGAGGTCGTTGGAGCCGATGGATATCCCGTCGATGCCTACGTCGATGAATTCATCCAGGAGAATCACATTGGAGGGTACCTCACACATCATCCATATCTTGAAATTTTCAGCGCGCTTCAGCCCCTCTTCTTCCATGATTTTCAGCGTGCGTTCCAGCTCCGGTACCGTCCGCACGAAAGGAATCATTACCCAGAGGTTGTCGTATTCCTCCCGTACCTTTTTAATGGCATTTAGCTCCAGCTTGAATGTCTCGATGTCCGTGATGTACCGGGAAGCGCCGCGGTAGCCTATCATCGGGTTTTCTTCGTCCTCTTCGTACTTCTCGCCGCCTTTCAGCGATTTGTACTCGTTCGACTTAAAATCGTTGGTGCGGTAGACCACCTGGCGGGGATGAAATGCCTTGGCGAACTTTATCAGCTCGCGTGCCAGTTTATCCGTGAATTCACCACCGCGCCCTTCGGCAATCATGGCGCTGGGATGCTCCCCGATTTCAGCTACCATGAACTCGGCGCGCAGCAGCCCTATCCCGTCGACGTCCCGGTTGGCTATCCTGTCGACGATGTCCGGCTGCGCCAGGTTGGCCAGGAGCTTGGTCTTGGTGACCATTTCGCCGCGAGCCCTTATCTTCACGTCCGACTTTATTTCTATCCTGCCGGGGTAGACCTTGCCGTTGCTGCCGTCGACGGTGATTATCTGTCCGTCTTTCAGTGTGGTAGTGGCGTTTTCGCAGCCGACCACGCACGGGATGCCCAACTCTCGACTGACAATCGCCGCGTGGGCGGTCCTGCCGCCGCGGTCGGTAACGATTGCTGATGCCCTCTTCATAGCGGGCACGAAGTCCGGCGTTGTCATTTCCGCCACCAGGACATCGCCCTCCAGTACCTTATCTATCTGCGAAGGGTCGGGCACTATTTTCACCGGCCCCGAAGCCACTCCCGGGCTGGCGGCGGCGCCCGACACAAGAATCGGGGCGTCAATATCATGAGCTTCGCCAGTTGCTTCTTTGATGGTAGTTATCGGTCTCGTCTGGACGATATAGATTTCACCTTTCTCCGTGGCCCATTCGACGTCCTGCGGGAAATCGTAATGCTCTTCCAGCTGTTTGCCGATTTTGGCCAGGGTAATAATTTCTTCATCGGTGATTTTTTGCCTGGCCTGCTCCTCGGGCGTCAGGTCTATCTTGATGTTGTCTGCCTTGCCGTGATCGCCCGCTTTCTTGACCAGTTTCCATTCCTGTTTCTTGATTTCTTTTACCAGAATTTTTACATCGGCTTTGCCGACGATATAATGGTCCGGGGTAACGTCTCCGGAAACAATCATTTCACCCAGTCCCAGCACGGACTCGATGGCGATTTTATCACGGTCATTGGTCGTCGGTTCCACGGTGAACATCACCCCCGCCGCTTCCGACTGCACCATGTGCTGTACCGGTACGGCGATTCCGACCCTGAAATGGTCGAAGCCCTGCTCCTGCCGGTAGAAAATGGCTCTCGCCCCGAACAGTGATGCCCAGCAGTCCTGCACCGCCCTTACTACGTCCTTCTCACCCTCGACGTTGAGGAAGGTGGCCTGCTGTCCCGCGAAAGATGCCTCCGGCAGGTCCTCAGCCGTCGCCGAAGACCGCACCGCCACCAGTCCCTTGCCCATTTTAACGTAAGCTTCCTCGATTACTCTGGCAGTCTCGGCCGGCATCTGTGCTTCCTGTATTAACTTCTGTACTTGGATGGCAGTGTCCTGTAGCTGGCGGCTGTTGTGGACATCGACAGGCTCCAGTAATGCCTTGATTTTTTTCTGAAGGCCTGTCTTTTTTATGAAATCATAGTATGCGGCGGCAGTGACTATAAATCCGCCCGGAACGGGTATGCCCGCGTTGGTCATCTCGCCAAGGTTGGCCCCTTTTCCGCCAACAAGTGGTATGTCTTTTCTGGTAACCTCTTCAAACCATACTACGGCTTTCTGCCCTTTATCCATCATACCTCCATTATTTGGGGAAAATTTGTTATTGTTGTTTTATTATACACACAAAAACAAAATTAAAAAAGGGGGAATACCCCTGCTATCGATGGATACTGCTCCTTGATTATTCTCAAATTTTTACGTATTTCATACATTTATTTTATGTATTATTAACCTTGACTTCTTATAATACTTATGTAGGTATTGTCAGGGGAGGATTGGCAGGATGTGGTGGTTGCTGACGAAAAATGAGGGAGGCAGGAGGTTAAAAATAAATCCTTCTGAATGTCCTGTATTACGTTTGACGGGAGGACAATTGCCATTTGACAGCGCTAATATTTGGGTTTAGAATTAAGACGATAGCTGTAAAAGGCAATACGGAGTAATGTCTATGATCGAAATGACGATTGACAGCATAAGAGTAAGCCTGATGAATTACCAGCGCGTGGTGATTCTTAAAGAGAAAATATCTGACCGTTATCTCCCTATCTGGATTGGCCCCGCCGAAGCTGATGCTATTGCGGTCAAGTTACAGGGTGTGGCTGTTCCCCGCCCCCTCACCCACGACCTTCTTAATTCTGTTATTGATACCCTCGGAGCCGCCATCAATTCAATTATTGTTAACGACCTCAAGAATGATACTTTCTACGCCAAGGTTATTCTTGATATTGACGGCAAGCAGATTGAGGTTGATTCCCGCCCCAGTGACGCCCTGGCGCTGGCGGTAAGGACCGGCGTTCCCATTTATGCTGACGATTCTGTCCTGGAAAAAGCGGGCATCATGCTCGACGGTGAAACCGGCAAGCCGATATTTGAAGAGGGTGAAGAGATTAAAGGCAAGGACAGCAAGGTAAGCGACGCCGAGATGAAGAAAAAAATGTCGGCTTTCTATGATTTTATCAATACCCTCGACCTGGATGACTTCGATAAGCGCAAGTCTTAGTCAGGCTTACCTTGCGGGTACCGGGAACCTGTATTTATGGACGAACGTCTGATTAAGCGATTGATTGCCACGATTAAATGCGGTACCTGTGGGCAGAACTACCAGGAAGACCATGTCGAAATTGTTGAACATGACGATGACGTGTGGTTTCTCAACGTCTTCTGTTCTTGTTGCCAGGTAAAATCCCTCGTGGCTGCCGTCATCAAGAGAGAGAAAGACCTCGAAGCTGTCAATGACCTGACCGGTGCGGAGGTATCTAGGTTCCAGCACATTGATGCCGTCAATGGTAATGATATGCTGGATATGCGCGATTTTTTAAGAAGCTTCGATGGTGATTTCTCCGGCCTTTTCAGTAATAAAGAATCCTGATTTCAATTCTGCTATCGCTAAAAGCCCTCGGATTTCGGGGGTTTTTCTTTGACTATCAGCGCTCGTTATGCTAATATTCCTTACGCCTGTTTATAAATAGAGGTAGCTTATTTCCTGATACTGATAAGGAGGACTGATCATGGCGGTAGACGGCACTTACGAAATCACGATAGATACTCCCATGGGCGCTCAGACAGCCACCCTTACCCTCAAGACTGATGGTGATGCTCTCAGCGGCAAGATTGATAGCCCTCTGGGTGCGCAGGAATTCAGTGGCGGCAGTGTCAGCGGCGATGATATTACCTGGCAGATGGAAATTGATAGTCCCATGGGCAAGATAAACCTCGAGTATAAAGCTAAGGTAACCGGCGATGATATCGCCGGCGAGGTCAAGGCCGGGGGTTTCGGCTCGTCACCCTTAAAAGGTAAACGTGTGTAACTCTCGCCCTTTAGGTTCTGACTTGACCATTGCTACCGCCTTCTGCTATCATTTTCTTGGTCACGAATTTTGAGGTTGGCATGAGCAGGTGGGCAGCGGCTCTGAGGCTGACGGGTATCGGGTTTTTTATAGCTGCCTGTATCCTGGGTGGTATTCTCGCCGGCCTCTGGATAGATAACAAGCTTGATACAAGGCCTTTATTCATATTGCTCGGTTTAGCGGTGGGATTGGCGGTGGCTTTTACTGGTGTTTATCGTATGATTCGGTTGGTCATCGACAACAGACAGGACAAGGAGAATAACCAGTGACTCAGCCCAAACGCCGGGGCTGTCTCGGCTGTTCTTTCCCTGTATTAGTCATTATTATCATTGTCTTCCTGGCTTTGGGTATCTTTGGTTTTCTCTCCGGAGCTATCGGACAGGAATTATTGCAAAAATACGGCGTCGATATCAAATTCCCCGACTGGATGGTTATCGGTCAGCCCGAACCCCACCTCCCCGCCCCGGTTCTCTTCAACGTGTTCGGCATACCCATCACCAATACCCTCATCGCCAGCTGGATAACGGTGGTTCTCCTGGTTGTTATCAGTTACGTCGTCACCCGCCGCATGAAGATCATCCCGGGCAGGCTCCAGACCCTCTTCGAAAGCTTTCTCGGCTGGATTTTTGACCTCTGCAAGAGTATTGCCGGCGATAAAAACGCCCGTCGTTTCTTCCCCATCATTGCCACCATTTTCCTCTATGTTCTCCTCAATGCATGGCTCAGCCTGATACCGGGCTACGGCTCTATAGAGTACACCGAATACGAGCCGGTCGCCACCCATACAGAAGAGCTCCCTGCTGGCGGTCATGAAGGAGAATATACTATCGTCACTAAAGACGGCGTCGATTATATTGAGCACAGGCATGAGCTTATCCGTGGTGCCAATACGGATGTCAATACGCCCCTGGCCATCGCTATTATCTCATTCGTTGTCGTCGCCTATTTTGGCTTGACTTCCCTCGGCATGGGCTGGCTCCGCCAGTATTTCAACTTCGGGCCGTTGTTCCGCAGCCTCGGCCAGACATTTAAAGGCAAGCTCAACGTCATGGGGATTTTCTCCGGGGCTATAGATATTTTCGTGGGCTTCCTGGAACTGCTCAGCCGTTTTATTACGATTATCAGTTTTACTTTCCGTCTCTTCGGCAACATGACTGCCGGGGAGATACTGCTGTTGATAACAGCCTTCCTCGTTCCCTGGGTGCTGGCGATACCTTTCTATGGCCTCGAGATACTGATTGGTTTTGTCCAGGCGTTTATCTTCAGCGGGCTAACCCTTGTCTTTATTACCATGGCGGTAACGCCGCATGAAGCAGAAGCACATTAATTTACATATACAGGAATAAGCTAAGGAGGATATGGAATGGACGTTGAAGGAATCAAGATGCTGGCAGCAGGGCTGGCGATCGGTCTGGGTGCACTGGGACCCGGTATCGGTATCGGTATTCTCGGTTACGGGGCAATGCAGGCTCTGGCACGCAACCCCGAGGCCAGGGGCCCCATACAGACCAACATGATGATAGCTATCGCCCTCGCCGAAGCTATCGGTATTTACGCCCTGATTGTGGCCATTATTATCGCTATGGTAGCTTAAAAATTCTCATTATATGGAGAATAGAGGAGTATTAACATGGAAGAAAGTGGGATACCAGTATTCATTACCGTAATTGCTGCCGCGGTGATGGTTATTGCCGTCATCGTCGGTATGGCAGCCATCTCCTGGGTATTCCTCACCGGTTAAGCGGTGGCTGTCGGTAATTTACGGGTCCCGGGAACGATGTCCGTACTGTATTTATGCCGGACCCGTACTGGAGATATGGAGGTATCGTGGGTGATTTATTAACGGAACTCGGAGTAAATGGCGGTGTGCTGATAACGCAGCTAGTGACTTTCATCATCCTGCTGGTTATCCTGCGCTTTGTCGCCTATAAACCCCTGATGCGTATGCTCGACGAGCGCTCGAAGCGCGTCAAGGAAAGCATGGAGCAGGCCGAATCTGTCAAGGAGCAGTCGGCCCATGCCGAGGAAGAGGTGAAGAAGCAGCTCGTCGAAGCCAGCCGCGAAGGACAGGAAAGAATTGCCAGGGCGGTTAAGGCTGGCGAGGAGATGAAACAGAAGGCGCAGGAAGAAGCCAGACATGAGGCGGAAGCGCTTATCGAACGGGCGCGCGGTGAGATTCAACGGGAGCGTGATGAGGCTATCGGTGAGGTACGCCGTGAGTTCGCCGACCTGACGGTGCTGGCGGCGGGCAAGGTCATCGAGCGCACTCTGGACAAGGAAAAACACCGCGAGCTTATTGATAAGGTTCTCGAAGAAAGCTCAACTGAAAAGAAGGAACAACCGTAAAAGCGGGAAGTTATCATGCCTAAAAAAGCCTACGGTCGGCGCTACGCTCAGGCTATTTTTGAGCTGGCGCTGGAGAAAAATGAACTGGAACGGTGGCAGTCTGATTTACAGCAAATCAGCGATGCCGTTGCCGATAAGGAGTACCTGGCGGCTCTGGAAAGCCCCAAAATTTCCTTTAAGAAAAAATCGGAACTCCTATCGCAGCGCCTCTCCGGTCTGAACCCACTGGCGATGAACCTGGTGTATTTACTCATCACCAGGTCGGGCATCGGCATGGTCGCGGATATTGCCGCCGAATACCGGCGTTTGCTGGATAGTTACCGGGGGATAGAGCAGGCGGAGGTCATTACCGCCGTCCCCCTCGATGAGAATGATATTAAAAAGCTTACCGATAATCTGAGTGCTGTGGTGGGGAAACAGGTGGTGGTTAAAGCGGAGATTGACCCCGAGATACTGGGCGGGATTATCGCCAGGATTGGCGGTAAGCTCCTCGACGGCAGCACCAGCAGCAAGCTGATTGCTCTCAAGCGGGAGCTCGTCGGCACTGAAAAGAAAAGATAATCGGTATGGTTGGTTTAATCTCGGGCAAAGGAGGTAGCTAAGGTGACAACTAGAGGAGAGGATATTGTATCCATACTCAAGCAGCAGATTGAGCAGTTCGGTACGGCCGTAACCATGGTGGACGTCGGTACCGTCATCGAGGTCGGTGACGGCATCGCCCGCATCCACGGTCTGGCGGCAGTAAAGTACAACGAGTTGCTTCAGTTTCCCAAGGATATTATCGGTATCGCCCTTAATCTGGAAGAGGATAGCGTCTCGGCGGTGGTCCTCGGCGACTATACCCAGATTAAGGAAGGCGACGAGGTCAGGTGTACCGGACGCATTGCCGAGGTACCTGTCGGTGAAGCCATGATAGGCCGTGTTGTTGACCCCCTCGGCCGCCCTCAGGATGGTAAGGGCGATATCAAGACCGACAAGACCCGTCCGATTGAGAGGGTGGCTCCCAACGTGGTCCTGCGTGCTTCGGTGGATACCCCGGTGCAGACCGGAATAAAAGCCGTCGACAGCATGTTCCCCATCGGTCGCGGCCAGCGTGAGCTTATCATCGGCGACCGCTCCACCGGCAAGACCGCCATCGCCCTGGATACTATTATCAACCAGAAAGGCGGCGACCTTATCTGTATCTATGTCGCTATAGGCCAGAAGATATCTCAGGTAGCCCGCGTGGTGGCGACACTATCGCAGTACGGCGCCCTGGAGCACACCATCGTGGTAACCGCCAGTGCCGCCGAGTCTGTCGCCCTGCAGTATCTCGCCCCTTACGCCGGCTGTGCCATGGGCGAGGAGTTCATGGAGCAGGGCCGGGACGTCCTCATTATTTACGATGACCTCTCCAAACATGCCTGGGCTTACCGCCAGCTTTCGCTATTATTAAGACGGCCCCCCGGACGTGAGGCTTATCCCGGCGATGTTTTCTACCTGCACAGTCGTCTGCTAGAAAGGTCGGCCAAGTACGCCAAGGAATACGGCGGCGGCTCGCTTACCGCTCTCCCCATCATCGAGACGCAGGCTGGAGACGTTTCCGCTTATATCCCTACCAACGTTATTTCCATTACCGACGGGCAGCTCTACCTGGTGTCTGACCTTTTTAACGCCGGTATAAAACCCGCGCTGGATGTCGGTATCTCGGTGTCCCGTGTCGGCAGTAAAGCTCAGACCTCGGCGATGAAAAGTGTCGCCAGCCGTCTCAAGCTGGATATGGGACAGTACCGTGAGGTTGCTACTTTTGCCCAGCTCGGTACCGCTGATCTTGATAAAGCCACTCTGGCTCAGCTCGAACGCGGCCAGCGCATCCAGGAGGTTCTCAAGCAGGCACAATTCGTGCCGGTGACTCTGGAAAGACAGGTTGTGATTCTCTACGCCGTTATCAACGGTTACTTGGATGATATTCCGGTTGCCAAAGTAACCCCTTTCGAAAATGATTTCAACCAGTTTATCGAGACCAACTATGCTGAGCTGGCAAAAACTATCGCCGATAAAAAAGAGCTAGACGATAGCAGCATCGAAACTCTGAAGAAGGCTATCGGAGAATTCAAGAAAGGCTATTCAACGGATTAATGTGGGAAACCTTAGAGGGGATGAGGTAGACAACAGATATGGCAGATATTCGTAAGGTAAGAAGACGCATCAGGGGAGTCCAGAACATCGCCAAGATTACCCGCGCCATGGAGATGATTGCCGCCTCCAAGATGAGGCGCGCTCAGGAACGCGGCCTGGCAGGGCGCCCTTATTCGGAGAAAATCGAGCAGGTCATCGCCGATCTGGCTGCCTTACCCGGTATCGGCCTCCAGCACCCCCTCCTCCAGCAGCGCCCCGCCGAGCATATTGCCGTTGTCCATATCACCCCCGACCGCGGACTCTGCGGCGGACTCAACGGCAATCTCAACCGCAACCTGGCGGCTTTTATCCTCAAGCAGGAAGTACCCGTCAGGGTGGTTGCCGTCGGACGCAAGGGGCGTGATTTCTCCGTGCGGCAGGGCTGTGATATGGAGGCTGAGTTTACCGAGCTGGGTGATAGGCCCAGCCTGCTGGATACTCTGCCCATATCACATATCATCATCGATGATTATGCCAATGGAAGTATCGATAATGTCTATATCTCTTACCCGCGATTTGTTTCCACCATGGTACAGACGCCGGTAGTCAGGCAGCTTCTCCCCGTCCAACCGGCGGAGATACCAGCTGTTTCCAACGTCGACTATATTTACGAGCCCGGTGCGACGGACGTCCTAGGTGGGCTTCTTCCCCGCTTTGTCGAGATGCAGATATACCATGCCATTCTGGAGTCCATCGCCAGCGAGTATTCAGCACGGATGGTCGCCATGAGAAATGCCACCGACAGTGCCAACGAGCTTATCGGCGACCTTACTTTGCTGTATAACAAGGCGCGCCAGGAAGCCATCACCACGGAGCTCCTGGATATCACCGGCGGCGTTTCCGCTCTGGAAGGATAAAAATTAAAATTTACAATATGTGAGGTTGTTATGGCTAAGGGAAAGGTAGCACAGGTAATCGGAACGGTGGTCGATATTGAATATCCCCCCGATGAACTCCCCGCGCTCTATAACGCTATCGAAATCGGGGAAGGCGACTCCAAAATCGTCCTGGAGGTTCAGGACCACCTCGGTAATAACTGGGTGCGCTGTCTGGCGCTGTCGCCCACCGACGGACTGGCACGCGGCGTCGAGGCCGTTGATACCGGTGCCTCGCTGCGGGTGCCGGTGGGTCGCGCTTCGCTGGGTAGGCTCTTCGATGTTATGGGTAATCCCCTCGATGAACTCGGCGAGGTCAAGGCGGAGGAAAACTGGCAGATACACCGCCTGCCCCCTTCTTTTGAGGAGCAGGAGACCAGCACCCAGGTCCTCGAGACCGGACTTAAAGTTATCGACCTTATCGCTCCCTTCACCAAGGGTGGTAAAATCGGCGCCTACGGTGGTGCCGGCGTCGGCAAGACGGTTATCATCCAGGAGCTTATCCGCAATATCGCTGCCGTCCACGGCGGCTTCTCCGTCTTTACCGGTATCGGCGAGCGTTCCCGCGAGGGCAACGACCTCTGGAACGAGATGAAAGAAGCCGGTGTCATGGACAAGATGGTCATGGTCTTCGGCCAGATGAACGAGCCCCCCGGCGTGCGACTGCGTGTCGGGCTGACCGGCCTGACCATGGCGGAGTACTTCCGCGATGTTGAGGGACAGGATGTCCTCCTCTTCATCGATAATATCTACCGTTACACCCTGGCCGGCATGGAGGTTTCGGCCCTGCTGGGCCGCATGCCCTCGGCCGTGGGTTACCAGCCCACGCTGGCAACCGAGATGGGCGAGCTCCAGGAAAGGATTGCCTCCACCAAGAAAGGCTCGATTACCTCTTTCCAGGCTATCTACGTCCCCGCCGATGACTATACCGACCCCGGTGTCGTTACCACCTTCGGCCACCTCGACGCCGTGGTTGCCCTCGACCGCGCTATCGCCGAGCAGGGACTCTACCCTGCCGTTAATCCCCTCACCTCCACGTCCCGCATCCTCGACCCCAACGTCGTTGGTCAGGACCATTACCAGGTAGCCCGCGAGGTCCAGAGGGTTTTGCAGAGATACCAGGACCTCCAGGATATCATCGCCATCCTCGGCATCGAGGAGCTCAGTGAGGAAGATAAGACGACTGTTGCCCGCGCCCGCCGTATCCAGCGGTTCCTATCGCAACCAATGTTCGTCACCGAGGTCTTCACCGGCCGGCCCGGCAAATACGTCAAAATCGAGGATACCGTGCGCGGTTTCAAGGAGATTCTGGAAGGCAGGTACGATGACCTGCCCGAGCAGGCTTTTTATATGGTCGGCGGCATTGAAGAAGTCCCCGAAGCCGCCCGTGCTTTAGGAGTTGAATCTGATGGCTAGCATCAGGCTGGAGATTGTTACCGCCGAGCGCGTCGTCTACACCGAGGATGTCGATATCGTTATCGCTCCCGGTGTGGAGGGACAGCTGGGTATTTTACCCCACCACGCCCCCCTGATGACTATCCTCCAGTCCGGCGAGATTCTCGCCCGCCGCGGTAACGAAGAAGATATTATGGCTATCTCCGGCGGCTTCCTCGAGGTCAGACCCGACCGTGTTATTATCCTGGCGGACAGTGCTGAGAGGGCCGAAGAGATAGACGAGGCTCGCGCCGAGGCTGCCCGCGAACGTGCCGAGAAGAGGATAAGGGAAAGAGGCACCGTTCCGGATCTTGATATGGCTCGCGTCGAAGCGTCCTTACGACGCGCCATGGCACGCCTCTCGGTGCTGGAAAAGGTCAAGCGCCGACGCCAGCGCTAGCCCCAGGAAAGCGTACGGTTCGGACGGTTCTCGCTGAGCATTATTTTGCGGTTACAGCTCCGCTTCCTTGATTACTTGGGGTACCAGTTCGTCCCAGCCCAGCGGCATTATATGAACCCCCTGGCATAGCGGTTTCACCTGCCGGATTATCCGCGCCGTTATCTCCACCGCCTGCTTCTTGCGGTCTTCCTTCGGGGTATCGGACATCTCCTCGATGATGCTGTCCGGCACGGTAATACCGGCTACGTTCTGGTTCATGAACTTGGCCATGGCGGCGCCCTTGAGAATCACTATCCCGGCGATAACCGGTACGTTGAATCCCTGTACCCGGTTCATGAAGTCCTCGAGCTTATCCGGTTCATAAACGGCCTGCGTCTGGAAAAATACCGCTCCGGCCTCGATTTTCTTCTTCATCTTGATAACCTGAGGTTCCACAGGATCGGCTCCAGGGGTTACTACCCCCCCCAGGAAGAAAGAGGGTTTGCTGTCCAGTTCGTGCCCGGACATGTCCTGGCCCTGGTTCAGAGTGCTGGCTGCTTTGATCAGTTGTACCGAGTCCAGGTCGTACACCGGTTTAGCCTCGGTGTGGTCGCCCATGGCAGGATGGTCGCCGGTCAGGCATAGAACATTCTCGATACCCAGAGCCCAGGCGCTCAGCAGGTCCGACTGCAGTGCCAGTCGGTTACGGTCGCGACAGGTAAGCTGGTAAATTGGTTCCAGTCGCCGCTCTACCAGTTTGCAGGAGACCGCCAGCGATCCGATTCTGAACACCGCGCTCTGGAGGTCGGTAACGTTAATGGCAGTGACGTAGTCCCGGAGTTGTTCGGCATCGTGCAGGCACCCGCTAATATCCACGCCCTTCGGCGGGCCGATTTCACCGGTAACCACGAATTCCCGGCTGCTCAGTTTATCTTTCAGTTTACTCATTATCCGTTAATACTCCTTGTTATCTCTTTTATGTGCCTCGGCTAGTCTTTCCTGGAGATTGACAGTTCTCCCGCCAGTGACTTGAAGGTCGCCCCCGATTCAACCATGGTCAGGGAGCGCGGTCGACTCCACCGGGAGTTATTTTTCGGTGTCTGGTATTTATCCATCTCTTCCAGTCGGCCCAGTTCCTTCAAACGGTCGTAGATAAGTTGCCAGCCACAGTCGCGCGTGCGGTCTACCTCGCACTTTCCGTCCTTGGCACCGCCGCAGGGACCGTTAAGCAGGCTCTTGGCGCAGAGTGTTACCGGGCAAAGGCCCCCGGTGTATTCCACGATGCATTCTCCGCATAATGAGCAGTATTCGGTAATGAAGTCGTCCGTTACCGTTTCTCCCCCGAAAATGGTATCGCACCCGGGATGCACCATGCCCCCCTCAGTGGCGTCCATGACGGTATGGATGCCCTGGCCGCAGGCCAGAATGAGGAAAGAATCGGCTTTCTCCGTCTCTGTCTGGTAGGTTTCGTTAAGCATCTTTTTCACAATCGCCAGCTTGCAAAGACTCACACCGCTGTCGGTGCAGGCCCACCCCGCCACCTCCACGCCCTTCTTTTTCAGGCGTTCCGCCATCTCCTCCGTCTCCGGTGCCCCGCCCGAGTGGCACTTGGCGGCACAGTTACCGCACCCCACCACAAAAACCTTCTCCCCGGGCCGCAAATACCCTGTTATCTCATCGATTGGTTTTTGTATTGTTGCGTGCACGTATAGTCCTCCTCTTTTTCTTGTTTTTTGCCCACGGGAGGGCAATGCTGCTGGATTCGATAGGGGATACGGGACGTTTAATCCGATTAATATTACCATAGGGGGGTATAGTATATCAATATCGGAAAGAAAAAGAGGTTGGTAAGTCCTGAATCAGCTTGTCATCTAGAAGCAGCCCGATTATCTGATAACGGGCATACTTTTACCCGGGCAGGAGGATTTATCGGTTTGGTTCCATTCGCATGAAACGTTCGCTTTGTGACCCTGTCTCCCGTAATAGAGAGTCAGTACTTCTGGAGGGGCATACTGGCGTTTTCCGTCTGTAAGAAGTTGCCTGTTGGCGGAAGATAACCTACATTATTTCCAGTCTGACTCTGGTGGCGGCTTTCGCTGCTTTTACCCTGAGCAGAGTGCGCATGGCCTGGGCTATCTGGCCTTGCTTACCGATGATTCGCCCCTTGTCGTCGTCCGCAACGGTGAGTTTGAGTGTGATGCCGTCATCGTTTGTTTCCTCTTCGATGCTTACTGCGTCCGGATCATTGACGATCGACTTGGCGATATACTCCACTAGGTCTTTCATCGTTTCTCCTTAACAAGTTTGAACTTCTCCAGAACACCTGCCTTGTCTAGCAGTCTGGCGGTAGTATTAGTTGGTTTAGCTCCTTGTTGCAGCCAGTGCAGCGCTTTCTCTTCTTTTATCACAATCGTTTCCGGTTCTGTTAACGGATCATAGTGCCCCACTATATCTATGAAAGCACCGTCTCGCGGTGCCCGGACATCTGCTACTACCAGTCTGTAACTGGGTTTCTTCTTTGCTCCGACGCGTCTCAGTCTGATTTTTAACATTTACTCCTTGCCACTTATGGTTTTATTTGATATACGTCACATATTATGCACCATTAACATTTGGCTGTCAATGGGGGAGAATTTAAACTTTTCTATCAGATGATATATATTGATAAATTATTCTTGAATAGCTATACTGCATATACCTCCCGGAACCGATAATTTAAGGATGTCCATTTTTTCTTTTTGTTCAATTCTAGTCCTTGGGGTGTTAGATCTGACGTGCCGGACTCCGAGCATAATCCGTCGGCTTTTACCCAGGAAACTTAACATAAACCTGAAGACGATTCAGAATTAATCAGTCCCTTTACACCGCTGAATTGTTTCCCGGGAACAATACCTTGCCTCGTGCGGGTTTATGCGTCTATAATCAAGATATGAATATAGTCAGGTTACATGACTGGCATGTAACCACCTCTCGAGCTATACAGATACAAACGGAGATGGCGGGTCAGGTATCGCGGACTGGTGATGTGAATCCGGAACTCATAGCCGGGGTGGATATATCCGTGGACAGACTATCGGGTACGGGGACGGGAGCCGTGGTTGTCCTGAGCTACCCCGGACTTGATATAGTTGAAGTGCAGGTCGTGACAGACCGGATAGAATTCCCTTACGTACCCGGCCTCCTGTCATTTCGGGAGGCGCCGCTGGTACTGGCTGCCTGTGAGAAGCTAGCGGTAAAACCTGACCTGTTCATCGTGGACGGGCAGGGGATAGCCCATCCTCGACGTATCGGACTTGCCTCTCACCTGGGGCTGTTTTGGGATAAACCTACCATCGGTTGCGCCAAGTCGCGATTATGCGGCACCCATGAACTGCCCGGTGATAACGCCAAAAGTTATACTCAGCTGATTGACAAAGATGATGTAGTGGGGGCGGTACTGCGTACTAGGACGGGGGTAAAACCCGTATACGTGTCTATCGGTCACAAAATCGGTTTAGCTTCAGCGATTAACTGGGTGCTGGCCTGCTGTCGGGGTTATCGCCTCCCGGAACCAACACGTCTCGCCCATCAGGCAGCCGGAGGTAATCTGAAAGCGGGGTCGATAACTGCTTATTTTGAGATGTTAAAATAAAACATAAGCCGAAGCGAGGTTTTATGCCAGAGCTAAAAGACAGGTTAGAAGAACTAAAAGGCCGGGTTTCCCAGGCTATGGAGCATCTTTGACATCGCTGGCCAGGAAAAAGAGATAACCGAGCTGGAAAAGCAGTCCATGCAACCGGATTTCTGGAATGACCAGGCTACTGCTCAGAGTGTTATGCGTCAGCTGGCCGAAAAATCCCGGGTAGTGCAGCGATGGCGTGAACTGGAAAGCAAGCTGGCTGATTTATATGAGTTGTCTGACGTAGTGGAAGAGGATGAAAAATTCCAGGTTGAAGTAGAAAAGGAAGTAGATAAGCTGGCCAATTCCCTGGATGATATGGAATTTGAGCTAGCGTTCAGCAGTGAATATGACGCCAGAAATGCCATTCTGGCAATCCACGCCGGGGCTGGCGGTACCGAATCACAGGACTGGGCGGAAATGTTGATGAGGATGTACCTGCGCTGGTCGGAGCGCCGCGGTTACCAGGCCGAGGTGCTGGATACTTCGCCGGGAGATGAAGCCGGTGTTAAAAGCACGGTAATCGCCATCAACGGTGAATACGCCGCCGGGTATCTGAAATCGGAGCATGGTGTCCATCGGCTTGTCAGGCTTTCACCGTTTGATGCCGATCATGCGCGGCATACGTCTTTTGCTCTGGTGGAGGTAATGCCCGAAGCTGAGGATGATATCAATGTGCAGATAGAACCTGATGATATCAAGGTGGAGACATTTCGTTCCAGCGGTCCCGGTGGCCAGCATATGCAGAAGACAAGTAGCGCCGTCAGGATAACACATCTGCCCACGGGTACGATGGCCAGCTGCCAGAGTGAACGTTCCCAGTTTATGAACAAGGACATCGCTATGAAAATATTAAGGGCGCGCCTGCTGGAAATGGAACTGGAAAAAAGAGAAGAAGAAAGGGCTAAGCTAAAGGGGAGAAGAATTGACGCTGGTTGGGGTAATCAAATCAGAAGCTATATATTGCATCCCTACAAAATGGTAAAAGACCACCGTACGGGTTACGAAGCAAGTAATCCTGAAGAGGTGCTTGATGGGGATCTGGATGACTTCATTACCGCTTATCTCCGGTCTTTAATGGGGAAAGAAGAATGAAACATAAAATAGGATTGTTGATAACCCTGGGTTTGATACTGGTAGTAGCATTATGGAATCCGTGCTTGGTCCAGGCTAGTAGCGAACTCAGCATTCTGGATTATTCGGCGGAGATAGATTTCCCCGTAAAGATTATTTTCGAAGTTTCTGCCCGGAGCGATGTGGATATTGATGATATTCGTCTGCATTACAGGATTAACCGTACTGAACTTGCCCGGATAACAAGTGAGGTATATATTGAGTTTACACCATCGAAAACGGTATCCATCGATTGGGTATGGGATATGAGAAAAACGGGTGGATTACCACCTGGTTCCAGTCTGTATTACTGGTGGACGGTGACTGATGCCGACGGCGACAGCGTGCAGACCCCTCCGGTTGAAATGCTGGTATCCGATAAGCGTTATGATTGGCAGGAACTTACCGAAGGTGAGATAACCCTTTATTGGTATAAGGGTGATGATTCCTTTAGCGGTGAACTGATGGCTGCTGCCCAGGAAGCACTGGCACGTTTGTATGTGGAGACCGGAGCCGAACTGGAAAAGCCGGTGAGTATCTATATTTATGCCAGTTCTGCAGACCTGCAGGGTTCGATGATTTTCCCCCAGGAGTGGACCGGTGGCGTTGCCTTTACACGGTACGGAATTATCACGATTGGTATCGGCACGAGTTCCGGTGACATGGAATGGGGTAAGAGGGCGATTGCTCACGAACTTACTCATCTGGTCATTCACCAGATAACCCTGAATCCTTACAACGATTTACCTGTCTGGCTAGATGAAGGCCTGGCCATGAATACCGAAGGTGAATTACTGTGGTATTTCATGGATGAACTCAATAAGGCCAGAGAAAACGGTACCTTTTTCTCGGTGCGCAGCCTGGCAAGTCCCTTTCCCACGGATACCAATGAAGCACTGCTCTCTTACGCCCAGAGTTATGAGCTGGTAAAATTTCTCATTGATGAGTACGGGCAGGAAAAGATGTTCGAGCTGCTCAGCACTTTCCGGGAAGGTGCTGGCTATGATGAAGCATTAAACAGGGTATACAACTTTGATATGGACGGGCTGGATGCCCGGTGGCGAGCCGCTTTCGAAGCTATGGTGATACTCTGATTTTAGTCGTGACGTTCGGTAATCAACTGCGGGCTGGCTTTTACCGCCGGCGTATCCATCTCGGTGCCGTTCATGAATTTAATTTTCGGCATTTTCTGATACCAGGTAGCGCCGCATTGTATGCACTCGGCATAAACACCGTAGACATCACATTCCAGTGAAACGTCACCCCCGCATCTTTTGCAGGCTTTTATTCTAACGAGACAGAGCATTTTTCTCCTTGCGCGTAATTCTAATGTTTATTCACAGGCCTCTATTTCCTGATGATAGATGTTGTGGTATCAGTTTAAAATCCTGTAAACCCTTATTCTAGCAATACTACACTCCCAAATATGATAATGGTTAATACCCAGTAATAAAGTAATATGGTCAAACAAAGGAAAACTGCCAGGTGGTTGCCATATTCTTCGTATTGGTGTTAGACTAGGCTGATATGAGTACACCAGCGGACTCCAAGCCAGATGGGTTGACCATTCACGACCTTCCGGTTTCCGACAGGCCGAGAGAAAGATTACAGAGGTTAGGAGTCGAGGCTCTATCAGCCCAGGAAATTTTAGCGGTTATTTTGGGCAGGGGTATTTCCGGAGAATCGGTGATGGTCACCGCCCAGAGATTACTCAGCAAGTTTGGTGGTCTTAAAGGAATCTCTAATGCTTCTCTTGAAGAGCTTGCCAGCATCAGGGGAATAGGTATCGCCAAGGCGGTGCAGATAAAGGCGGCGGTTGAACTTGCCAACCGCGTGGATGGTTATTCAGAGACGGGGACCAGGCTTCTTATAAAAACCCCCGAGGATGTAGCTGCACTCGTAAAAGGCAGATTGAAAGAGAAAAAAAGGGAGTATTTCCTGGCGGTGTTACTCGATACGAGAAACCAGTTGATAAAAATTGCCGAGATATCTATCGGCAGTCTTGATACCAGTATTGTCCATCCCCGCGAAGTATTTAAGGAAGCGATATCCGCCAGTGCCGCGGCAGTGATTTTGGTGCATAATCACCCATCTGGCGATACCGAGGCGTCGGAAGACGATATTCAGTTAACTAAACGACTGGCGGAAGCCGGTGAGATTGTCGGCATAGATGTTCTCGACCATGTTATCATCGGCGGCAA
>DUFB01000005.1 GCA_011192005.1 Dehalococcoidia bacterium
AGCCAGGCATTCGGGGTCGGGGCTGTTGAGGTCACAACCAACGAAGTAAGCCACAGCGGGACAGCCGCCGCGGCACTTGTTGAAGCGGAAGCAAGACCGGCATGACTCCGGCTCAAGCTGGCGGAAATAGAGGAAGCTGGTAGATTCGTTCCAGATATCTTCAAAGAGAGTTTCACGAAGGTTACCCCCGCAGAACTCCCGCTCCTGCATAAAGGCGCAGGGATAGACGAAACCGCAGGGGTCGATACAGCAGGTCAACTTGCAGGCGCCACACATGTCCAGTCCGAGCTGGCGCCGCCCGTCCTGAGAGATGGAAAAGAATGAATCGCCGGTAAGTATGGTGGGGTCATCGCCGAGCCAGTCAGAGAGTTCCCGTAACTGCGCGGAATTAAGTCGTAGCATGTCCCAGCTTTCGCGGGCCCTGCCCGAGGGTCTGAACCGCGATACGCGGAGTCGGGCACCGTAAGAAGCCGCCATCTCCTTAAGGTCACTTAGCTGATGGAAATTCAGCGAGGTAACGACTGTATTGATGGACATCGAGATATTTTTCCCGGCCAGACGCTCGATGCCCCCGATAATACGGTGGAAAGTGCCCCGCCCGCGAATACGGTCGTTGACCTCAGCGGTGGCGCCGTCGAGGCTGACCTGAATATTTATTTGGGGGTTGTCCGTGAAAAATTCTATAAATTCATCAGTCAATACCGTGCCGTTGGTGCTGATACAGGTGATGATACCCTTATCGTGTATATAACGCAGCAGGGGCAGAAAGTAGTCCTTTAAAAGGGGCTCGCCACCACCGAAATTGATTTCAAAGACACCCGACGCCGCTAGCTGGTCGGCGATATTCTTGCATTCAGTCAGGTTCAGCTCGCCCGGGGAAGCTTCACTGCTGCTGGAAAGGCAGTGGACACAGTTAAGATTGCATTTATGAGTAATCTCCCAGGTGATATTGACCGGAGCGGAGAGGGGCCAGTCAGCGTAGTTCATCGACCACCATCCTGCTATTGATAAGCTGACCGGTCATTTTCTCCAGAGAACGCTCGACAGCCTCGGCGGGAGTGCCGGTGCGCGCGGCGACACCTTCCGCCAGTCCGGCCACCGTCCACTCTCCAGCAAGACTGTCCGGAGAAAGCCAGTTACCGCTCCTGACGAAGCAGACCTTGTGCCGGGGCGGCGAGTAGAAGAGCAGCCCCCAGCTTTCTTTTCTTACCCTGACGTTATCCGCTAAGCGATACATCATGAAATACGCCCCATATCTATTCCGTTAACCGCCTTTTTTGGTGCATACAACGCAAATTTCTTCCTTACCCAATCCGTATAGTGCAGCTTTCGCTTCACCCGCTTCAGCGACCAGGTCTACCTCTTGAACCCGGAACCCGGCGGATGCTATTCGGTCGATGAAATCCCGTCCGTATGACCTTATATGCAGAGGGTCCCGCGGATTCGGTTTTTCGTATTCGATTGTCTCTTTCCGGTTTTTATCGAACGGCACCATGATATAGCCCCTGCCACCGGGTTTCATGACTCTGGCCATTTCCCGTGACGCTAAAAGGTCGTCTTTCACGTGTTCAAGTACATGTGAGCAGATGATAATATCGAATGTTTCATCGAGAAATTGCAGCCTGGTTACATCCATTTTTTTTATCGCATATTTAGTATCGAGGTCTATAGAAATATAGTCGCAATGTTTTGCCTCGAAATAGGCCCTCGCACCTTTGATTGGACCTATATCCAGATACCTGACCTGTTTATCGCTAAAGTCTCCCCTGTTGTTCATGTACGCAATCAGCGCCCGGTTTCTTTCAGCACTGCCGCAAACAGGACAGATAGCGTTATACCTGATATAATAGGCACCGGCCATAGCCGAAAATCTGTATCCTTCCCAACAGCAGATATTACATTTGACCTTTTTGCCCCTTAAGAACAGATTTACCAGGTTGTAACAACGGCATTTGAAGGCGTACACTGCACTGGCCGGGCTGGTGAAAAGAAGTCTGGCTCTCCACTTAACCTGGTTAAACATATATCTTTTTTTACTCCGTGATTATCGCAGTCTCTTTTCCAGCCTATTTTTAGACGCTATCCGCCAGGCGGAACGCCGCGGCTAATATACCCCGCAGACGCCGTCGATGCTGAGCTCCTCGACGACGATTTCCTCGATAACTTCAGGCTCTTCAACCGTCTGGCTCTCGTTTTTCAGGGTTTCCGGTACTGATTTTTCCATTTTATTCTCAACCTTTCCAGTTAATGTCTCACATAAAAGGGTGGCGGCACCCCGATATATTTTACACATATCCAGGGGAATACCGCCACCCAGAGATTACTCAATTCAGTTGTAAAATTGATACTTTAATACGGCTCATGGAGGACGTGCTTCATTAACTCGGTGACCTCTTCTTTATTGAACTCCTTGGGATTACCCTGACTGCAGAAGTCGTTGGAATACACCTTTACTATATGGTCGATATCCTTTTCCTCGAGTCCGAACTGCTTGGAGAGATTGCCCGGCTCAATTTCCAGGTCATCGAGGAGCTGCTCAATCTCATCGAACCACCTGTCCGCCGCCTCGAACTTGGTCATACCCGTGGTATCAACGCCCATGGCCTTGGTCAGGGCGGCGAATTTATCCACCGCGGCGGGCTGGTTATAGAGCTCCCCGGCCAGCATCAAGACGGCGTTAATGCGCCCGTGATGGCAGTCGGTGAGGGCGCTGACCTGGTGGCCGAGACCGTGGACGATTCCCGCACCGGCACCGAAGCCGATGGCGATGCCGCCCATGGTCGACGCCCAGCACATCCTCTCGCAGGCATCCTTGTCCATGCGGTTATAAACAAAATCCCTGAGGTTGTTGTGGATAAGTTCAACGGCCCGCAGCAGCATGCCGTAAGCGTAGGGTCCCTGAACCTTGGTGACGAATGCCTCGATGCCATGAGCCATGGCATCGAAGCCGGTCCAGGCGGCGACATCCCGCGGCTGCGTCCTCGCCAGCAGGGGATCGACGACGGCCAGGGTGGACTGGACGTTGGGGCCGCTGACCAGCACCTTAGCTCTGTCCTTGGTATTGGAGATGGCCGCCCAGGAAGAAACCTCGGCGCCCGTTCCGGAGGTGGTCGCCACGGAAATCTGAGGGACGGTGCAGGGTTTCATCTTCTTGAGGGTTTCGGCAAAGGGAGGGTCGAGGAAAACGGTGAAGTTGTTGACGTGCTGGCCACCGTTAGCATCGATAACCCGCACGCACTTGGCGGTATCGATGGAGCTGCCGCCACCGATAGCGACGACGCCGTCGCACTTAGCCTCTTTGAATACCTTATAGGCTTCCATTATCTCGTGATCCTTGGGATTGGAAGTCGTTTTGGCGAAGATTTCCGTAGCCACGCCGGCGTGCTCGATAATGCCCTTGATTTCCTCGACGATGCCGGTACCCTTCAGTCCCGAGGTCACGATGAGGGCTTTCTTCATACCGGCAGCCTTGCATTCGTCGCCGATGGTCTGATGGGCTCCCCAGCCCAGGGCAATCCGGGGGATAGGGTTGGTATAGACGATGGGAAACTCAAATATCTCCTTGTTAAGCATTCTATGCCTCCTTCTCTTTTTTAACTTATTGAAAGATATTTATTAAAGTATTTCAAGATATTCGAAGTAATACCTTGATATTTGATTCCTTGTTATTGAGTAATTCCTCAAACCC
>DUFB01000050.1 GCA_011192005.1 Dehalococcoidia bacterium
ATGACCATCCGGGAGCTTGCCGAGAGATACCAGAATAGCAAGCGAATTCTCGGCTGGTACGCCGACAGGGGTGTGATACTCTGCTGCGACCTTCACGGGTGGCTGCCCGGCGCTCCCTTCCCGCTGAGCGTCAATATCGCCTGCCTGATTATCGAGGCGGTCACGGGCGCCGAGCAGGGTCAGAAAGCGCTGTACCCACTGGTCGCCTGCATGGGGAACATGGCGCAGGACCTGGCCTGGATAAGACTCGCCCCCAGGCTCATCAGGGAGTACCTGGACAGGTTCGGGTATAAAGATACGATAATAGTCGGCACATGCCCGGCCCAGACGCCCCTTTTCCCGGTAGCCATGGACCTGGGAGGCGCTTTTGCCTATCTCTGCTATGTCTCGATGGTGGGGGCGCTTTCGAAGAGCAATGCCGTTGACCTGAGGAGCATCGACGAGGGGGCCGGGATTCCCTCCAGGGATACCAACGCCGTAAGCTACCGCGCCGCCAAGTGGATTTTCGATATCGTGCGGGAGCAGAGGATAGAGATAGATGCGAAAGGCATAGATATAGAAGAAAAAGTGACCGAAACTGAAGTTAGGGCGATACTCGACAGGGTACTAGACCTGGGCGACGGCGATATCGTAGAAGGCGCGGTGAGAGCAGTCGAATCGGGGGTGCTCGATTCGCCGTGGAGTCCCAACGTGAACGTCAAGGACCAGGTGCTAGGAGTAAGAGATGCCAGGGGTGCCTGCCGCTACCTCGAATTCGGCAACCTTCCCATTCCGGATGACATCAAGGAATTCCACCGCGAGAAGATCGCGGAGAGGGAAAAGCTGGAGGGTAAAAAGGCGGACTACCACATGGCCGTCAAGGACCTGTGGAGTCTCAGCAAAGGGAAAATGGTTGGCCTACCGCCTTACGACCAGTAATCATCACGGTGGAAACGGGACAATAACCTCGGAAGGAGCAGCGATGAAAAAAGCACCGACAATAATAACCGGGACAGTGGGGATGGACGCGCATGTCATCGGCACCAAGGTCGTTTCCCGCGCGCTGAAGGATGCCGGATTCAACGTCGTGGCGCTGGGGATGCAGGTATCCCCCGAGGAATTCATCAGCGTAGCCCAGGAGACCAATGCGGACGCCATCCTGATGACCTCGCTTTACGGTATGGCCGAGCTTGACCTTAAGGGATTCAACGATAAGAGGATGGAGGCGGGACTGGGCGACGTGTTACTCTATATAGGCGGTAATCTGGTGATAGGCAGATACGACCCCAGGGAGGTTGAACCGAGGTTTAAAAACCTGGGATTCGACCGGGTCTACCCGCCCGAAACGGACATCGTCGCGGTAATCGAGAGCGACCTCAAGAAGGATTTAAAAGCCAGAGGAAAAATGTAGTTTATCCGGTGACTTATGGACAACATCAGACTGCTGATTGATTTCGGGAGTACGTTCACCAAGGTCGTTGCCGTTGACCTCACAAAAGAGGAAATCGTGGCAACGGCACGGGTCCCCTCGACCGTGGAGAGCGATATCACGGTGGGACTGGGCGAAGCCCTGAGAAAAATCGAGGAAAATACCGGCATCGGCAACCTGGAAGAGAAGGAAGCCCTGGCCTGTAGCAGCGCCGCCGGCGGTCTGCGGATGGTCTGTGCCGGTTTCGTGCCCGAGCTCACCAGCAAAGCGGCCAACCTGGCGGCGCTGGGAGCGGGGGCGAAGGTGGTCGGTTATTATTCCTACAAACTGACTCAGAAAGAAGCCCGGGAGATAGAAGCCTCGGCACCGGATATCGTGCTTCTGGCGGGGGGAACGGACGGTGGCGACGAGAAAGTCATCATTCACAACGCCGAAATGCTCTCCCGTACCGGTAAAAACATCACCAATATCATCATCGCGGGCAACAAGACCACTCATGATGATATCAAGACTATCCTCAGAGAAAACAACAAGAATGTGATATATACGAAAAATGTCATGCCGGAAATCGGCACGCTGGACGTTGCGCCCTGCAACCGCGAAATACGCGAGCTGTTCATGAAAAACATCATCGAAGCGAAAGGAATCGCCAGAGCCAAGGCGATTATCAAGGACGTTATCATGCCGACACCCTCGGCGGTGCTGGAAGCCGCCAGACTGCTCGCCGACGGCCGCGATGGAGATAAGGGCTTCGGAGCACTTATAGTCATCGACGTGGGAGGAGCAACCACCGACGTTCATTCCATCGCCGACGGCAAACCGGCGCGACCCGACACCATCGTCGCCGGACTGCCCGAACCCTACGAGAAGAGAACAGTAGAGGGAGATCTCGGCCTTAAGTATAACCTGGACAGGCTGACGGAACTCTGTAAAGATAGAGAGACGCCCCCGGGATTCGAAGAAATCGTGCGGAGTTTCCATGAGGGCAAGCTACCGCAGACGGAAGAGGAAATCGCCTGCCACCGTCTGCTGACCTGCCTGACGGTGGAAGCGGCAGTGAGTCGGCACGCCGGCAGGATAGAGGTTGTCTACAGTCCCACCGGGGAAAGGCTGGTGCAATACGGAAAAGACCTGACCGGCGTGAAAACGGTCATCGGCACTGGCGGGCCGGTCATATTTTCCGATAATAGCCGGGAGATATTAAGTCATGCCCTGTACCGGGAAGAGAATCCTTTTATTCTCAAGCCTAAAAACCCGGACTTTTACGTCGACGCGGAATACATACTCTACGCGGTGGGACTGCTCAGTCAGACAGACCCGAAGAGGGCTCTAAACCTCGCCAGGAAATACCTGAAACGGATATAGGTAAGGGGGAACATGCTTAATCACTGCCGGGCACTGGATCTGACCGACGATAAAGGATTTTTGTGCGGAAAGATACTGGGTGA
>DUFB01000051.1 GCA_011192005.1 Dehalococcoidia bacterium
ATGGTGATTCTTGAAATTATGGGGTATAATTTAGCGTAACGAGCGCCTGTAGCTCAGCGGACAGAGCACCGGTCTTCGGAACCGGGTGTCGTGGGTTCGAATCCCTCCAGGCGCGCCATTATTGAAGCGATAAAGCCTAGCACTATTTATTCAATATTGGGCTTTTCTTATAGAATGGCCCTAATTGAGTACTTATTACATACACGTGTTTATGTCGATGCTTTTTCAGTCGCTCATTCTTACCTTTTAATTCCTCACTATCACGGTATCATCGTTTATTCCTTCGTAAGTCTTTAAAATCATCCATTCGTGAAAGCCTATTGACAAGAACCTAAAAAAGGATTATATTTTTTGATACTTCACCAGTAGGTGAAATAAACATCGTTACCTTGCCGTATTCGATAACCATATAATGGTATCGTCTGGTGGAGGTAAATAACATGAGGGCATCAGAATCGTCAGACTATATGGCGGTGACTGGCGCTCTTTTTATATGAAAAGGAGGTAGAACAGCATCAATAAAAAACTTGATAAACTCAAAAGAACACATCTGAAATACATAATAGTAAAATGATTTGTATTTTATTTAGGAGAGTAAAAATATGGCTAAGTTTATAGTTATTCATCCGGTAGGTAAGGAGTTAACCATAGAGGCTGGTACACCAACGGGTATTGCTGTAAAGAAGAATGTCACAGTTGACGCCTACTGGGTTAGAAGCTGGTATATACGCGATGAAGGCAATTTGTATTGTGAATGGGATGCAAAAGATGCTGAGTCTATACGTAAAGTCATAACTAAAGCAGCGCCAAAATTTCCAACAAAAGGGGTCTATAAGTTGGAGTTTACGATGAACTCAGAAGACTTCAGAAAATAATCATCTGTTGTATGGGTGTAAAAAGCCCCCTGATCCGTACCGGAGGGCTTTATATTTGAGTATATTTTTTACTTAATGAAATTATACGGTGAGATATAGTCGCCGTACTTTTCCTGAGCCGCTAGCAGGCGTTCACGCTGTTCCCTGAGCACGTGCCATACCTCGGAAGTCAAATCGGGGATGTTCTCGTGGTAGAAGGCTTCCACACGCTCCAGCTTGGCGAGGTTCTCCGGCACGCGGATGGTGAATTGCTTTATATAGTCCTTTTTTGAGTAATTTTTCTTCAGTACCTTTTTAAAGAGCGGCCTTAAATCATCGTATTTTGGGATAAAACCGGTAGGCGTCTCGATGGCATCGACGTCATTATTGATACGCAATTCCATCCACTTCACCCAAACATGCTTATCCTGGTGGTCGTTCAGGAAGTCGCCGTTTTTCATATCCCTGAGGAAGTAGTTGACGCCGAACACCAGCGGCACCCTATCCAGGTTTTTACCGAACTGCAAGTAGTTATGCAGGTACTGCCCCAACGGAATCGAGATGAAGTCCTGGATGCTCATGATGTTTATCTCGTGCTTGCCTTCCGCCTCGACGGTGGCAAAAGTCGTTTCCGTCTCCAGAGCCGCGCCGTAAGCGACGATACCATGCTCCCAGTCGAACCCCTGCTGCACCGGCACGTATCCGCGGTAGTCTCGGCCTCCGTACAGGATTCCACCGAGCTCCACGCCGGCGGGATTCTCCAGCTCGGGGTCGCAGTTAGCCAGGTCCTTAAGGGCAACGGTATAGCGGGCGTTCTTGTGAGCTGGGGCCACCTCCTCTCCATTTTCATCGGTCTTGCCCTTAAACCATTCCCCGGTGTAATTCATGCCTCTTTCAGGCAACTCCTCGTCCATGCCCAGCCACCAGGGCCTGGCGTCTTTAATTAGGACATTGGAAAAGATAATCTCGCCCGGACTGGTAAGTATCTCGTGGATAAGGGGGTCATCGTGGGGATTAATATCCTGAATAATGCCGAAGATACCGCACTCGATATTCACGGCGCGGCAGATACCGCCGATATTACGGACGTAACCGATGTCATCAGCCAGCATGGTCTCCCCTGGAAGCATCGCGGTGGAGGTCTTGCCACACGCGCTGGGGAAAGCCCCGGCGATATAGGTTTTGCGTTTGTCCGGCCCGTAGACTCCCATAATCATGAAATGCTCGGCAAGCCACCCCTCCTGGTGAGCCTTGCGAATAGCCAGTCGGAGGGCCAGCTTCTTAAAGCCGATGGAATTACCGGCGTATTGGTTATTGACGCTGTAGACCGTATTGGTCGAATAATCGATATAAATGCGTTTCTTTTTATAGTCCCGACTCATCATTCTGTCGTCAAGTCTGCCTGCCGTGTGCAGAGTATTGAAGAATTCCGTCCCCGGTCCGGCGCGGCGGAAGGCTTCATAGCCCTTCCGATACAGGAGGTCGACGCTGTGGGATACATACCAGGAATCGGTACACTCCAGACAATGAACGGTGAATTCGGAATCAGCGGGACCCAGGGTAAGAAAGCGGACTATCATGGTACGTCCCTTCATGGCATCCCTGCACAAGCCATGCACCTCCGCAATTCCCTCATCCCGGTCCATCTGGTTGAGAGCTTCGCTCAGCGAATCGCCTTTAGGAACAAGGAGTCTGGTTACGGCGCGGTCACGTCCCTGGTCATTGGAACCGTCAAAATGGAAGGTATGCCCCGGGATAGCCAGGGCGGCGCTTTCCTCACCGGTAACAATCGCCATGTTCCTGATACGGGCAACCTCATCGGGGGTATCACTGCAGACGAAAATATCAGTGGGATTACAGAGGTCAATAGACTCATAAATAGCCCGATGTACCCCGGGAATATCGATGGCTTTTAACTTGCTAAATTCATCCCGGTTCAGCCTCACCTGCAACGCTTTAAGGTATTTATTCACAATGACCTCCCAATAACAATCTCTTGATAATTACTGATATAAACACCATCCCCTATATATGTATTATCAACAAGGGAAAAGGAAGACGCGGCAACGCTGGAGTTAATGTTTTTCACGTTCAGGATTTGTATCCAGCATCACGCCATAATTATATCATGATTAGACATTTTTACAAACAAGCTACGTACAATAATCATCGCGATGCTTTTTTTGCCTGAGGACATCAGGTATAATTATGAAGAAGGGTAATGGGAACCGATGATTCGTCAATGCCGGCCGGAAGAGACAGAGAAATTGTACCATATCATCAACGAAGCCGCCAAGGCCTACGAGGGAGAAATCGAGCCCGATTGCTACCATCAGCCCTATATGCCCGAGGAAGAGCTGGCCGAGGAGCTGAAAAGAGTGACTTTCTACGGCTATGAGGTCGATGGGAAGCTCGTGGGAGTGATGGGAATAGAACCCATTAAAGACGTTACCCTTATCCGCCATGCCTACGTATTACCCGAGTATCAGAACAGGGGCATTGGTAAGAAGCTGTTAGCCCACCTGATAAATCTAACAACCACCCGGCAGCTACTGGTAGGAACATGGGGAGCCGCCTACTGGGCTCTGGCTTTCTATCATAAGAACGGCTTTACACTGCTGCCGGATAAAGATAAACTGTTATCAACCTATTGGGACATACCACCGCGTCAGATTGAAACCTCGGTGGTGATGGGGATGGAAATAGTATAAACTCAAAGGAGTCAGTATGAAAAGGGTTTGGCTGGTTAGATTTTTGGAAATGGCCGTAATAACCGTCGCTCTGGCAGCGGTATGCCAGGAACTGGAAAAACCGGAGGAAGAAAGAACCTGGCGCGGGAAGGTGGGATTTATACCCTATGACTTCCGGTTGCCGACAATCGACCGTATCAAGGAAGGTTACTGGAATGCAGATAGCAGCGAAGTCTTCAACCCGGAAGTGATAGGCCTGGGATGGGCAATCAATTTACACGCGTTGCTGGAAAAAATGAGAATCGTCGGCGAATCATACTATACCGAGGATGATTTCCTGATGCCGACACCGACACTGAGGAAAATCCTCGAGAACCGCCCGGTTATCTCCTAAACTTCCAGCTCCTCCGAAATCCCGCCTTTATACGGCTTTGACAGCGCGACCGGCAGGATTTGATTGGTCAGGTCACTACCATTCTTTAAATATACCCTGATATAGTTACCGGTTAGCCCGGACCAGAGCCCGCCTGACTCCTGTTCGAAAAGTACCTCTGTTGTACGCCCGATAAAACGCTCGATGAAACTCTGCGAACTCGCCTTTGCCAGAGCAAGCATCCGCTGACCGCGTTCCTTTTTTATAGTTGCCGATACGGTACCAGGCATGCCAGCCGCGGCCGTACCCGGTCGTGATGAGTAAGGGAATACGTGGATACGGGCAAATTGCATCTCTCGACAGAAATCAAGGGTCTCCCGGAACTCATCATCAGATTCGCCGGGAAATCCAACAATGACATCCGTGGTCACAGCTGCATCGGGCACCACCTCGCGGATGAGATTAACCGTCTGCCGGTAATCCCCGGTACAGTAACGACGGTTCATCCGGTCGAGGACGCTGTCGCTGCCGCTCTGGAGAGAAAGATGGAAGTGAGGACAGAGTCGGGGGTCGTGCCAGAGATTGATAAGTCCGGACGTGACCTCCGACGGCTGGAGGGAGGAGAGCCTGAGCCTAGCAACGCCGGCCTCCGCCAGTATGCGCTCGATTAATCCCGACAGGTCTATGCCGTCAGAGTAATACTGGCCTATCTCCGTGCCGGTGATAACAATTTCCTTGAAACCTTCGGCTACCCTCTGCTTGATTTCTTCAAGGATTGATTTAACGGGGACGCTTGCCGGGCGGTGGCGTACGTGGGGCACGATGCAGTAAGCGCAGAAGTTCCGGCAGCCTTCCTGCACCTTCAAAAAAGCGCGGGTGCGACGGCTTTCTTCGTGAAGGTGAGAGTAAGGCGTTTCCATTCCTTGCTGCAAATAGCCCGAATTCTCCAAAATCCGGGGTATTCTTACTTTTTCATCGTTGCCGATGACAAGGTCGACTCCTTCAAGCTTTTTGAGCTCATCGGGCGCCCGCTCGGCATAACAGCCGACCGCCACCACCCTGGCATTCGGATTGAGTCGGCGATATCCCCGTAACTTCTGCCGCGTTTTCCTGTCAGCGATATGCGTGATGGTGCAGGTATTGAGGATATAGAGGTCCGCCGCTTGCGACGGCGACACCAGCCGGCACCCCCAATCCGATAGCTGACGGAACAGAATTCCCATTTCCGCCTGGTTGAGCTTGCAGCCGAGGCTGTCCAGAGCTATGGTGGGTTGCTGTTGCTTTATTTTCATTGTTCGCTATATTGAAAATTATACTTTTACAGTGTGTGGAGGGTCAAAGATGGGGATTTGTTAATCTCACCCCCTGTGTCCCCCTCTCCTGACGAGGCATTCCGCAGGAGGGGGGGAAGAGATTTGAGAGGGGCTGGTGCCCCCTCTTCAACACACCCGTTAGGAGAGAGATGGGTATTTCACGGAATAAAGGGCGAATGCCACGAGGGCGGGCCATAGCGGGAAAGAGAAAGCGGGGGAAGGGTGAAGGAGAGAGGCTAATCCCTTTACCCCTTCACCAATCCCTCCAGGATAACCCTGGCGGCGGCTTTGTCGAGGGGCTTGTTGTTGTTGCCGCACTTGGGGCTCTGCACGCAGGAGGGGCAGCCTTCCTCGCAGGGGCATTCGGCAATTACTTTCAGGGTAGCCTCCCAGAGTTCCGTTATCATGCTGAAACCCTTCTCGGAGATGCCGATGCCCCCGGGATAGGCGTCATAAATGAATACCTGCGCCCGACCGGTATCGGGGTGTAGTGGGGTGGAAACACCGCCGATATCATTACGGTCGCAGAGGGCGAACAGCGGCAGGATACCGATAGCCGCATGTTCCACAGCATGAAGCCCGCCGGCGAAGTCAAGCCCCGACGCGGTAATACTGGTAAAAGCCTGCGGGGGCACGCCGAACCACAAAGCCACGGTGGGGAAGGTGATGGGAGGCAGGTCCAACGGCTCCTCGCCGATGACCTCTTCGGTGAACTGGCGCATCTTCTTGAAACCCACCACGTTCACCGTAACCTCGACATCGCCAACCGTTACCTCCACCCCGCCCGCCTTGATGGTTTCCCTTTCCTTGATGATATGCAGGTCGTGGATTTCCTTGGTTGTCGTGTAGTAATTCCCCGAGTTCGGCTCAGCGTAGGCGACCTTGCCGGTAAGGTCGAGCCTGCTTATCAGGTAAGACTCCCCCTGGTGGAGGTAGATAGCTCCGGGGTGAATCTGGAAGAAGGCGACGCTGCTTTCCACTGTTTCCATCAGCGAGCCGGTGGTGACATCGACGACGGCGTACACCTCGCCCGAAGACGAACGGATATTGATTGACTGGGCGGGATAGACCACCGAGGGCGATAGATACCATTTCTGGCGTCGCTGTCGCAGCCGTTTTTCCTCACCCAGCACTTCCCTTTCATCCGGCATGGAATCACCGAAGATTTTCTCGTCATCGTCGTCGAGGGGTCTTTCCCAGGCAGCGCAGAGCAGGTGCTCGCGGAGAATATAGGGGTTTTCGGGATTGGTCAGGACATGCTCGAAATCCTTCTGGAAAAAGGCCTCCGGGTGGCGTATGAAATACTGGTCGAGGGGATTATTCAGAGCCACCAGGAAGCTCAAGGATTCCCCCTTACCGCGACCGCTGCGACCGGCCTGCTGCCAGGTACTGGCGATGCTGCCCGGATAGCCGTCGAGAACGGTAGCTTCCAATCCGCCGCTGTCGATGCCCAGCTCCAGGGCATTCGTAGCCACCACTCCCAGAAGCTGCCCGCCAAATAGTTCCCTCTCTATCTTGCGGCGGTCCTCGGGGAGATAGCCGGCCCGGTAGGGTTTTATCAGTCTGGTCAGGTTGTAACTCACTTCGGACAGGCGTTTCCTGGCATAGACATAAATAAGCTCGGTGAGACGGCGGGTAAAAGTGAACGCCAGTGTGCGGGTGCCCTGACTGACCAACTCGGTGAAGATGCCGGTGACCTCGAAATGGGTGGAGCGACGGGCGCTCTTCTTCTCATCCAGGAGCGGCGGGTTCCAGAAGATAAAGTCCTTACGACCGCGCGGCGAACCGTCATTATCGATAACCTCGCAGGGCAAACCCGTCAACTGCCCGGCATGTTCCCCGGGATTGGCAATGGTCGCCGTGCAGCAGATGAACTGCGGACTGGAGCCGTACATAGCGCACACCCGGCGCAGGCGGCGCATGACACAGGCCACATGCGAGCCGAACACACCGCGATAGATATGGGCCTCATCAAGGACGACGTACTTCAAATGACGCAGGAATCCCGACCAGGCCGGGTGATTGGGCAGTATACCTACATGCAGCATATCGGGATTGGTCAGGACAATCCGCCCTTTTTTCCTGATATCAGCCCGTTCCGAACGCGGCGTATCGCCATCGAAAGTAGCCATGCTGTCCGCGGACATAAGAGCGGGATAAAACAGCTCGTAGAGATTGCGTAACTGGTCCTGAGCAAGGGCTTTGGTGGGAAAAAGGTAGAGGGCACGGGTACCCGGCTCGGTGAGAACCGACTGCATGACGGCGATGTTATAGCAGAGGGTCTTGCCGCTGGCGCTGGAAGTAGCCACGATGACGTTTTTACCACGCCGGATAGCATTAACCGCTTCAGCCTGGTGGGTATAAAGGTTTGACAATCCGTGCTCTTCCAAACAATTCTGAAGTGCTGCCTCCAGGGGTTCGTCCAGCTCGGCGTAGGCAGCCTCTCGGGCACCGATGTTCTCGATATGAACGATCTGCCCATCATATCCCGGCTGCGAACGGAGATGGGCGAGGAAGGCGGCATTATCCATTGTGGCTAACACCTTTAAACATCAATAAGTTCCATTTCATAGTCGAGTATTTCTATTTCGAACCGGCTTTCCTCGATGAAATTAACCGTTTGTGAAAGAACCCGGTTGGAATGGCGCTTGTTATTGCTGATACAACAGATGCCAATAGTAGCCATCTGCCAAGCATCATTATCCTCGACCTCAGCAACGGCAACATTGAACTTATTCCGTACGCGACTGGTAATGGACTTGAGGACCTGCCGCTTGCCCTTGAGAGACATGTTCTCGGGGATGCGGAGGAAGATTCTACATACGCCTACGTTCATGCAGCTATAGTCCTGAGGATAAAATGATAAGCTTTCAGGAGCTTACAGGTTAAAATCTACCACCCTGCTTGAAGATAGTCAAACGAAGATGTAGAGTCACTTTTGCCTTATTTTTTCCGTCTGTTGATTGTTGACAGATATAAAGATATGCTATTATATGCTACATTAGTGTATAATTTAGTTAGTAGATAGATGTCTCTCAGGGGATACCCGAGGAGGTGTAAATGCCGGCAATATATCTTATCGACGTCACCAACCGTGACGGAGTACAAACAGCAAAGCTTGGCTTATCGAAACTCGAAAAGACAATGCTGAATATATACCTTAACGAAATGGGCGTGTTTCAGTCCGAGTTCGGCTTTCCGACCACACGCCACGAGACAAATTACATCGAAGCCAACCTTGAACTGGCCGAGATAGGTGTTCTCAAGCCCATACGGCTGGAGGGATGGATACGGGCTATCGTTGATGATGTAGAACAGACATTTCAGATGATACCGAATATCAACCATCTAAATCTGTCCATATCCACCTCGGACCAGATGATTAACGGCAAATTCCAGGGACGAAAAACCCGTGATGATGTTCTCAAAGATATGACGGCGGCGGTAACTGCCGCCAGAGCCCACGGAGCCGAGTCCATAGGCGCCAACGCCGAGGATGCCTCGAGGACCGACCTGAACTATCTCGTCGAGTTCGCCCAGGCCGCCAAGGAACACGGCGCCGACAGGGTTAGATACTGTGACACGCTGGGATACGACAATCCCTTTACGATTTACGAGACGGTCCGAACGGTGGCCGAAAAAGCCCAGATTCCGATCGAGCTACACTGCCATAACGACCTGGGAATGGCGGTAGCCAACTCAATCGCCGGAGCCATGGGAGTAATCGACGGCGGGCAGGATGCCTATATCAACACCACGGTAAACGGCATCGGGGAGAGAGCGGGAAACGCCGACCTGATAGCGGTAATTCTGGCGATAAAAAAATCGAAAGAGTTCGCGGGTACCTACGAACTGGCCAATAATATAGACTTGTCAAAAGCCTGGAAGATAGCCAAATTCGCCAGCTACGCTTTCGGAGTACCCATCCCGATAAACCAGCCGGGTGTTGGCGCCAATGCATTTGCGCACGAGTCCGGAATCCATGCCGACGGCGTTCTTAAAGACCCGGAGAACTACGAGCTATACGATTACGAAGAACTGGGCAGAGGCGAAGCTGAACTGGTGGAAACGGGAAGGGAAATTTGTACGGGTGAGTACGGGGGCATTTCCGGTTTCAGCCATATCATGGGCCAGCTGGAAGTACCGGTAAAATGGCAGACGCGGGAGAAAGCCAACGAGATACTGGAGCTGGTAAGGTACGCCAATGTAGAGTCACAAAAACCCCTGGTGGAAGACCAGCTTTTGTTTATCGCCAAATACCCGGGGATTGCCAAGAAACTGCTGACGCTGACACCGCTGGAATAAATGTCCTGATATCAAATGGATATTACACTTCCCGAGATACAACTGAAAGCAATCGGCGTCGTCCGGAATGAAATCAAAGAGCCGACGCACCGGTACAGCGAAAAAGTGGTCTCGGAAATCATCATCGATAGCAGTCTGACCGAGGCGCTGGATAACCTTGACGAGTTTTCCCATATCATAATACTCTACTGGATACACCTTTCCCGACGCCCCGCACCGACGAAGGTACACCCGCGCGGCAATCCCGAAAGAGCGCTGATGGGTGTTTTCGCGACACGTTCACCGAGTCGGCCGAACCCCATCGGCAAGGCGACGGTCAGACTCTTGGAAAGAAAAGACAATATCCTGAAAGTACAGGGACTCGATGCCATTGACGGTACGCCCGTACTCGATATCAAGCCGTATATACCGGGATACGATTCCGTAGACGATGCCAGGGCACCCTCATGGATGATCAAGCGATAAACCAGGTATTGCTGGATACATACGGGAAATTATTGGCCCGCTACGGACCGCAACACTGGTGGCCAGCCGAAGAACCCTTCGAGGTAATTGTCGGGGCAATACTTACTCAGTCGGCCGCCTGGATTAACGTCGAGAAAGCCATTAAAAATCTCAAGAAAGCCGGGCCTCTAACGCCTAAAGCCTTACGAAATCTCACTGCGGAAGAAATCACCGACCTTGTTTATCCCTCGGGCTACTACAACGTTAAAGCCAGAAAGCTCAAGGCGTTCGTTAGCTGGCTGGGCGAAAAATATGACGATAGCCTGAGCGGTTTGTTTAGTAAGAATACCGCAAATTTACGGGAAGAGCTGCTGTTGGTTTACGGAATAGGAGAAGAGACCGCCGATTCTATAATTCTCTACGCCGCCGATAAACCGGTATTCGTCATCGACGCCTATACGCGACGCTTCATTAACCGCCGGGGACTGAAACCAGCGACCGAAAGTTACACCGCCTACCAGGCGCTCTTTATGAAACACCTGCCCGCCGATAGCCAGCTGTTTAACGAGTATCATGCCCTGCTGGTCACACTGGGCAAGGATGTTTGCCGCAAAAACCCTGCCTGCGCACGATGTTGCTTAAATGTTACAGGCACGCAGTCTGCTGGAGGACGCTATCCCTGCTCTCTGAATCTCCGATAGAAGAGAGTAACCTCTCCAATCTTTATGTCTACTATACCCTGCCAGTAAATAAAACCACCTACAAAACTCAAGGTTTTTCAAGTGCTGAAACTGTAACGAAATGTTTATATATCGACGGTAAATATTTATGTTTTAGTTACATGGTTATGAGTAACCTTAATCAACCATAATGGATTGGTATATATAGATGGAGCAGATGAGTCTGCTTTAGATTCTAAGGAGAAGCTAATATGAGAGAGTTTTTCAGGAAGATACGCCATAAACAAGAGGGTATCACCGGACTCGAAACAGCGATTATTCTGATAGCTTTCGTTATTGTAGCTTCGGTGTTTGCTTATGTTGTCCTCTCGGCAGGGCTATTTTCCTCACAGAAAGCCAAGGAGGCAGTCAATGCCGGGGTACGCTCAACGATGGCTACCATAGAGCTCAAGGGAAACGTGGTCGCCAAAATGGAAAGCAGCGTGGTAACCGAGCTCTATTTTAACGTCGGCATCCCCGCCGCAGGGAGTCCGGTTGACTTCACGCCCACGACCAACAGCACCAATACCGTGGTCATCTCGTACTTTGACGCCGACCATATGATACCTTCGGTGAACTGGACCATTGCGAAATTAAGCACGATAAACGACGACGACCTGCTGGACCCGAACGAGCTATTCCAGGTGACCGTCGTCCTGCCAACCACCGGTAATATCACCATAGGTCCCTATGATAGCTTCTCGCTGGAGATCAAGCCCCCGGATGGGCCCGTGCTGTCCATCGAGCGGACGGTCCCGGGCAGAATCAGTCAGTACGTTAATCTATATTGACGTGAATATCTGATATAAACAGTTAATACGATAAAGAGAATTATCAGAGGATAGGTAAATAACACGAGAAGTGATGGAGTTTTCCGTCACTTCTCCATTTTTCTAGACCATAATTCCTTGAGTATCTTGCGTTTACTGTCCAGTACAAGCGGAAAGCCGTGCTCCAGCCTGTTGACTTCTTCCCTGGTGACGCCGGCGGCGACGGCCAGTTCCTCCTGAGTTAAGAGGCACGAGAGACGGAGTTTTTTAGCCTGGGCAGCAACCGAGGGTTTCCGGCTGGATATCTGAACGCTTGCCATATCTTAAACCTCTCTGAGCAAGGATACCTTTCCCAAAACACGGGGACAACCAAGTTTTTCCCATAAATATATGGGTGCTACCACCCATATAGTCAACCGGCCCCAATTTGCATTAACGGGGGCAGTCTGGTAAGCTTTCTGCCAGAAACCAGAAGCAGGAAAGAACTATGCCTCCAGACCTATCAATACAGATTGCCCCGCGGAACAATCGGGGTTTACTGCTATCCAATCCGGTAATGACCTCCTCCGGTACTTTCGGGTACGGCACGGAGTACGCCGAGTTGTTCGACATCCAGCGACTGGGCGCAATCGTCTGCAAGGGAACGACACTGGAACCCCGAGAAGGAAACCCGCAGCCGCGTCTCTTCGAGACAACCGCGGGACTGCTGAACTCCATAGGGCTGCAGAACATCGGTGTGAAAGCCCTGATCAGGGAAAAGGTACCCATCTGGGCAGGCTGGCAGGTACCGGTCATCGTGAATATCGCCGGGGATTCCGTCGATGATTACGCTCAACTCGCCCGGGAGCTGGATGGTGTCGAGGGCATAAGCGGCATCGAGGTGAATATCAGCTGTCCTAACGTCAGCGCCGGAGGGGCCGCTTTCGGGTCTTACCCGGAACCCGCCGCAGAAGTTACCGGAGCCGTCAGAAGTGCCACTTCACTGCCGATGATCGTTAAGCTGACTCCCAACACCGCCGATATCAAGGAGGTTGCCACAGCTGTAGTAGAAGCCGGCGCCGATGCCGTCTCGCTGATTAACACCCTCAAAGGTATGGCCATCGACATCGAAAAGAGACACCCGGAAATCGGCAATATCATCTGCGGGTACTCGGGTCCGGCCTTAAAGCCGGTAGCCCTGGCGATGGTCTACGAGGTTGTCGGCGTCGTTAACGTGCCGGTCATAGGAGTCGGTGGTATTACCTGCGCCGAGGATGCCCTGGAGTTCATCATGGTCGGAGCCAGCGCGGTGCAGGTGGGCATGGCGACCTACAGCAATCCCCGGGCCAGCCTGGACGTGCTGGAGGGCATCGAGGCGTTCATGGAAAAAGAGGGGATAAAGAGCCTGAAAGAGATAGTGGGGGCGGGAAGGGTTTAATCCACCTATCCATTGAGCATGCACCATGATTATAATATAATAGATTAGATCCTGATATCCAACAATACTTAACAACCCTTCGGGGAGGGGTCGCATAGTGGTCTAGTGCGGGCGCCTGCTAAGTGCTTACCCTGGGTAACCGGGGTCGAGGGTTCGAATCCCTCCCCCTCCGCCATCCCAAGCAATATGTCCAGCAAGATTGACGATTATATCAATAAGCAACCATCGCCGCAGAAAGAAATCTGCCAGAGACTGAGAGAGCTTATCTTCAGGATTCTCCCTGACGCCAGAGAAGAAATGAAATGGGGTGTTCCCGCCTTTGCCGATGGTAAATTTTACATCGTGGCCTTGAAAGACCACGTTAATCTGGGATTCTCCATCCAGGGACTGACCAGGGAAGAGTTGGCCCTTTTCGACGGGAGAGGGAAGACCACCAGGCATATCCAGGCGGATAGTACCGCTAATATCGACGAAGAGAGAATAGTGAAACTCCTGGAACTTGTGGATAAAAGAGTACAATAACCAGACGAACCGGGGGTGGAGAAGGGGCGGAACCGCAATCAACTTACCAACTTCCCATTAATCTGGTAAAATTTCCATAGAGTTATATGTCAATATTTACCGGTGAGATTGTATGCCCAAATACCATATCTGGACGATAGGCTGCCAGATGAATAAAGCCGAGTCGGAGAGGCTGGCCAGCCAGTTCGAGGAACTCGGGTACGAAGCGACGGATAAAGCCGGCGAAGCCGACCTCGTGGTTCTGAACAGCTGCGTGGTACGCCAGAGCGCCGAGAACCGCGTGGTGAATAAACTGGCTGCTTTGCGCGTGGAGAAGAAAGCCCGCCCCGGCATAATGCTGGCACTCACCGGCTGCCTGGTAGATTCAGATATCGACGCCCTGAAAAAACGCTATCCGCACGTCGATTACTTCTTCAAGCCCGGGGAAAATCCGCCCTGGCTGGAGGACAGCGGGGAGCTATCTTTGCCGTATCATCCGTCACCGACGGCCTATGTCACCATAATACAGGGCTGCGATAACTTCTGCTCCTACTGCATCGTCCCCTACCGGCGCGGTCGTGAGAGGAGTCGGACGATAGCCGAAATAAACGACGAAGTAAGCGAACTCGTGGGCCGGGGAGTGAAAGAGGTCACCTTGCTGGGACAGAACGTGGACTCCTACGGGCACGACCTGACGGACAAACCGGAGCTGGCCGACCTTCTACAGGAACTAAGTACAATCGAGGGTCTGCTGAGGATACGCTTTCTGACCAATCACCCCAAGGACATGAGTGACAGGTTAATCGACACCATAGCCCGCCTCGATAAAGTCTGCGAACAGATAAGCCTGCCGGTACAGGCGGGCAGTGACGAGATACTGGGGGCGATGAACCGCGGATATACGGTAGAGCAGTACCTTGACCTCATCAAACGGATACGCGAGAAAATCCCGGGGGTGGCCCTCAGTACGGACGTAATCGTCGGTTTTCCGTCAGAGAATGAAACCCAGTTCCGACAGACGGTCGACTTGCTCTCAGGGGTAAAGTTTGATACAGTTCATATAGCGGCTTACTCTCCCAGGACAGGAACCGCGGCGGCGGAACTGGAGGATAATATCCCTCCGGCAGAGAAGAAAAGGAGACTGGATATAATAGAAAAACTCCAGGAGGAGATAGCCACCGGAATCAATGCCCGTCTGCGGGGAGAGACCGTGGAAATACTGGTAGAGGGGAGGAAAAGGGGCAAGTGGTACGGAAGGACCCGTACCGATAAACTGGTATTTTTCAGCAACGAGAGTAACTGTACCGGGCAACTGATAAGAGGCAAGATAAATAAAACCAGCCCCTGGTCTTTACAGGGCACAGTTCAATAAATGATTCACGCAGCAACACCGAGCAGGAGGAAATATGTACAGGACACTACAAATCGGGCTAATCGCTGTACTGCTGATAGCGGTTTTGGCAATACCCGGGGGATGCACCTGGGCGACCGAAGGTGAAGATGGAACAACCAGCGGCAACAGCATCTGGGTAATGCTGGCATTCTTTGTGGTTCTTATTGCCCTGTTCTACTTCGTAATGGTAAGGCCGCAGCAAAAACGCCAGAAGGAACATCAGCAGATGATGGAAGAATTACAGAGGGGCGATAAAGTAATGACCGCCGGCGGCATTTACGGGACGATAGAAAGCATCAGCGAGGACAGCGTGGTAATCAAGGTGGAATCGGGCGCAACACTCAGGGTCGCCCGGAACAGCGTCGTGGGACGCCGCGAGATGTAAGCAGGTGAGCACCCTATTGCTGACGGATAGATATACCGATACAATCATTGACGCCGCCCTCGAGGAGGACACCGGTCAGGGCGACATTACCAGCCAGGCTTTATTACCTACCGACCTTATCGGCAAGGCATTCGTAACGGTTAAAGAAAAGGGCGTCCTTGCCGGTATTGATGTGACCGGGCGTGTTTTCATCAAAGTAGACCCTTCACTGGACATAGAAATCCTCATTGAAGATGGAGTGGCCGTGAAACCGGGGGATATCGCCGCGGTAATCAGCGGCAGCGTCGCCAGCATACTCAAAGCCGAGAGAGTAGCGCTGAATTTTTTACAGAGATTGAGCGGAATAGCTTCACTTACAGCCAGATACGTTGCGGAGACGAAGGGCACGCCGGCTAAAATCTA
>DUFB01000052.1 GCA_011192005.1 Dehalococcoidia bacterium
AAGCCTGTCCTTACGCCGACATGACGGTAACGCTGGCCTTCCCCAAGACCGGTTTATTCAACTTTCCCGGTGCGAAAAGGGTTGGAACCCTAAAAATAGCGGATATCGGCATACCGGAATCGCTGGCGGACGGAATACCGCTGGAGCTGATGACACGCGAGTGGGTCAGAGAGGTCTTACCGGAGCGTCCGCTCGATGCCAACAAGGGCACTTTCGGCAGGGTGCTGGTGGCAGCGGGCTCGGTCAATTACATCGGCGCGGCTTACCTTGCCTGCAGTGGCGCCATGAGAGTGGGTGCGGGACTGGTAACGCTGGCAACAGCCGCCAGCCTACAACCCATCCTAGCTTCCAAGCTGACCGAGGCGACCTACCTGCCGCTGCCGGAAGCCGAACCGGGGGTAATCGCGGCAGGGGCGGCTGACACCATCATCGAGAGGGCCAGCGGATATGATGTCCTACTGGTGGGCTGCGGCCTGGGGCAGAACCCCGCCACAGCCGAGTTCGTAAGCTCATTGATTATGGATAAAGAATTACCGCTACCCATCCTGGATGCCGACGCGCTGAACATACTGCCGGGAATTAACGAATGGTGGCAATGGCTGACCGACGACGCGATATTGACACCGCATCCCGGAGAGATGAGTCGATTATGCGGGCTGACGGTGGACGAAGTTCAGTCGGGACGGATAAATATCGCCCGGAAGTACGCCGCGGAGTGGTGCCAGACAATCGTACTCAAGGGTGCCTATACGGTTATTGCCACCGCCGACGGGCGCTGCCGGGTGAGTCCTTTCGCCAACCCGGGGCTGGCATCGGCAGGAACGGGGGACGTGCTGGCAGGGGCTATCGCCGGTATGGCAGCCCAGGGGCTTTCTCCCTTCGATGCCGCCTCTCTGGGCGTGTACCTGCACGGTGCGGCCGGCGACATGATAAAAAACGTGCTGGGGGACACCGGTATGATTGCCTCTGACCTGCTGATGGCATTGCCGGCGGTGATAAAGCAGCTAAAATCCAATACCAATCCCGCGGGAGGTTAAAAGGATAATATATGTTACTGGCTATCGATATCGGTAATACCAATATCACCATAGGCCTGTTCAGAGACGATAAACTAGAAGCGACCTGGCGCATCGCCACGGGGGTACACCGCATGCCTGATGAATACGCGGTGATACTGCTCAACCTGCTGCGGAACCACGGCGTGGATGCCGCCGAGGTCACCAAAGGAGCCGTAAGCTGCGTCGTGCCGCCGCTGGTGGCAACCTTTAACGAGCTGTTCGAACACTACTTCAATATCGAACCGCTGGTAATCAGTCCCGGCGTCAAGACCGGCATACGGATCCGCTACGACAACCCGCGCGAGCTCGGCGGCGACCGCATTTCCAACGCCGCAGGAGCATTGAGTCTCTATAAACCGCCGATTATCGTGGTGGTGATGGGCACGGCAACCGCCTTCGATACCATCTCGAAAGAAGGGGACTACCTCGGAGGAGCCGTCGCGCCCGGGCTGGCGATTTCAGCCGAAGCCCTGTACACCCGCACCGCAGCGCTGCCCAGGGTGGCGCTGGTCCCTCCCAGGCGAGCCATCGGCGCCAATACCGTCGCCGCCATGCAGTCGGGCATTATCTTCGGTTACGCGGGACTCATCGACGGTATCGTAACGCGCATCCAGGAAGAGCTGGGGCATAAAGCAATCGTCGTGGCTACTGGGGGTTATTCCAATATCATCGCCAAAGAAACTAGGGTAATCGAAAAGGTCAATCCCGATTTAACGCTCATCGGCATCAAGACCATCCACGCCCTGAACCGGGACTGAGTCAAGGAGAGAAAAAATGCTGAAGAATAAAACGGTCGTCCTGGGAATAACCGGAGGAATAGCCGCCTACAAAGCAGCCGACCTCGCCAGCAAGCTGACGCAGGCGGGCGCCAAGGTGGAAACAGTGATGACCGAAGCGGCGACAAAGTTCATCACGCCGCTGACGCTGCGCAATCTCACGGGGAGACCGGTGGTGACCGACATGTTCGAGATGGCCTCTGAGTACAGCGAGGAACATATTGCCCTGGCTGAAGCCGCCGACGTGGTGGTCATCGCCCCGGCGACAGCCAACGCCATCGCCAAGCTGGCGGCAGGCATCTCCGACGATATGCTCGGCTGCGTCGTGCTGGCCACCGAGTCGCCGGTAGTAATTGCCCCAGCCATGAACGACGTCATGTACCGGAACAGCATAACGCAGGAGAACATCGAGAAGCTTAAAGCCAGGGGCTTTACATTCGTCGGTCCCGAGCACGGACGGCTGGCATCGGGGAAAACGGGGACAGGACGCCTGGCGGACAACGAGAAAATCATCGAGGCGGTGGAAAAGGCAGCCGGTGAGTAAGCAGGACCTTGCCGGGAAAGCCATCGTCGTGACGGCGGGAGGCACCCAGGAGCCGATAGACCCGGTAAGACATATCGGCAACCGTTCCTCGGGTAAGATGGGCTACGCCATCGCTGAAGCCTCCCGCGACCGCGGGGCCAGAGTGACCCTGATTACCGCCCCCACGGCATTACCGGACCCTCCCGGCATTAAAATTGTCCATATCATAACAGCGGACGAGATGCGGTCGGCGGTACTGGAGGCAGTAAGCCAGGCGGAGGCGCTGATAATGGCGGCGGCGGTATCGGACTACCGTGTGGAAGGTCCGGCCGAACAGAAAATCAAGCGGGAACACGGCCGGATAATCCTGGAGCTGGTGCCGACGGCGGATATCCTGAGCGAAGTACCGGACAACATCAGGAAAATAGGCTTCGCCGCCGAGAGCGAGAACCTGATTATCAACGCCAAGATAAAGCTCGAGCGGAAAAGACTCGACATGATTGTAGCCAACGATATCACTGACCCCGAAAGCGGTTTTAACGTGGACACGAACAGGGTGATATTGATAGATAAAACCGGCAGCGTTGATGAACTGCCGCTGATGAGCAAGCGTGAGGTGGCGGAGGTAATACTGGATAGGGTGGCGGGGATGATGTGAGGAAGAGTAAGTATGGCAGAGGGTGGAGATATTGATATACCTCACCCCCTGACCCCCTCTCCAAACGGGGTATAAAAGAATACGGTTTATTAATTGTTTGGAGAGGGGGATGAGTATTGAGAGTGGGTGGCACCCCCTCTTGCTGGCGCACTCTCCTATTTGGAGGGTGGGAATATATATCTAAAATGGAAATCACTGAATATAAACCTGAATACGAGAGTGCCGTTATCAGGCTGTGGGAGAAGTGCGAACTAACGCGTCCCTGGAACAATCCGCAGCTGGACATAGAGCGTAAGATGAAGGTCAACCCGGAGCTGTTCCTGGTGGGGCTGATTGACGGCAAGGTGGTGGCGAGCGCGATGGGCGGCTACGAGGGACACCGGGGGTGGGTGAACTACCTGGCCGTCGAGTCGGAGTACCGGCGACAGGGACTGGCGAAACTGATGATGGAGGCAGTCGAGGAGAGGCTTATAAATATGGGCTGCCCCAAAATCAACGTCCAGGTGCGCTCGGATAATACGGACGCGCTGCAATTTTACGGGAAAATCGGCTATAATACAGAGGAGAGAATCAGCCTGGGAAAACGATTGATAGAAGACAGGAACACGGAGAGGTAATCATGACACAAGCCCCCGATATAGCAGAGATGCCCAAGGCCTACGAGCCGGGCAAGGTCGAGCGGAAGCGGTACGACTTCTGGCTGAAACAGGGCTATTTCACCCCGGAGATAGACCGCAAAAAAAAGCCCTTCGTCATCATCCACCCGCCCACCAACATCACCGGCGATATGCACCTCGGCACGGCGATAACAGCGACGATAGAAGACATCATGATCCGCTGGCACCGCATGCTGGGCGAACCGACGCTGTGGCTGCCGGGCATTGACCACGCGAGTATCGCTACGCAGGTGGTGGTGGAAAAGGAACTCATCAAGGAGGGGACCAGCCGCCAGGAACTGGGCCGTGAAAAATTCCTGGAAAGGGTTTGGGACTGGGCGAACATCTACAAGAAAAACATCGTCGAGCAGCACAAGAGGCTGGGGGCTTCCCTGGACTGGTCACGCCTGCGCTTCACCATGGACGATGCACCGAGCAGGGCAGTACGCACGGTCTTTACCAACCTCTATAAAAAGGGGCTGATTTACCGCGGCGAGAGGATTATCAACTGGTGCCCGCGGTGCGCCACGGCGCTATCCGACCTCGAGGTGGAGCACAAGGATACCAACGGACACCTGTGGTACGTCAATTACCCGCTCGTCGACGACAAGAACAAGTTCATCACCGTCGCCACCACACGACCGGAAACGATTGTCGGCGATACGGCGGTAGCCGTCAATCCCAACGATATCGGCTTTAAGAAGATGGTGGGCAAGAAGGTATTATTACCCGCGGTCAACCGCGAGATACCGATTGTCGCCGACGAGGCGGTGGACATGGAATTCGGCACCGGCGCGGTGAAAATCACCCCGGGCCATGACCCGGTGGACTTCGATGTCGCCCAGCGACAGGGGCTGCCGCTGATAAACATTCTCAACGCCGACGCCACGATGAACGAAAACGCGGGCCCCTACAACGGGATGGACAGATTCAAAGCCCGCGAGGAGATAATAGCCGACCTGACAAAGAGCGGGCAACTGGTGAAAACCGAAGAATATTCTCACTCCGTAGGGCACTGCGACCGCTGCCAGACCATGGTAGAACCGCTGGCCAGCCTGCAGTGGTTCATGAAAATGAAACCCCTGGCGAAACCGGCGATTAAAGCCGTCAGGAACGGGCGGATAACAATCATCCCGGAAAGATTTACCAAGGTATACTTCAACTGGATGGAAAATATCAGAGACTGGTGCATCAGCCGCCAGCTATGGTGGGGACACCGCATACCCGTCTGGTACTGTCGCGACTGCAACGAGATAACGGTAGCCGTGGAGACACCCACAAGTTGCTCCAGATGCAAGTCGGCCAATATAGAACAGGACCCGGATATGCTGGACACGTGGTTCAGCTCGGCGTTGTGGCCGTTCACGACGCTGGGCTGGCCGGAAGATACAGAAGACCTGCACTACTTCTACCCGACCACGGTGATGGAAACCGGTTATGATATACTTTTCTTCTGGGTAGCCCGGATGATTATGATGGGCCTGGAGAATACCGGCAAGATTCCCTTTTCCACCGTTTACCTACACGGCCTGATAAGGGACGAAAAGGGAGTCAAGATGACCAAGACCAAGGGCAACGTCATCAACCCGGAAATCGTGATCGATGAATACGGTACCGACGCCCTGCGTTTCAGCCTGCTGATGGGGACAACACCGGGGAACGACAGCAAACTGTCCGACGCCAAGCTGGAGGCGGGCCGTAATTTCGCCAACAAGATGTGGAATGCCACGCGGTTCGTGATAAGGAGTCTGGAGCCGGTTACGAAAGCCGACAATAAAATAGATAAAAAGAAGTTAATAGCGGAGGATCGCTGGATACTATCACGCTTGAACCGGACGTTAGCCAGTGTTACCGGTCTCATGGAAGACTTCCAGTTCGGCGAAGCCGAAAGGCAGATACACGACTTCCTCTGGGGCGAGTACTGCGACTGGTATATCGAGCTTGCCAAGATAAGGCTGCAAAAAAACGACACCTCGCCGCTACCGGTGCTGCTGCATGTACTGGAAAAATCGCTGCGCCTGCTGCATCCTTTCATGCCCTTTATCACCGAGGAACTGTGGCAGAACCTTAAAACCCATATACAGGGAATCGATGCCGAATCCATCATGGTTGCTGAATACCCCAAAGCCGATAAAACGATGATAAACACCGCAGTCGAGAAGGAGATAGATAATATCATCGACATAGTCCATAATATCCGCAACGTCCGCGCCCAGTATAAAGTGGAAGCTGGCCGCTGGGTGGAAGCCAGTATCTACACCGGAGAATCGTTGAGCAAATCGCTGATTTCCTATACCAAAGCCATACAAACGCTGTCCCGCGCCAATCCGGTGAGTTTCATGAAGGGAGAACCCGAAACGGGGGCCGGCGACAAGAAGCTGGTCATGCCGTTGCAAAAAACGACGCTGGTAATTCCACTGAGCAGTATGCTGGACGTTGAAGCCGAGAAGAATCGACTGCAGAAAGAACTGGACGGCGTACAAAACCAGGTAAGCAGACTCGAGGCCAGACTGCAAGACGAGACTTTCCTGACCAAAGCGCCCGAGGCAGTTATTGCAAAGGAAAAACAAAAACTCTATACTCTTAACAACAGACTGGAGAAGCTGAAACAGCAGAGTTCCAAGTTATAGGAGGTAAGGGTTATGTTCAAACATATACTGGTACCCCTGGACGGTTCAAAGGTAGGCGAGGCAGCCCTGCCGGTTATCGACCAGCTCTGTGATAAACTGGCAGCTGGAACAAAGGTTGAGATAACGCTGCTGGGGGTGATAACTCTGCTCAGGCACTGGGTGGTCGTCGGGGAGGCCAGCGCCCCGGTCTCTTACACGGAAGATGAGTTGAATCTCATCAAACAACGCGTGATGGACTACCTCAATACAACCGCCGAAACGGTAAAATGCCGGGGAGTGACGGTCACTCCCGAAGTCAGAACGGGCAACGCAGCCGAGGAGATTCTTAAGGCGGCCGAAGAGCTAAAGGCAGACCTGATAGCCATGTCAACGCACGGACGGTCGGGGCTGCGGCGCCTGGCTTTCGGGAGCATTACCGATAAAGTCCTGCACGGAGCTGGTATTCCGGTACTGATGGTAAGGGCGGCCGAGGGCACCATCAACGAGTAGATAGTAGGCTGTTATCACTCCTGCTTGTCGGCGTTACCTGGCAGCATGTCGACTGCCAGCACCTTGAAGACGCCTTTCTGTTCCCACTGTTTCCTGAGGAACCGCAGCGCCTTGGCGGTATCGCTGGCGATTCTGGCTTTTTCACAGTTCTTGAGGCGGTGCTTGAACAGCCAGTAGGTAAATTCCTTCAACTCAGAGATCCCGATAGACTTCAGGAGGGGAAGCTTCTTCTCCCTGCGGAAAGCTCTTAAAAGAGAGTCACGGGGGGCGTTATATATTCGGCGGAAGGTCTCGCCGGTGGACTCGTAGCGGGTGCGGTAACCGCGCAAACGCCTTTCTTTATCGATTTCTTCCTGCACAGCAAGCTGCAGGCCCTCCTCGACGGTAACGCCGTAGAAGTAGTTAAGATATTGACTGTACTTCTGGCTGCCGATGAGCGACTTGACCTCGCGGGACTCCAGCGAGAGGGGGGGAACGCCGTAAAAAAGCAGGGCGTTCCTTTCATCCTCGGGTAAAAGACCCTCTACCGTCTCGCAGAGTCGTTCGGCGAGAAGTAGCCAGTCGAAGGCCTCATTATCGATAAGGTAATTGTATGTGCGGCCGTCGCGGTGCTCGTTAGCGCTGACCCAGAGTCCCATGGCGCCCAGCAAAGCGATATACCAGTGCCTGCCCTCGGTCAGGGACTTCCTGAGGTGGCCGATGGCCTCGGCGTCACCGGGCGAGGCGGCGCCGGTGTAAACGACTTCAGCCTGCGATTCTTCCATCCGCCGCCTTAACTTTCCACCGCATGAGATTGTTCGGCGAGCTCTTTCTTGAGTCTTTCCAGGTATTCCAGCCTGCCGGTACTGACAAGCTCGGTGATTTTCTTGGAGATAGCGGGACCCACACCCGGTATTTCGTGAAGTCGGTCATCGGCAACGAGCTTGGCGATAGGCTCGGCAAGCTCCCCGACAGCGCGGGCGACCTTACGGTAAGCCCTTATCTTGAAGATGTTGTCTTTCTTCCGCTCCAGCATGGAAGCGATTTCATCGAATACGGCGGCGATTTGTGAGTTGGTCATCACTTCATCAAACCTCATATACCCCTCCACCAGAACAACCGAGCCTTCATTATATTATAGAGGAAGATATTTCTCTCGCCGTATTCCGTGAGCAAGGTGTAGTCCAGGCCGGCTCTGGCCTCCTGGTGCACGTTGCCTTCCTGGCGGGCTTTCTTCATCCTTTCCAGCGCCCGTATCCGCGCGCGGAGGACGGTGCGGTGCCGCCTCTCCCTGCGGTCAAGCTGCTCATCCGGGGTAGCGGGCAACTGCTCAAGTTTCACGGACACATCCTGTCGCAGTTTTTCCAGTTCCTCGTCGGTCATGGTTATCTCCCACAGCAGTGCTTGTATTTTTTACCGCTGCCGCAGGGACAGGGGTCGTTGCGGCCGATTTTCCTGCTGCCGGCAGCTTTGACGGGCTTTTTATCGCCTTTAGAACCCAGCGAGGCGGCCGCCATAGGCGACTGGGTCTGGGTAGGGGGTTTGCCTCTTTCCTGTATCCTGACGTGGAAGATGGTGCGGGCGATATCGTGGCGGATGTTCTCTTTAAGCTGCTCGAAGTACGCATAACCCGAGCTCCGGTAAGCATCCGTGGACTTCATCTGGCGGAGGCCGGCCCATCCCGCCTGAAGCCTCTCGTGCTCCATCTGCGTGAGGTGCTCCACCCAGAGCCGGTCAATGACCTGGAGCATGACCAGTCGTTCGAGCATACGCATGCGGTCGGCGCCGATTTCCTTTTCCTTCTCCTCGTAATAAGCTCCGGCCGCCTCGATAAGCTTTTCCGCGATTTCCCCGGGCTTCATCTCGACGAGGGAATCAGGGTCGAAGGAGCGCGGGAGGGGGAAAATATTGCCGATATCCACGAGCAGACCGGGAATATCCCAGTCAAGGCCGTGCGTATTGCCGAGTCGTGAGTTAACCATTGCTCTTATCTCGTCGGAGACCATATCGAGGATATTCGACTTGAGGTCGGCGCCGCCGAGTATCTTGCGGCGTTCCTCATAAATCAGCTCGCGGTGTTTGTTGACGACATCATCATATTCAACGAGGTGCTTGCGTATATCGAAATGATAGCCCTCGACTCGCTTCTGGACATCGGTAATCAGCCGGTTAATGACGGCGTTCTCGATGGGAGTTTCCTCGTCCATGCCCGCCCAGCCCATGATACCTTTGAGGCGGTCGCCGCCGAATCTCTTGACGATATCATCCTCCAGCGAGAGGAAGAAACGCGAGCGTCCGGGGTCGCCCTGACGGCCTGACCGACCGCGGAGCTGGTTATCAATACGGCGGGCATCGTGGCGCTCTGTACCGATAATCTGAAGTCCGCCTTTTTCAATTATCTCGTCGTGCTTCCGCTGCCACTCCTTCTCGTCAACGGCATCGTGGCTGCCTCCCAGCAGGATATCGACACCGCGTCCGGCCATGTTGGTAGCGACGGTGACGGCACCGGGTTCCCCGGCGCGGGCGATAATCTCGCCCTCCCTGGTATGCTCCTTGGCGTTGAGGACTTTACAGGCAATACCCTGCCTCTTGAGAAGGTCGCTGAGGTACTCCGACTTCTCGATAGATACGGTGCCGACCAGTACAGGCAATCCCTCATCGTGCAGCTTTTTTATCTCGTTAACAACGGCGCGGAACTTGCCTTCCTCGGTCTTGTATATCTGGTCGGGCAAATCCTCGCGAATCATCGGCTCATTGGTGGGAATTTCCGTTACCTCGAGTTTGTATATCTTGTGGAACTCTTCAGCCTCGGTGGCGGCCGTACCGGTCATTCCCGCCAGCTTCTCGTACATGCGGAAGTAGTTCTGGATGGTTATGGTGGCATAGGTCATGCTCTCCCGCTGAATCTTGACATGCTCTTTGGCTTCGATAGCCTGGTGGAGTCCGTCGGAATAGCGCCGACCGTACATTTTCCTGCCGGTGAACTCGTCGACGATGACGACTTCTCCACCCGGTTCGACAACATACTCCCTATCCCGTTTATATATCACCTGGGCTTTGAGAGCGTTGTCCAGATAGCGGGTGAGGACGTGGTTCTCGGGGTCGTAGAGGTTGGGCGACTTAAGCAAGCCTTCACGCCGGAGCATCTTCTCCATGCTGTTCATACCGTTTTCGGTGAGGCTGACGGTACGGGATTTGGCATCGATCGAATAATCCTCTTCAGCGCGGAGTCGGGGCACGATGCGGGCAAAGACCTGATATATCTCTCCGGACTCCTCAGCGGGGGCGCTGATGATGAGGGGAGTACGCGCTTCATCGATAAGGAGGTTATCAGCCTCGTCGACGATGGCATAGTAGAGCTCGCGCTGAACCGCCTGAGACAGGTCGACCACCATGTTATCGCGGAGGTAATCGAAGCCGAAATCACTGCTGGTACCGTAAACGACATCGGCCTGATAGGCCTCTTTACGCGAAATGGGCTTGAAATGAGGCCAGCGGGCGTCATCGGAATCGTAATCGGGATCGTAGAGACGGGCGGGGGTATGCTCATCGGGGTTCTGCATGGGGTAAATACTGACGACACTCACACCCAGGGCATGATAAATCGGACCCATCCAGTAGGGGTCGCGCCGTGCCAGATAGTCGTTGACCGTCACCAAGTGCACCCCCCTGCCGGTAAGGGAGTTGAGGTAAAGGGGCAGGGTAGCCACCAGTGTTTTACCCTCACCGGTTTTCATCTCGGCAATCTTGCCCTGGTGCAGGGCGACGCCACCGATTAACTGCACGTCGAAGTGGCGCTGGCCCAGGGTACGCCTGGCAGCCTCACGCACGGCGGCAAAGGCTTCGGGCAACAAATCATCAAGGGACGTACCTTCCTGATGCCTTTTCTTGAACTGGTCAGTTTTGGCACGAAGGTCAGCATCGCTGAGTTTCTCATATTCGGGCTCCAGCGCGTTTATCCTGTCCACATAAGGCTGGAGCCGTTTTAGCTCTTTCTCGTTGGAATCAAGGAATTTACTCAGGAACTTAACCACTGTTCTCACTCACGATAAGGTTTTTGGCTTCCTCAGCCATGGATTCCAGCACCATCACCTTGACTTCCCCCATACCGTCGACGGTAAAAAGGTGAACCGAAGGGGACGCGTGAGACTTTAAGAAGCAGGGTATGCCATAGCTTTCCAGCAGACTTTTAATCACCTGCGCTTCCATCTCGTTAGGTGCTTTATAGACCTGAACCATCTTCTCTTTACTACTCAAACATAGCTCCTACGGACTGCCCGGTGTGAATACGCCTGATAGCCTCACCCAGCAGCGGGGCAATCGACAGCACAGTAATCTTGTCTTTCAGCTTGCCATCCCTGACCGGGACAGTGTTGGTTACCACCACCTCTTCCAGCTTACTGGTAGCAATCCTATCCACCGCCGGGTTAGAAAAAATGGGGTGGGTACAACAGGCATATATTTTACTGGCTCCACGTTTCACGAGGGTATCAGTTACCCCCATCATGGAGCCGGCGGTATCGATTTCATCATCGACGATGATAGCCACCTTATCCTTAACATCACCGATGACGTTAAGTGTCTCGGTGCGGTCATCATTACCGAGTCGTCTTTTTTCCATAATTGCCAGAGGGGCATTAAGCTTGGCAGCCACATCACGGGCACGCTTGGTAGCGCCGATATCGGCGGCAACGATGACAATATCACCGTAATCAGTTTTGGCGAAATAGTCGGCGATGAGGTAAACGGCAGTGAGTTCATCGACCGGTATATTAAAGAAACCCTGAATCTGGGCAGCATGCAGATCAACAGTAAGCATACGATTGGCACCGGAAATGGTAAGCAGGTCAGCTACAAGCCTGGCGGTGATGGGTACGCGGGGCTGGTCTTTCCGGTCACTGCGACCGTAGGCATAATAGGGGATAACAGCGGTAATTCTACTGGCGGAGGCGCGTTTCATGGCGTCTATCATGATGAGGAGCTCCATGAGATTACTGTTGACGGGAGGGCAGATGGGTTGAACGATAAATGCGTCCCGCTCCCGGACATTCTCCAGGATACGAACAAAGGTATTTTCATTACTGAACTGAAACACTTCACACTTGCCCAGCGATATGCCCAGATAATCGGTAATTTCTTTTGCCAGTTCAGGATGGGCATTGCCGGAGAATACCCTTAATTCTTCCATCGGTTATCTCCTTAACTCAGCATTGGGTTACCGCACCCTTATTATAGCACTATTTTATACCTGACTCACCCCTTTTTTATCCTCTACCGGCGTGGTTTTCAGGAGGCAGGCAGGGATAAACAGACCGAAAACCAACTGCACGCGGCGGAAGACCATAATTGTGACTTATATCATAGCGCTGCCAGCGGTTTAACGATAGTATTATCACATAGAAAAAATTATCACTGATGCAGGAAAGAAGTGACAGGCATGTACGATAAGTGCCCCAGCAAAAGTATACGGAACCTGAAATCGGTGATAAAAATATGCAGGAGCTGCGGTGCCGAGGTGGAGATGTTCTCCGATGAACCGAGGGTGAGGTGCAGAAATTGCCGGCAATTCGTCTATAAAGACCAGCTGCCATACCGTATCGAGGGAGATACAGGCGCAGCCGCAACCGAGAGAATAAGGGCGTAAAATTGACAAAAATATTGATTCAGGTATAATTTACATGCCTGGATAAACAACCGAATACTCTGGCAATATGTTGAGGCGTTACGGAAAAACAATAAGGACATCAGAGCTTGTTGATATTTAGCGAGGACTGGTGTCTTTTCTTTTATAGAGAATTCAAGAATGAAACGGAGAAATCATAATGTCAATCGAAGAGAATAAGGCTCTGGTTCGGCACTTCAGCGAACTTATCAACAAACATGATTTCAACGCTATTAGCGATTTGATGGTCCCCGAATTCGTCGCTCACCGTACCACCTACGATATGTCCCGGGACGACTGGGAAGAAGAAGGCAAGATGTTGTTTGCTACGTACCCCGACCTGGAGCATATCCAAGAGCACATAGTGGCTGAGGGAGACAAAGTAGCCTGGCGTGAAATTTACAGAGGTACTCACAGTCGTATGGGCAAGAAGGTGGAGTGGATTAATACCTACATAGTCAGAATAGCCAACGGTAAACTGTCAGAAGCCTGGGGCACGATAGACTCTCTGAATTTAATGCAGCAGCTTGACGTAGTGCCTGAGTAAACAAGGAGAAACCCCGTCCGCCTAGGGTGGACACTTGGCGCAGAAAGAACGGAAGAGGGTGGTGCTGAGGTAGCGGTCACCCCGGTCGGGGAGGATAACAGCAATGGTGCCCTCTTTCATATTCTTGGCTACCTGTAAAGCTCCCGCCACAGCAGCGCCGCTGGACATGCCGACCAGGAGACCTTCCTTCAAAGCCAACAGCCTTGACATCTCGAAAGCTTCGCCGTCTTCAATGGTTATCTTATCATCGAGACCATCAGGGTTAAAAATGCCGGGAACGGCGCTCTCGACCATGTTTTTCAGGCCCTGAATGGTGTGCCCTTGTGTGGGCTCAACGCCGATGATTTTAACCCCGGGTTTCTTCTCCTTCAGATACTTGCCCACGCCCATCAGCGTCCCGGTAGTGCCCATACCCGCCACGAAGACATCGACTTCACCATCGGTCTGTTCCCAGATTTCCGGTCCGGTTGTCCTGTAATGGGCCAGCGAATTACTCTCATTCTCAAACTGGTTGGGCATATAGTATTTATCCGGTTCGTTTTTATATGCCTGATGGGCACGCTCGATAGCGCCATCGACGCCCTCTTTCGCGGGGGTGAGGACAACATCGGCGCCATAAGCCCGCAGGACCAGCTGCCTTTCCGTGCTGACGCATTCGGGCATGAAAAGAGTTACGTTATAACCCTTTACCGTGCCAATCATCGCCATGGCGATTCCCATATTTCCGGAGGTAGGCTCGACGATGGTCTTGCTGCGGGTAAGCTCGCCGGACTCCTCGGCGCTATTTATCATGAAAAGGGCGGGGCGGTCCTTGACAGAACCGCCGGGATTGGCACCTTCCATCTTGGCAATAATCCTCACCCGCCTGTTGCCGTTAAGTTGCGTCAGTTCTACGGCGGGGGTATTGCCGATTATTTTTAAAACGTCGATATTTTTTACTTTCATATATCTCACCTGAACTAAAGATATTATCAGTCATCAATGCCGGGCACGGGAAAACCACTACACATATGCTCCACTTCCTGCCTCACCTCCCGACGGACTTTCTCGTCATCGGGACTGTTGAGCACCCGCACAATAAATCCGGCGATAAGCTTCATCTCGTCTTTCCCGAAGCCGCGCGTGGTTACCGCGGGAGTCCCCAGCCTGACGCCGCTGGTAATCGCTGGTGGACGCGAGTCAAAGGGGATGGAGTTCTTATTGGTGATAATTCCGGCCGCCTCGAGAGCCATCCGGGCATGGGCGCCGGTCACACTGGTCGGGGTAAGGTCAACCAGGATAAGGTGATTGTCCGTGCCACCGGATACGAGGCGCAATCCCAGCTTCTGCAATTCGACGGCCAGAGCCAGGGCGTTTCCGATAACAGCTTTCTGGTAATCGACGAATTCCGGCTTCATGGCCTCGTGAAAGGCAACGGCCTTGGCGGCAAGAATATGCATCAGGGGTTTCCCCTGCATCCGGGGGAAAACGGCATTGTCAATAGCATCAGCCAGCTCCGAGCGGCAGAGGATAAAACCACCGCTGGTTCCCCGCAACGATTTATGGGCGGTAGAGGTGACGACATCGGCATAGAGGACGGGGGTGGGGTGAACGCCCGCCGCCACCATCCCGGCGATATGAGCCATATCGACCATGAGTTTCGCGCCGACGGAATCGGCGATACGGCGGAACCGCTCGAAGTCGATAACCCGGGGATAAGCGGTAGCCCCGGTAACAATCAGCTTGGGCTTATGCTCTTTGGCCAGTCTTTTGACTTCAGGATAATCGATACGCTCGGTCTCGCGGTTGACACCGTAGTGAACGAACTTATACGACCTGCCGGAAAAGGTTATGGGCGAGCCGTGGGAGAGGTGCCCGCCGTGGGCCAGGTCCATAGCCATGACGGTATCGCCGTAATCGAGCATGGCGAAATAGGCTGCCATATTAGCCTGGGAGCCGCTGTGGGGTTGGACATTGGCGTGCTCGGCGTGAAAGAGCTCCTTAGCGCGATCGATAGCCAACATCTCGATTTCATCCACGTTCTCGCAGCCGCCGTAGTAGCGCCTGCCGGGATAGCCTTCGGCGTACTTGTAGGTAAGGTAAGAGCCCTGGGCTTCCAGCACGGCTCGGCTTACGTAGTTCTCCGAGGCGATGAGGTTAATGGTGCGGCGCTGCCGCTCCTGGTCAGCCTCAATGATGCGGCTTATCTCAGGATCAGATTTGCTTAAGAAACTCATTGCAAAATCTCCTCGGGATGGGGACACCATAAATAGTCTACAACTGAGACTGTGGGAGTGTCAATTTAGGGGGATGATAAGGGGGAATATTATCGGACAGTCTGCTGATGATACGAGGGCGGCTTGGGTGGGAATAGATAACTAAAAAAGGGTGAGGAAAAATGCTTGACAAGGTATAATCAAGTGACTATACTAAGATACTTTTATGTCCACTTAATAATTCCATAGCTGGGAGGTGAAAAATGCCAAAGGTAAAAGTAGGCGATATAAACATGTACTATGAGGTGCACGGTGAGGGAGAGCCGCTGGTGCTGGTTACAGGTGTTGGTGGAAACCTTACCCGCTGGTTCCGGAGCATATCGGGACTATCCAAGGAATACCAGGTTATCGTTTTTGATAACCGGGGCATGGGAAGGACGGATATACCAGACATACCTTATAGCATGGAGATGATGGCGGATGATACAGTGGGATTGATGGATGCAGTTGGGATAGATAAAGCATATCTCTTCGGTCATTCTATGGGAGGGGTAATAGGACAGTGTTTTGGTCTCCGCCATCCGGACAGACTCATTTGCCTGATGTTGGGTAGTACCATTCCCGGTGGTCACCACAGCGCCTGGGGAAATGCTCAATCACCCGTTACAGAGTCTAACAGCAACCTAAGCCCAGAAGAGCAGTTACGTCTGAAATTAACCAATGTATTCAGCCAGCGATTTATTGAAAATAATCCTGATGTTATGGAGGAAATCATCAGGAATTGGTTAAGGTATCCAATTGATCCCGCTGCTTTCGGTCGCCAGTGGGATGCTTTAATGGCATATGATGCCTATGACCGACTACCCGAGATTACCGCCCCGACACTGGTCATTCATGGTTCCGACGACCAGATACTACTGGCGGAGAACGGACATACCATCGCCTCCCGGATACCGGGTGCGGAGCTGGTGATTATGGAAGGCGTAGGACATAACATTTATTCCGAAGCCCCGGAGGAACTGAATAGGATACTCATCAACTTTATGAAGCGGCACTCGACCTCAAAGGCTTGACAAATGAAATTTTCGTCTCTATAATTAAAAGAAACCCCCACTTCTTTCCAAAAGTCATTTCTTAATTTTAGTGCAAATAGTATTACCCGAGGCACTTGTGACAGAATCCCGGAGCAATATCCAGCGATATTTCCAATAGTAATAACTGGAGACATTCCAGATTATTAAGAGGCTGGTTCTCGTATATGCCAAAGTATATCTTTGTTACCGGAGGCGTGGTTAGTTCCGTAGGGAAAGGCATCGCCGTCGCTTCAATTGGCACCATCTTGAAGAGTCGCGGGATGTCCGTTTCGGTACAGAAGCTGGACCCCTATTTAAACGTCGACCCGGGCACGATGTCACCCTACCAGCACGGCGAGGTGTTTGTGACCAAAGACGGCGCCGAGACCGACCTCGACCTAGGGAATTACGAGCGCTTTATCGACGCCGAGTTCACCGCCGATTCCAATGTAACGTCGGGCCAGATATACAGCACGATTATCACCAAGGAGAGGCGGGGGGACTTCCTGGGCGGGACAATCCAGATCGTGCCCCACCTGGTCAACGAAATCAAGAACAGGTTCAAATTACTGGCCGAGAAATCTCAGGCCGACGTTATCCTCATCGAGGTGGGGGGCACGGTGGGCGACATCGAGGGGCAGCCGTTCCTCGAAGCCATCCGGCAGATGAGGAACGAGGTCGGCCGCAACAACGTCCTCTACATACACGTCACCTTTCTCCCCTACCTGAACTCCACCAAGGAACTGAAGACCAAGCCCACCCAGCACAGCGTCAACGAGCTGAGGCGCATCGGTATCCAGCCCGACGTGATAATATGCCGCAGCGATTACCCCATATCCGAGGGTATAACCGATAAAATATCGCTTTTCTGCGACGTCGAAAGCAAGGCGGTCATTCCGCTACCCACCGTGGAGACGATTTACGAGATACCACTGATACTCGAGGAGACCGGGCTTGGAGAGATAATCATCGACAAACTCGGCTTAGAGACGGGCCCGGCCAGACTCGAACAATGGCGGGAAATGGTGGCAAGAATCAAGACACCCCGCGACCCGGTAAGTATCGCGCTGGTGGGCAAATACGTCGAGCTTAACGACGCCTATTACTCGGTGAGAGAGGCGCTGTACCACGCCGCCCTCTACCACGAAAGGGAGCTGAACCTGCTCTGGGTACACTCGGAAGAACTCGACAGGAATGACATGGAAAGCCTTCTTCGAACGGCGCAGGGGATTATCGTCCCGGGCGGTTTCGGGGAGAGGGGAATCGAGGGAAAGATAAAAGCCGCCAGGTACGCCCGTGAAAACGGCATACCCTACCTCGGTCTATGCCTGGGGCTGCACGTCATGGTCATAGAGTTTGCTCGCCACGTCTTTAATTCCAGGGAGCCGAATTCCACCGAGTTCAGTGCGTCGACGAAATATCCGGTTATCGACCTGCTGCCGGAACAGAAGAGCATCAAGGACAAGGGCGCCACGATGCGCCTGGGCAATTATCCCTGCAAGCTGGTCGATAGCAGCCGTGCCGCCAGAGCTTACAACCAGCCCCTGATACAGGAACGCCACCGGCACCGGTTTGAATTTAATAATGAATACCGCGACGCTTTGCAGAAAGCTGGTATGACCTACAGCGGAGTTTCACCCGACGAAAAGCTGGTGGAAATCTGCGAACTGACCGACCACCCCTGGATGGTCAGTTGCCAGTTCCATCCCGAGTTTCAATCGAGGCCAGGCCGACCACACCCCCTGTTCCGGGACTTCATCGGCGTGGCCAAAGATACACTGCGCGAAGGAGACCAACCGCCTTTACCTCTCTCCGGATAATTCGAGGAGGTGAGTATTATGCAAATATTTCTCGATACCGCCAATGTGGATAACATAAGTCAGGCCGCCGAACTGGGAATAATCAGCGGCGTTACCACCAATCCGACACTTCTGTCCAAGGAATCGACTGCCGACTACGAAACGGTTACCAAAAAAATATGTTCAATAGTCAGCGGGCCGGTCTCCGTGGAGGTCCTAACCGAAGACGCCAAATCGATGATAAAGGAAGCCAGGCTAAAAGCCTCCTGGGCACCCAACGTGAACATCAAGATACCGATTACCGCCGACGGACTGCGGGCCACGTCCGCCCTGAGCCAGGAGGGCATTAAGGTTAACATGACCCTCTGTTTCTCGGCCAACCAGGCCCTTCTGGGCGCCATGGCCGGGGCAACCTACGTAAGCATTTTCGTGGGAAGGCTTGACGACGCCGGACAGGACGGGATGCAGGTGGTCCAGGACGTGATGGATATCTTGGACAACTACCCCGAACTCGATACCCAGGTAATAGCCGCCAGTATCCGCAATCCGCTGCACGTTACCCAGGCTGCCCTGATAGGGGCCCATATAGCTACCGTACCGTATAACGTTCTCATGCAGATGATACAGCATCCATTTACCGATGTCGGCATCAAGCGTTTCCTGGCCGACTGGAAGAGTGTATCCAAAAAATAAAAAGAAAGATAAAAACTACACCCGAACAAGTACACGGGGTAAGTGAGGTGGAATCATGAATATAACCGAACTCGAACACAAAACCAAAGAGGAGCTGGTGCAAATCGCCAAGGAGATGGACATCCCTCTCCAGGCCGGTATCAAGAAGCAGGACATCATCCTACGCCTGCTGGAAAACAAGACCGAACAGGAGGGGAATATCTTCTGCAGCGGCGTCCTGGATATCATGGCCGACGGCTACGGCTTCCTGAGGCAGGATACGCTGTTACCCAGCCAGACCGACGTCTATATATCGCCTTCACAGATACGGCGTTTCGGCCTGCGCAACGGCGACATGGTTACCGGACAGGGACGTCCGCCGAAAAGCAACGAGAAATACTTCAGCCTGCTGCAGGTGGTGGCGATTAACAACCTCGATCCCGATACCATCAAGAGCCGGCAGCCTTTCAACTCGCTTACGCCCACTTTCCCCGATAAGCTAATCAACCTCGAGCATTCCCCGAAAGACCTCGCCACGCGCCTGATTAACCTCATCGCGCCGATTGGACGAGGTCAGCGAGGTCTGGTGGTTTCGCCGCCGAAGGCGGGAAAAACGCTGCTGCTCAAGTCCATCGCCAGCGCCATTACCGCCAACTACGAGGACATCCACATGATTGTCTGCCTCATCGGTGAGCGCCCGGAAGAGGTTACCGACATGAAACGCTCGGTGAAGGGTGAGGTTATCGGGGCTACCTTTGATGAAATGGTCGAGAACCAGACCCGTGTCGCCGAGCTGACGCTGGAAAGAGCCAAGCGGCTGGTGGAAAGCGGCAAGGACGTGGTTATCCTGCTGGACGGAATTACCCGCATGACGCGCGCCTATAACCTGGCTATGCCCTCCAGTGGGCGTACGTTATCCGGTGGTATAGACCCCGCCGCCCTGCATCCCGCCAAGCGCTTCTTCGGTGCCGCCCGCAATACCGCCGAGGGAGGCAGCCTGACGATTATCGCCACCTGCCTTATCGATACGGGCAGTCGGATGGACGACCTCATCTACGAGGAATTCAAGGGAACCGGCAACATGGAACTGCACCTCGACCGGCGGCTCTCGGAACGGCGTACATTCCCGGCGATAGACATACAGCGCAGCGGCACACGGCGCGAGGAGCTTCTATTGGATGGAGAGACTTTAAAGCAGGTATGGCTGCTGCGTCGCATGGTAGCCATGATTGCCGATGATTCCAATAACTTCGTCGAAGCTACCGAACGCGTGTTGGACCGCATGCGGAAGTCCGAGAACAATGTCCAGTTTCTAGCCGGCCTGAATAGAGAGATGGGATGATGCAAATAAGAAAAACGTATACGGATATAAATCCCGAACTCCTTTACGCCGAGATAAGGGATTTTGCCCTGAAACAGGGACTGACTCTGGGTGAAAACAAGCAGGAGACATATACCATCCCCGATGAATCAGCGATGTTTATTTCGCGCGGCAACCTTTCCTTCAGTTCCAGGGACGGTGAATGTCTGAGGGTACATATCGTGGGGAGTAAGCGAGGCGAGACGAAGCTGATGATTGACACCGATGATAAGCTTTTTCCCGGCGAGAAACTCCAGGCCCTCCAGGAAGATCTGGACTTCGTCGTCAGCTCCTACGAAGCCGAGGAGTAGCCAGCCTAATTACCAAAAAGCGTGGTTACAAACTCCTCATTTCTTCGAGTCTTCTCTTCTTGAGATATCTCCTGGTATTGTTTCGTAATTTTAGCCGCAAGGGCTTGATTTTGACGGAACCGTTCTTCCATACCCTTGACAATTTTTTCCAACCCCTTGCGGTTAGGTAAACCCTTGATATTCTTCGGAATACTTGTACCGGCGACCTCGAGTACCTCTTCAGCGACAAAGATTGGAACATCATTAAGAACGGCGAGGGCGATAGCATCGCTCGGGCGCGCATCTATTTCACAGGTCTTTTTACCGCAATGCATTTTTACCACCGCGTAGAAGGTGGTTCTTTTTAACGCCACAACACTTATTCTTTCGACGCGGGCATTAATTCCATGAAGAAGGCTGGAGTAAAAACGGTGCGTTAAAGGTCGCGGAAACGTCAGATCGCTGAGTCCTATAGCGATAGATTCTCCCTCGGCAGGACCTATCCATATCGGCAGCAGGCGTCGACCTGCTTCGTCATACAGTGCGACAACATAATTATCGTAAGGCAGTTCCTGACCTTCCTTTGGTTCCACTTTAATCACATCAGCGATAGTAACCCTAACCATAGTTGGTCTCCTTTTTTCTGGCGGTATTATTTCCGGGTGGTCTAATAGCAGTCTTTCCTTAAGACGCTGGCGAGCGCGATGCAGCCGTACCTTAACAGCGCCGGGTGATATTCCCTGTACCGCGGCAATCTCCTGCAGGCTCAACTGAGCGTAATAGTACAGGAGCGTGGCGTCCCGATCCCGAGAAGGCAGTGTATTGATTACATCTATTACAGTTTGGTGGAGTTCGCGTTCTTCGGCAACCTTCTCCGGTGTTAAAACCAGGCTGGAAAAAGGAGTGGGGAAAAAATATAGACCTTCCAAAATCGCTTCTAAAGAGAAAAAGTCGATTTTACAGTCCCGTAGATGACTTCGGCATACGTTCAGGACGATGCCGTAGAGCCAACTCCTGAAACGCGATGGGTTGCGCAGGCTGCCAAGGGAGAGATACGCCTGGAGCAAAGCCTGCTGAGCCAGCTCCTCCGCCAAATCTTCCCGAGAAACCAACCGCAAAGACAGAAGCCTCGCCATTTCCCCGTAACGCCGGGTGAGTATATCGAAGGCATCCTTATCCCCCTGACGCGCCAGCTCAACCAGTTCTATATCCGCTTTTTCCTGCAAATGAACTCCTGTTATCAAACCATACACTATATAGTGGTATAAAAAGACGGAAAGGTTACAGATATCACAGGGAGTTAAAGCCCCTCGACTATCCGGTACATCTTCTCGTAGGAATTGACGAAGTCGGGAGCAACTTTTTCCAGCCTGCTTTTCAGGGCTTTCATCCTCTCCACAAACTCCCGGCGGTCTTTCCCCGCCACGAGGTCAGCCCACTCGCCGGTTTTCTCGCGGAAGAGATTTTCGTAATCGGTCACCCTTGGGAAATTCATCTGGAGAGACGCATAAAGCTCGGGGTCTTCCGAGAGTACACTCTCGATAAGCGTCAGTAATACTTTATAGGTAGAGCTGCCGGAGGTCTCCATAGGCCTGATTTCACCGGAACTGAGGAGTGTATCAGCGGCAACCAGCGCGATGAAGTGAGACAGTCCGAGAACGAGGCTCATCGTCTCGTCGTGCTCCTGCGGTGTCATCCGGCTGACCCGGGCGCCTTTGGATTCGAGATAAGCGGTGATTTTGTCGGCCAGCGCCATTTCCTCATCGTTAGTTGGGGTGAGGACAACGTTCTTATTGGTGATGCTGGCCGCCCCCGGCCCGAAAAGCGGATGCGCGCCGAGTATCCGGCCCTCCCTGAAATGGCGGTGCATAAGGTCGACGGGGCGTTCTTTGGTGGAGGTGATGTCGATAACCACCTGGTCGGCCCGCACGCGGGGACCTATCTCCTTAACGACTTCCTCAAAGCCCTCGATGGGAACCGACAGCAGAATATAGTCGGCTCCCCGAATCGCGTCGGTATTACTGGCGGCAATTACAACCGCGAGCCGGCGCCCGGTATCCGCCAGACTTTTTTCATCTGTATCGGCGATGATTACCTTAAAATCATCCTCAAGCAGCAGACCGGAGAGCCAGCGGCCCATCTTGCCGGCACCACCGATGACAGCGATACGTTTTCCTCTGATATTCATATCACAATGAAAGCAATAAATGGAGAGTTACTTCATCCGGGGATAGGAACCCAGCACTTTAACGAATATGGAAAGCTCGTCCAGCTTCTGCAGGGCAGCCCGGAGTTCTTTATCCTGGTGGTGCCCGGAGATGTCCATGTAGAAATTATATTCCCACGGCTGGTGGCGCGTGGGACGGGATTCCAGTTTGGTGAGGTTGATATTGCTGGCGGCGAACTCCTTAAGGCAATCGTAGAGCGCCCCAGGCTTATGCTTCAGAGAAAAGACGATGGAGGTCTTGTCGTTACCGGTGGGCGCGGCATCTTCCTTGGAGAGGATGAAGAAGCGCGTATAGTTATGCGGGTTATCCTCAATTTCCCTGGCGATTATCTTCATGCCGTATAGCTCGGCGGCACGGGCGCTGGCGATAGCGGCGCTGTCGGTCAGATTCTGTTCTTTAATCATCCTGACGCTGCCGGCCGTATCGGACTCGGGTATTAGTTCGGCGGCAAGATGGCTTAAAAAGCTGCGGCACTGACCGAGAGCCTGCGGGTGGGAATAGACCTTCTTGATACTATCGAGCCCCGCTCCGGGACCGCCAATAAGGCAGTGGCTGATGCGAAGCTCAGTCTCGCCGCATATCATCAGGGGCGAATCAAGGAGGAGGTCGTAAGCACGGGTAATGCTGCCCTCGAGGGAGTTCTCTACCGGAACAGCGGCAAAGGGAACCTCGGCGGTTTCGACGGCTTCAAAGACCTCATCGAGGGTACCGCAGGGATAGCCTTCGGTCAGCTTTCCGAAGAAGCGGAAAGCGGCCTCCTCGGTATAAGCGCCCGGCTCGCCCTGGAAGGCAACCTTGACCGACTGTATTTTCTTGCTGGCCTCGATTATCTGCCGGTAGATTCCCTCGATATCGCCGGGACTGACGTTATTATCGCGCGCCAGTTTCCTGACATGCTCCAGAACCCGGCGTTCCCGCTCGCGGTCTTCAATGATACGGTTCTTTTCCTTCTTGTCCTGCCCGATATCCTCGGCCACCCTGATTCTCTCGCCGATTAGCTCAACGATGCGGTTGTCCAGTTCGTCGATTTTCTTTCTCAAGTCATCAAGGCTCATTTTATCACCCTCGGGATATATCCCGCCCTCATGGCGAAATCGCAGAGCGTTACCGCCATCATGGCTTCAACGACGACGACGGCCCGCGGCACGATGCAGACATCATGCCGGCCGCCGATGGTTATGGTGGTGTTTTCCATTTTCTCGATATCCACAGTGTCCTGCTCGATAGCGATGGAGGAGGTCGGCTTGACAGCGACCTTGACCACCAGGGGCATGCCGTTGCTGATACCGCCGTTAATTCCGCCAGAGTTATTGGAGGTAGTGATGACCCTGCCCTTTTCAACGCGGAAGAGGTCGTTGTTCTGCGAACCCTTCAGGCGCGCCGACGTAAAACCGGTACCGAACTCGACGCCCTTGACAGCGGGGATTGCCAGTAAAGCCCTGGCAAGCTCCCCGTCCAGGTTATCAAAGACCGGTTCGCCGAGACCGACGGGCACGTTCACAGCGATGCATTCGATGATACCGCCGAGGCTGTCGCCTTCCTTTTTCACTTCAGCGATGAGGTCGTTCATCCGCTTCGATGCCGCCGCATTGGCGCAGCGGAGGGGGTCATTCACCGCCTGCTTGATTTCTTCGTAAGAGGTGGTCCTGGCGGCGATACCGCCGATTTCCACCGTATGAGCGAATATTTCGGTGCCGATGGTGCCCAGAGCTTTTTTCGCGATAGCACCAGCCATGACAAAACCGGCCGTAATTCTGCCGGAGAACCTTCCTCCGCCACGCCAGTCTTGGTAACCGCCGTACTTAACGTGAGCGGTATAGTCGGCGTGACCGGGGCGGAGTTTGCCCCTGATTTTCTCGTAGTCGCTATCGTCGACATCCTTATTGCGTACCATCAGGCAGACTGGAGCGCCGGTGGTGAACCCCCCGCTGATACCGGAGAGTATTTCCACCCGGTCGTCCTCACGCCGGCCGGTGGCGGCGGTGCTATTTCCGGGACGTCTTTTATCCAGTTCCGACTGAATATCGGTTTCGTCGATGGACAAACCGGCGGGGCAGCCGTCAACGATAACGCCGATGCATTTACCGTGGCTCTCGCCGTAGCTGGTTACGGTGAATAATTTACCGATGGTGTTACTCATGTGTTTCCACCTTGCCGCCGATATTTTTCAGCGATTCCCAGAATCCGGGATAGGTTTTAGCGACGCATTCGGCGTCGGTAATGGTGATATCGCCCAAGGCGCAACCAAGTATGGCGAAAGCCATGGCGATGCGATGGTCCTTACGGCTATCGATTGTAACCGGCTCGCGCTTCTCCTCGGCCGCTCCTCCGGACTGGCTTTTTTCATCCTCTCCCGATTCCTCTTCTTTTTCTTCGTCGGCCGGCTTCTTCGTTGCCAGGCCGGTAACGGTAATTTTGTTTCTTTCTTCATGCACGGTCACGCCTATCCTACCCAGTCCTTCCCTGACCGCAGCCACTCGGTCCGATTCCTTAATCCTGGCCCTCTCAATGCCGGTAAACTCGCTGGTGCCCTCGGCCAGGGCTGCCAGTACCGCCACCGTCGGCAGCAGGTCAATACAATCGGAAAGGTCGGCATGGACTGCCTTCAACTCACCCTTTGAAACGGACACGGAATCGCCGGCAACCCTGACTTTAACCCCCATGTTCCGTAAAATATCCAGAATCACTCGGTCGCCCTGGACGCTGGTGGTGGAGATATTCTCAACCTTAATCCCTTCGGATAAAGCGCCCATCGCCAGGAAGTAGGCAGCCGAAGACCAGTCGCCCTCAACGGGGAATTGTGTTGCCCGGTAAGTCTGCCGGGGAACAACATACTTATCAAAAGAGGTACTCACGTTGATGCCGAACTTCTTAAGACATCTGGTGGTCATGAGAAGATAGGGACGCGAAGTCAATTGAGAAGTTAGCCTGATGCTAACTTCCTTCTTCGCAAAAGGGGCGACCAGCAGCAGCGCCGAAATGAACTGGGAGCTGATATGCCCCGGTAATTCGGTTGTCCCACCCCTAAGCGTGCTCCCCTCTACGGATACCGGGGACGTGGTCTTGCCGTCCAGCGAGCAGGTAACCCCCAGTTTACCCAGTGCCTCCACCAGCGACCTTACCGGTCTCTTGGAAAGAGAGGGCCCGCCGACCAACCGGCATTTCCCCGGGATGATGGAGCAGATTGCCGTCATGAACCTCAGGGTGGTCGCCGATTCGCCGCAATATAAGTCCTCCGAGGGGGCGCGGAAAGTACCGCCCAGGACTCGCCAGGTACCGTCCCCCCGCTGGATATCAATCCCCACCTTGCCCAGCACATCAGCGGCGGCATCGGTATCCTCGCATACTAAGGGATTTTCCAGGACGCTTTCACCTTTTGATAAGGCAGCGCACATTAACGCGCGTATCGTCTGGCTTTTAGACGAGGGTACCTTTACGCTTCCTTTAGGCTCGCTTTTGTTTACCGTGACCTGCATAATCTCTCAACCGTTCAATTATTTTATTAACGACCGTTTCAATACGTAACCGCGACGTATTTATCTCAAAGTCGGCCGCCCGCTGGTAATAGGGCCGCCTGTATTTTTGAAGTTCCTTTATCTGAGCCAGGCGGTCGGTGACGGCCAGTAGAGGGCGTCCGTTCCTGTCAACGGAAGTCCGTTTGGCTATCACCGACGGGGACGCTTTAAGGTTTATTATAATACATTTTTGAGCCAGACGGTCAACGTTTATCTTATTGAGGACGATGCCCCCACCGCAGGCGATAACGGCATTATCCTTCACCGCGATTCGCTTGATGATTTCAATCTCAAGTTCGCGGAAGGCTATCTCGCCGTCCTGCTTAAAAATCTCGGGAATGGACTTGCCGACCAGACTCTCAATCAGGGCGTCGGTCTCAACGAACTCCTTGCCGAGTCGGTCCGCCAGTGCTTTACCCATCGCCGTCTTGCCCGTCCCCATGAAACCTATCAGGGCGATACTACTTTTCATTTTTCTCCAGCTCCCTGAGAGTCACCTCTTTCATAAGATCGAAGGGAGGTTTCTCGCCGGTCCATTTCTCGAAAGCCAAGGCACCCTGCCAGACCAGCATGTCAAGTCCCTCCACAATCACGGCGCCAGCCGCCGCGGCATCCTGCAGCAGCTTCGTCCTGACGGGATTATAAACGATATCAACTGCGACCAGCCCCGGTCTGATTAGCTGTGCCGGTACTAGGCTTTTACCGCTATCGGGACTCATGCCGACGCTGGTGGCATTGGCCAGAATATCGGCATGCTCCAGGGCTTTCTCCAGATAATCGGGAAGAAGTTCGAAGACTTCTATAACATTCCCGAGGTCTTTCCTGATATTGGCGGCAATCGCCTCCGCCCAGTCGAGTTCCTCACGCCGGTTCAATATCGTAAGGTTGACGTCTTGCTCGGAGAGGATGTAGGCGATGGCACGGGCGGCCCCACCAGCACCCAGTAGGACGATATTTTTACCCGCCGGCTCCACTTCCCGCTCCAGTAGTGCCTGCAGGAATCCGGAAGCATCGGTGTTATAGCCCTTCAGCGCGCCGTTATCATTGACCACCGTATTGACCGCGCCGATTTTCTCCGCCAGGGGGTCGAGTTCATCCAGCCGGGGAATCACGGCTACCTTGTGGGGGATGGTAACGTTGAATCCTATAGCGTTAAGGGCTTTAAGACCTTTAACCGCCTGAGGCAACTCCTCGGGCCTGACGCGGAAGGGCAGATAAGCGTAGTCGAGGCCCAGTTTAGCGAAGGCGGCGTTATGCATGACCGGCGACATGGTATGCTCGACAGGATCGCCGATTAAACCGCAGATTCTGGTCTTGCCGGAGATATTCATGCGATATTCTCCCTGGTCAGTGCGGCCAAGTAATTACCTTCCTCCCCTTCGAAAAGGATATCACAAGACCATCCGGCAACCTTGGCATGTTCTGCCAGCGTCCCGGGGTCGACATGCAGGTAGCCAAACACAGGTCCTTTAACTCCCCTGTATTCGAGATAAATCCTGATTTCGCCGATATAACGACCGATGCGGCGAGCGAACTCGTGGTAGGCCAGGTACTGTGGATTATCGGTAATCCTGACATCAGCCGAGTTTAAAATGATTTGACCGCCATGTTTGACCAGTCGGCGGGCATCCGCCAGGAAATCGTCCAGTCCCGCCAGGGTCTCGACATTGCCGATGCTGCGTCCCATCAATAAGAGTGTATCAAACGGTTCTCCCTGGTATTCATAAGGGCTGCCGCAGAATACTTCTTTGATGCCACTTTTCCGCATAATCTCACAGGCCTCCGGCGATATGTCCAGGGCACAAACGTCAAAACCCTGATTTTGCAGGTAGAGACTATGTATGCCGGTTCCGGCACCGATGTCCAGGACACGTCCGCGGCAGTTTTCGAGGGCTACCTTCTCCAGGGATAACGCGCCAGCTTCCCGGAAAAAGATGGCTATGGGAAAAGAACTTTTCTCACCATCCTCACGTCTCAACATAAGTGCCGCTTCATTATCTCCGGCAATATAGTCCACCAAAGCGCGACCCAAAGGTTTCATTGCATCTGCCTTTATCACAATCCTACCCCTTCACCAACCTGTATATCTCGCGTAATATCTTGGCCGGCAACTGCCCGTCGGCGGACTCCCTGCCCTCTCCGACCGAGGCGTAGGTATAATATCCCCCGGCCAGCGGACAGAGCACGCGAGAAAGCTGTCCCACCCATCCCATGGCGAAGGAAACGACCTTCAGGTCGGGAAACTCGCGGATAAGCTCGAGAACGGCGATATTATCCGCTAATTCATGGGCGGTAGTCACCACCTTACAGATCTCGGCTCCGGCATGGCGCTGCTGGCGGACGATATCCTTCATCTCTTCCAGAGGCGGTGTCAATTCCAGGTTATGATAGGAAAGCAGGCATTCGGCTCTGCCCTTTATCTGCCCGACCAGTCCGACGACGCCCGGGGTACTCAGTTCGATATCGACGATATCAGCACCCAGTTCTACCGCCTTCAGGAGCTCATCGGTACGTTCCTGTTCGCTGCCGCGCCAGTTGCCGCCTTCCTCTCTCCGGCGGTTGCAGGCTATCCAGGGCTTGACCAAATGCCCCGTAAGCTCCTGCCAGCCCACGCCGATGAGGTCGATGCGGATTTCAAAAAAGTCGACCCACGGCGTGACCGTTTTCACCGCCTCGATGTCTTTATCGACCAGCGCCACGCAAAGTCGTACATTATCCATAACCTGTTAACACCTCCTCCACCAGGGCGGGATTAACCCCGTCGGTGATATAAGCATCCCCGATAGCGTTAAGCAGGACAAACCTTATCTTGTTACCGGTAACCTTTTTATCGTGCCGCATTGCCGTCATGACCTCACCGATATCGAGAGCGGGGATATCGGTGGGCAGACCGGCTTTATTGATAACCTCCCTCAACCTGATAACATCGCTTTCTTTCATCCTCCCGACGCGATTGGAGATTTTAGCTTCGGCTATCATACCAATAGCCACCGCCTGACCGTGCTTCAGTCCGAAAGCGGAGACAGCTTCGACGGCATGGCCGACGGTATGACCAAAGTTGAGGATAGCCCGGAAGTCAGCCTCCTTTTCATCTTTAGAGACCACCTTTGCCTTTAGGTGCGCGTTTGCGGAGATAATTTCCTCCAGCACGGAAACATCCAGCGCCCGGGCTTTCTCGATATTGTTCCCTATATAATTGAAGAGGTCTTTACTCATGATGGCGGCCATCTTGATGGCTTCCGCCATGCCGTTAGCGAATTCCACATCAGGCAGGGTTTTCAGGGTATCGACATCGGCAACAACCATACGCGGCTGGTAGAAAGCGCCAATCATGTTTTTATATCGGCCGTGGTCCACCGCCGTCTTGCCGCCGATGCTGCTGTCCACCTGCGCCAGGAGGGTCGTCGGCACCTGCACGAGGGGCACGCCGCGCATGTAGGTAGCCGCCACAAACCCGGCCAGGTCACCGATAACGCCGCCGCCCAGAGCGATAATTGGAGTAGTCCTCTCCGCGTAAATACTGGTAAGCTTTTCGTAGAGTCGCCCCGCCGTTTCCAGTGTCTTCTGTTCTTCACCGGGAGGAATTTCCAGTACAGTAACATTGAAACCGGCCTGGGTGAGTCCCTGTGATAAAGCACCGGCATACAGTCCTCTGACCGTGGTATCGGTGATAATGACGGCCCTGCCGGAGAGTCCCGTCTCCTTCAGCCATGGGCCTACCTGCGGCAGGAGACCGCTACCGATGCGTATCTCATAGCTATTCTTTTGAAGGTCTACCCTTACCTTTTTCATTTATGCCATTTTACCTTTACTTCCTGGTTGATGCAATAACATCATGCTTTAGTAAAATGAAAAACCCTCCGCGAGGAGGGCTTCATCTGCATTCCTTATTTATATATCAACCAATCATACCCTTGTTGCTATGCCTCGGCCCTTCTCACGCGGTGCGCGCCAAGTAAATTTAAAAAAACTAAAATAAAATTTGTTTATCAGAGTTACAGGCATTGCCATCACTACCTTTATTAGTATATAATATAACATAATACCCCTTCCCCGTCAATACATACCGTCAGTACTGCGTCCTGTTAATCATTTTTTTCAGGTAAGTACGATGAAAAATGTTGACAGAGAGTACTGATTTGTGTTAATTTTTATATTTAGTGCTCAGTGTTCAGTAATAGTGACGGAGAATGTAATTAAAACGAAATCCGTCACTAGACCTTAGAATGGATGGGCTAAGGCTCATCCATTGTAATTGTGGGGGAGAGGAAATATAAAATGCCGACAATAAATCAGTTAGTCCGTAAAGGGCGGAAAAAATCTACCAAGAAAGACAAAACGCCGGCGCTGGCCTATACCTATAATTCCCTGAAAAACCGGGTATTATCGGGGAAGAGCTCACCGCAGAAACGCGGTGTATGTGTGCAGGTAAAGACGACGACTCCCAGGAAACCCAATTCGGCGCTGCGCAAGATAGCGCGGGTGCGGCTGACCAACCACATGGAGGTAACGGCTTATATCCCCGGCGAGGGACACGAGCTGCAGGAACACTCGGTGGTACTGATAAGGGGCGGCCGTGTTAAAGACCTGCCTGGAGTCCGCTATCACATCGTCCGGGGCGCGCTGGATACGAGCGGCGTCGCCGACCGCAAGCAGGGACGCAGCAAATACGGGAGTAAACGAGCTAAAGAAAGGGCCGAGATAGAGTAACCCGAGGTAACATCATGCCGAGAAGAGCGAGAGCACAAAAAAGAGAAATCATCCCCGACGCCAAATACCGCAGCACCACGGTAGCCAGACTGATTACCAAGATAATGTCGCGGGGCAAGAAGCGTACGGCGGAGAACATCGTTTACGGCGCCTTGGAAACACTGGGGCAGCAGGTGTCGAAAGACCCGGTGGCGGCACTGGAACAGGCGGTAAGAAATGCCACGCCCCTGCTCCAGGTAAAACCCCGGAGAGTCGGCGGGGCTACCTACCAGGTACCGGTAGAGGTAGCGCCCGACCGTGGTCTCTTCCTGGCGATAAACTGGTTGATTGCTTCAGCCAAAGCCCGCAAGGGCAAGCCGATGAAAGAAAGGCTTGCCGAGGAACTTACCGATGCCTTCCAGGGACAGGGAGCGACGATAAAACGGCGTGATGATACGCATAGAATGGCCGAGGCCAACCGGGCCTTTGCTCACTATAGATGGTAAGAGGTTTTCCCATTAATAGCAGTGTTAAAGTAAAAATACCTAAAACGGTGGGGGAGAAGAAAGTGCCCAGGAGTTTTCCTCTGGAGAATATCCGGAACATAGGCATTATCGCCCATATCGATGCCGGTAAGACAACCGTCACCGAGAGGATACTCTATTTTACGGGACGTACCTATAAAATAGGTGAAGTACACGAGGGTACCGCCGTGATGGACTGGATGGAACAGGAGAAACAGCGCGGGATAACCATAACCGCCGCCGCAACCACCTGCGACTGGCGGAAATACCGCATTAATATCATCGATACCCCGGGACATGTTGATTTTACCGCCGAGGTAGAACGAAGTCTCAGGGTGCTCGACGGCGGGCTCGTGGTCTTCGATGCCGTGGCCGGTGTCGAAGCGCAGTCCGAAACGGTATGGCGGCAGGCGGACCGTTATAAGGTACCGCGAATCTGTTTTATCAACAAGATGGACCGCACCGGAGCGAACTTTCACCGGACGGTGCTGATGATTGAAACACGACTCCAGGCAGTACCCCTGCCGATACAGGTCCCATTAGGTGACGAGCATTCCTTCGGGGATGTTATCGACCTGGTTACGAATAAAGCCTGGCGCTTTAATAACGACCCCGATAGAGGCCCGGATGAAATTCCTGTACCCGAAGCGGAAACTGCCCGGATTGTCGATATGCGCCATGCTCTCATTGCCAAGCTGGCCGAGCATGACGACGACATGATGGTCGCCTACATCGAAGGTCACGAGGTAAGTCCCGAAGAACTAAAGCAAGCTTTAAGACGGGTAACTCTAAAAAACAAAGGAGTGCCCGTTCTTTGCGGTAGCGCCCTGAAAAACATGGGAATACAGCCTCTTCTCGATGCCATCGGCGACTATTTACCATCACCGCTGGAGGTCCCGCCCGTCGAGGGTGTGGACAACAAATCCGGTGATAAAGTTACCCGGGAATCCAGCGATGACGCCCCGTTTTCCGCCCTGGCTTTTAAAGTCGTTACCGACCCGTTTGTCGGCAGGCTTGTTTATTTCAGGGTATATTCCGGCAAAGTAAAGGTAGGTTCCCAGATATACAATCCCACCCGCGGCCGTCATGAAAGAGTCGGCCGCCTTTTGTTGATGCATGCCAACCACCGGGAGGATGTGGAAATCGCCGACACCGGTTCTATCGTGGCCACGCTAGGACTGAAAAATACTTTTACCGGGGATACTCTCTGCGACCATGTCAATGCAATATTACTGGAATCGATACGCTTCCCCGAGCCGGTAATATCGGTTGCCATCGAGCCGAAAACACGGGCTGACCAGGATAAACTGGGTGATGCCCTGCAAAAATTAACCGAGGAAGACCCGACCTTCAAGGTAGCCTATAACGAGGACACGGGACAGACCGTTATCTCCGGTATGGGAGAACTCCACCTAGAGGTAATTGCCAGCCGACTCATCAGCGAATTCAGGGTTGGCGTTAAAGTAGGCCAGCCCCGGGTATCTTACCGCGAGACGATTACCGTCCCGGTGCAGGCGGAAGGCAAGTTCGTCCGGCAAACTGGCGGGCATGGCCAGTACGGACACGTCAACGTCGAGCTAGAGCCACTCGAACGCGGACAGGGCTTCCAGTTTGTTGATTCCACCAAGGGCGGCATTATACCCAAGCAGTATATCGGCCCGGTCGAGGCCGGGATTAAGGAAGCCATGGAGACGGGAACGCTGGCGGGCTATCCCGTGGTGGACATCAAAGCCACTCTCTATGACGGCAGCTACCACGAGGTGGACTCATCAGACATCGCCTTCAAGATGGCCGGTTCGATGGCTTTCCGGGAAGGCACCAAGAAAGCCAGACCCGTTCTCCTCGAGCCGATAATGAAGCTGGAGGTGGTCACCCCGGAAGAGTTCCTCGGCGATATCATCGGCGACCTTAATGCCAAGAGAGGGCATATCGTCAAGATTGATACCCAGGGAGAGACCTACGTTATTCACTGTCGGATACCCCTGGCGGAATCGTTCGGGTATGCCACGCGACTGAGGTCAATATCCCAGGGCAGGGCTACCCATTCGCTGGAGTTCAACAGCTACGAGACGTTACCACCGGAACTTACCGACCAGATAATAGAAAAAGCTGTAGGCAGGAAACATGGCTAATCAGAAAATCCGAATAAAGCTAAAGGGTTTTGACCACAGACTGGTGGACCAGTCGGCGCAGCAAATACTGGAGGCGGTGGAAAGCACCGGTGCCGTCGCCGTGGGGCCGGTACCCCTGCCGACACGCATCCAGAAATACAGCGTCATCCGTTCACCTTTTATCGACAAAGACTCACAGGAGCAGTTTGAGATACGTACCCACAAAAGGCTTATCGACATCGTCCAGACAACGTCCAAGACAATAGACGCCCTGACCAAACTGAACCTGCCCTCGGGAGTGGAGATAGATATTAAATTATAGCGACAGAGTTTATTATGACTGAAGGTATAATTGGTAAAAAACTAGGCATGACGCAGGTGTACGGCGATGACGGCAAGGTATTTGCTTTGACCGCCATCGAAGCCGGACCCTGCACCGTCACGCAGTTGAAGACCGTCGAGAGCGACGGCTATAACGCCGCGCAGCTCGGGTTCGGGGTTAAGGGGCAGCCGAAATCCTCGAAGAAGAAGAAACGCGGCAAGGAAAAAGTGAATTATACTCACATGCGAGAGTTAAAGCTGGACGATATCGGCGAAATGGAAACGGGACAGACCGTAGACGTGAGCCTGTTTAAAACCGGTGACCTGGTTAATGTTTCCGGCATTTCCAAAGGCAAAGGGTTCGCCGGTACGGTGAAACGTCACCATTTCTCCGGAGGACCCAAAACGCATGGTCAGTCCGACCGTCACCGCGCCCCGGGTTCCATCGGGTCCACCACCACGCCGGGCCGCGTCCTCAAGGGGATGCGCATGGCGGGACACATGGGAAACAGGCAGGCAACCGTGCTCAACCTGGAGGTTTACCAGGCTGATGCCGAACGCAACCTGTTACTTCTCAAGGGTGCCGTACCGGGAGCGAAAAACTCGCTGCTGTTGATTAAGAAGTCGAGGAGGGTGAAGAGGTAAGGTGCAGATTCCGGTTTTCAATATCTCCGGCGAAGAGGTAAGAAAGATAGAAGTCAGCGATGCGGTTTTCGCCGTACCGTTCAACGAAGCCATCGTCCACCAGGTAATGGTCGGGCAGCTGGCTAACGCCCGCCAGGGAACGTCATCGACGAAGACGAGAGGCGACGTTAGAGGCAGCACCCGGAAGCTTTACCGCCAGAAGGGCACCGGTTACGCCCGTGCCGGCAGCAAGAAATCACCGCTACGCATCGGGGGCGGGATTACTTTCGGGCCTCACCCGAGGAACTACCGCCAGGAACTGCCGAGAAAAATGCGGCAGCTGGCGCTGCGGTGCGTACTCTCCGCCAAGGCCGCCGACGGCGAGCTCAAGGTACTGGAGGAATGGGATTTCAGCGAACCCAAGACCAGGAAAATGATCGAAGCTTTAAAAGCGCTGGGTATCGATTCCTCGGCGTTGATTGTAACGCCGGAACCGAACGAAAACGTTATAAAGTCGGCCCGGAACCTGAAAAATATAAAAACCTTACCGGCCAATGTAATGAACGTAAACGAGATTCTTTCTCATAAGAATTTACTGATGACCGAAGCCGCGGTACGCATGGCGGAAAGATTGTGGGGCAACGGCAGTACGCAGGAGGTGAAAGATGCATCTGTATGAAGTACTGCGCCGGCCGTTGATAACAGAAAAAAGCACCGAACTTCAATCCTTGAACAAATATGCTTTTGAGATAGCCGACGGCGCCAATAAACCGCAGGTCAAGCAGGCCATCGAAGCCGCTTTCAAGGTCAAGGTTACCGGGGTAAACGTGGTAACCATGCGGGGCAAAGCCAAGAGAATAGGACGGCGGCTAATTCAAACGCCCGACTGGAAAAAAGCGATTGTTACCCTACAGCCGGGGGATAAGATAGAATTCTTTGAAGGGGTATAACCACGGGGGTAAATATACAGGATGCCGATAAAAAACTATAAACCAACCTCACCGGGCAGAAGGGGTATGAGCGGCTATACCTTCGAGGAAATAACGAAGGACAAGCCTGAGAAATCCCTGCTGCTGCCGCTGAAGAAAAGAGCAGGCAGGAACAACCGGGGCAAGATTACCGTGCGTCACCGCGGGGGCGGGGCGAAACGCCGCCTGAGGATTATCGATTTCAGGCGGGACAAGGCCGGCGTGCCCGGTCGGGTGGCGGCTATCGAGTACGACCCTAATCGTTCGGCTCGCATCGCCCTCATCTTCTACGCCGACGGGGATAAACGCTATATCCTGGCACCGGTGGGGCTGAATGTCGGCGATACGGTAATGTCCGGCGATAAAGCCGATATAAAACCGGGTAATGCCATGCCCCTGGCCAATATGCCCACGGGCACACAGATACATAATATCGAGCTGCAAAAAGGTCGGGGCGGTAAGATAGTACGTAGCGCGGGAGCGGCAGCGCAGCTGATGGTCAAGGAAGGGGAATACGCCCTTATCCGGATGCCATCGGGCGAAATCCGCCGCATACGCAGCGAATGCCTGGCAACTATCGGCCAGGTTGGTAATGTAGAACATCAGAATATCAGCCTGGGAAAGGCGGGACGCAAGCGCCACATGGGCTGGCGGCCTACGGTAAGAGGTTCGGCGATGACGCCGCGGGACCACCCCCACGGCGGCGGCGAGGGAAGGTCACCGGTGGGTATGCCCGGACCGAAAACCCCCTGGGGTAAACCGGCCATGGGCTACAAGACCCGCAAGCCCAAGGCTTCCGACCGGATGATCGTCAAACGCCGCGGAAAATAGGCGGATAGAGGGAAAATATGTCAAGGTCAATAAAAAAAGGACCAGCAATAGATGAGAAACTGATGAAGAAGGTGGATGCCGTCATACGCTCTAACAAGAAGACGGTCATCAAGACATGGGCACGTCGTTCTACGATACTGCCGCAGATGGTGGGCATGACCATCGGCGTTCACGATGGAAGAAGGCATGTACCAATATACATCAACGAGAACATGGTAGGCCATAAACTTGGAGAATTCGCCCCCACGCGGACTTTCCGGGGGCATGTAGCCAAAGCTGATAAATTAACTCAGGCAAAAAAGAGAGTATAGGGTAAGTGGAAGTAAAAGCTGTAGCTAAAGACACAGGCATACCGGCGGGCAAGGTACGGCCACTGGTCGATATGGTGCGGGGTAAAAGCGTGGAGGAAGCGTTAACTCTGCTTCAGTTCACGCCAACACCCAAAGCCAAGCTTGTCGCCAAGCTGGTAAAATCGGCGGCATCTAACGCGGAGAATAATTTCCAGATAGACCCCGCCGACCTGAAGATAGTAAAAATATATGCCGATGAGGCGCGGAGCCTGCGGAGATACCGACCTCGTTCGCGGGGGCGGACGAGTCCCATCCGCAAGCATTCCAGCCATATCACGGTCATCGTTGCGGAGGAGGTATAATTGGGTCATAAAGTTCACCCGATGGGCTTCCGGCTTGGCGTCATCAAAGACTGGCAGTCCAAGTGGTACAGCGATACGAATTATGATGAGTTCGTCCTCGAGGATGTCAAGCTCCGGGAGACAATAAGGAAAAAGTACCCCGAAGCGGCTATCTCGCTAATCGAGATAGACCGGCAGGCGAAGGACGTGACCATCACCCTCTACACGGCTCGACCGGGCATCGTCATCGGACGGGGCGGCCAGAGGGTCGACGAGATGAGGGCTTACCTCGAAGGTCTCGTCGGCAAAAAGATACGGTTAAACATACAGGAAGTCCGCCAACCCGAGCTGGATGCCTATCTGGTAGCCAGGTCGGTAGCGGAGCAGATTGAACGGCGCATTGCCTACCGCCGCGCCATGAAGCAGGCAATTTTCCGCACGATTCAGGCGGGAGCCAAGGGAATAAAAGTCAGCTGCGCGGGAAGGCTGGGAAATGCCGAGATAGCCCGTCGGCAGACCTCCCACGAGGGACAGGTCCCCCTGCATACGCTCCGGGCCGATATCGATTACGGTTTTACCGAAGCGCACACCACCCTGGGTAGAATCGGCGTGAAGGTGTGGATATATAAAGGGCAAATCCTACCCGAACCGAAAGCGGAAGAGATAGAGGAAATACACGCCGAGACAGCCGTCGCCGAGGCTGAGGCCGTTGTTGAGACGGTTGAAGAAGAGAAACCCACCGAGGCAGTAGCTGAGGAACCTGAAGCCGTAGTTGAAGCGGCCGAGGAAGAGAAAGCCACCGAGGCGGTAGCTGAAGAACCCGAGGCTGCAGTTGAAGAGCCCGAAGCGGAGAAAAAACCTGCCAGGGCAACAGCGAAGAAGACTACCAGAGCTGCGGCCGTCAAGAAAACGGAAACTAAGACGGTAAAAACAACCGCTAAAACTAAAGAAAAATCCACCGAAGAAGCGGAAGAGAAACCGGCAGCTAAAAAAGCCAGAAAAACTACCAGGACAAAAAAAGCGGCCGAGAAAAAGGAAGTGACCGCCGAGGCGGAAACACCGGACGAAACCAAGGAAGAGGACAAGGATGCAGCAGCCTAAACGCGTAAAATACCGTAAAGCGCAGCGGGGCAAACGACGCGGCAAAGCGCAATCGGGGAACGAGATAAATTTCGGCGACTACGGATTGCAGATACTGGAGTCCGCTTGGCTGACGGGTGCGCAGATAGAAGCCGCCCGGCGTGCCATCACGCGCCATATCCGGCGCGGCGGCAAGGTCTGGATACGAGCTTTCCCGGATAAACCCGTCAGCAAGAAAGCCGCCGAAACCCGCATGGGCAGCGGCAAGGGCGTCCCCGACCACTGGGTATCCGTGGTCAAGGCGGGGAGAATCGTCTTCGAAATGGCGGGAGTCGGTGAAGACGTTGCCCGGGAAGCGATTCGCCTAGCATCGCACAAACTGCCGGTGAAATCCAAATTCGTCGTCAGGGAGAGCCTGGCGGCCGTGGGCAGCGAATCATAGGAATCGGGGGCTGGAGAGTTGAGACTTAAAGAATTCAGAGATATGAACGACGCGGACCTGAAGAAGGAACTGGAGGAATCGCGCGAGGAGCTGTTTAACCTCAGGTTTCGGGTAGAAACCAAGCAGCTGGTGAACCACCGCGAACTGCGGAGGGTCAAGAGAAAGATAGCCAGGCTGAAGACCCTGCAGACCGAGAGAGAACTGGGGATAAGGTAGGTAATAAGAGGGATGGAAAACAAGCGCAAAATCAGGTTCGGTAAGGTTATCAGCGACAAGATGGATAAGACGGTCGTCGTCGCTGTGGACACGCCGTGGCGCCATCCGCTGTATAAGAAAAGCATCCGCAGGGCCGTGAAATACAAAGTTCACGATGAGAAGAACCAGTGCCGCACGGGAGACACGGTACGCATCGAAGAGACCCGACCGCTCTCCCGGGAAAAGCGCTGGAGGGTAGCGGAGATTGTCGCCAAAGGAGAGGTGGCTGATATCAAACCCGAGGAAATAGATACTCAAGAAACCGGTGCAGAAACATGATTCAAATGCAAACCAGACTAAAAATAGCGGACAACACGGGAGCCCGTGAAGTGATGTGCATCAACGTCCTCGGGGGCACCCGTAAGAAATATGCCAGTATCGGCGACGTGGTGGTAGCGTCGGTGAAGCGTGCTATCCCGAACGCCGGTACCAAGAAAGGTGAGGTGGTACGCGCCGTCATAATCCGCACGGCACAGCCCTACCAGCGGCCGGACGGCTCCTATATAAAATTCGATGAGAACGCCGCGGTAATCCTCACCGATAAGAACAACCCCAAAGGCACCCGGATTTTCGGTCCGGTCGCCCGGGAATTGAGGGATAAGAACTACACCAAGATAATATCGCTGGCACCCGAGGTTTTATAAGGCAAGAGATATTATGAAGATAAAAAAAGACGATAATGTCCTGGTGATTAACGGCAAGGACAGGGGTAAAACGGGTAAGGTGCGCTTCGCTTATCCCAAGAAGCAGCGCATAATCATCGAGGGGATAAATTTTATCAAGAAGCACTCCAAGGCGCGTGGTGCCGTACGGCAGGCAGGCATCATCGACCTGGAAGCGACGGTGCACGTGTCCAACGTCATGTTGATCTGTGATAAATGCAATAAACCCTGCCGGGTAGGTTACAAGAAACTTGAAGACGGACGGAGAGTGAGATTCTGCCGCGTCTGCAATGAGGTTATCGATTAGATGGCGAGACTGAAAGAAAAATACAGGGAAGAGGTTGTCCCGCGCCTTATGGAGCTGTGCGGCTTCAACAACGTGATGCAGGCACCGCGCCTCGAGAAGATAGTCCTCAATATCGGGTTGGGCGAGGCTATATCCAACGCCAAGGCGCTGGAATCAGGAGAAGCCGATATGGTGGCGATATCCGGGCAGCACCCGGTTATCACGCGCGCCAAGAAATCCATCGCCGCCTTCAAACTGAGGGAAGGCATGCCGATAGGCATGATGGTAACCCTGCGGGGAGAGCGGATGTACGACTTCTTCGAGAAGCTGGTCAACTCCGTATTACCGCGTATACAGGACTTCCAGGGCGTGCCTGTGGACGCCTTTGACGGCCGCGGCAATTATACCCTGGGATTCAAGGAACAAATATACTTCCCCGAGATAGACTATGACAAGATTGACAAAGCACGGGGCATCGGAATATCGATAGTGACCACGGCTAAAAACGACGAAGAAGGCAGGCACCTGCTGGAACTGCTGGGAATGCCCTTTGCCAAGGACGGAGTAACATAAACATGGCTAAAAAGTCGAGCATAGAAAAATCCAGGCGTGCGCCTAAATACTCCACCCGGCAGCATAACAGGTGCCGGCTGTGCGGACGGCCCCGCGCCTATATCCGGAAATTCGGTATCTGCCGGATATGTTTCCGCCACCTGGCACTCAACGGGCAACTCCCAGGTGTAAGGAAATCAAGCTGGTAAATAAAAAGGAAATACAGGTATGACAGTAACTGATCCCATAGCCGATATGCTGACCAGAATACGTAATGCCCTGATGGCGAGGCATGATAGTGTGAAGGTGCCTTCGTCCAAGATGAAGCTGGCTATTGCCAGGATTCTCAAGGAGGAAGGGTTTATTAACGATTACGAAGTAATCAGGGGCAAACCGCACCGTGATATCAGCATCCAGCTGAGATATCTGGAAGACAATAAACCGGCCATATCGGGACTGAAACGCGTCAGTAAACCGGGACTGAGAGTATACATTCAGAAGAGAGAAATCCCGCGGGTCTACGGCGGACTGGGAATCGCCATCATATCAACATCCCAGGGTGTGAAAACGGGACAGCAGGCCTGGCGCCAGAGCTCGGGCGGGGAATTATTATGTTATGTATGGTAACCAATTCGGGGGATATAGATGTCCAGAATAGGTAAAATGCCAATAACGGTGCCCTCCGGGGTAAAAGTGAATATAGACGGGAACACGGTCACGGTAAGCGGACCCAAGGGCGAGCTCAGCCGCTCCCTTCCCGGGGAAATGATTATTAAAATGAAAGGCGATACCATTGAAGTATCGCGCCCCAGCGAAAGTAAGAAGCACCAGTCCTACCACGGGCTGACGCGGAGCCTGCTGGCCAATATGGTGGAGGGAGTATCCAAGGGCTTCGAGAAGACGCTGGAGATAGTCGGCGTCGGTTACCGTGCCGAGAAAACCGGCAATAATCTGACGATACGCATCGGTTACTCTCATCCGGTGGAGGTAAAACCTCTCCCCGGCACGACTCTTGACGTGGAAGGAAACAACCGTATTAAAGTATCCGGAGCTAACAAAGAGACGGTGGGAGAGATGGCGGCCAACATCCGCGCCATCCGCCCGCCCGATGCCTACAAAGGCAAGGGAATCAGGTATGCCGGAGAGGTAGTACACCTTAAACCGGGTAAAGCCGGGAAGGTGGTAGGCGGTTAGGAAA